>CANQZS010000170.1 GCA_947628385.1 uncultured Clostridia bacterium | reverse complement strand
CGCGAGCTGGGCTCAGCTCGACCAGCTTTATATTTTGCGCTTCGCGCAAAATAGTAATCACTTTTTCGACAGACTGTTATTTTTTCTTTTTCTTTGATATTATCCCCGCTGCGGCTGCACCGGCAATAAGCACTGCGGCGGCAATAAGTATAATAATGTATACGTTCACCGAAATGTTTCCGGTCGCCGGAATTGCTGCCAAAATAATGCAGTGTGACATAATACCGCACTCCTTTCCGGAAAATTGCTCACGATAAGGCTGCATAAAAAGGATCCGTTCTCAAAGGGATATGTATGTCTATCCCCTCGGGACAGATCCTGAATGTATTATATCACACTTTTTAAATTAAATCAAGTGCTTTCAGAGCCGTCTGTCAGATCCTCCGTATCCTCAGGAACGGGTATTTCCTCCTCTATAACGGCAAATCCGGTAAATTCTCCGGAGATCTCTTCGTTAGGTATCTCTATTCCCGTAATAGCCGAGGTCTTTGGATCAAGCTTCAATATGTAAGCTCCTCCGGAAAATTCTCCGGAGCATACTCTGCCGTCCTCGGTCTCCGTAAAGGACAGCGTTCCGGAGGAAGCCGCACAGTCTATCGCTTTGAAAATAAGCGGGAATACCGCGCTTTCCTTTATGCTTTCTACCGGCACTTCAAGAGAAATATCATCGAGAACAGCCTTTACTCCGCTGCCGTCGTCATACATTACCGAAAGTCCTTTAAGAGTGTCCGGAGCGGTAACGGTCATATCCCATATGCCCGCCGCTCTGCGCTTTATCTCTCCCTCGAATTCAAGCTCTCCCGCCTGTATTTTTACCGATGATGAGAACGGTACGTTTATATCCGGAGCTTTTTCAAGTATGCTGCCTCCCGAACTGTTACAGCCTGTACACATAATGGCTGACAGGGCAATAAACGAGGCGCAGACGATTCCCTTTAAATTCATAAAAATGCCCTCCGTTTCCGAACAGAGGGCGATATTTTTTAAGGAAAGCTCCCGCTATACTGAGATCATAAAGCCTGCTTATATGCGATCCTGCGGGGATCTTTTGCCCGTACTTCAATGGGATCTCAGTATTTCTGCCCGATCTGTTCTTTTTTTCTGAACACAAAAGACAGGCACTCTATCACATCGGACGGCAGCATGGAGATCATGGAATATTTTTCTGCGGCAATATCCGCAGCCGCTCCGTGCAGGAACACTCCCGCTGCCGCGGCTTTGACAGGCTCGACTCCCTGAGCGCACAGACCGGCTATTATACCGGTAAGGACATCGCCGCTGCCGCCCTTGCTGAGTCCGGGATTTCCGGCGGGGATAACATAGACTTTCCCGCAGCCCGCCACAAATGTGGGGACTCCCTTAGCAACAACGATCATATTGTATTCCCTTGCCAGATTTACAGCCAGAGTCAGACGCTCGGCGGCGGCTTCGGCAGGAGACGTTCCTGTCAGCCTTGCCAGTTCTCCTGCGTGCGGAGTGATGATAAGCTTGTTTTTTGCGTTACTGATTATATCTATGTTGTCCGCAATGCAGTTTATTCCATCTGCGTCCAAAATAACCGGACACGCAGCCTCGGATATTACTTTTTTTACTATGGATCTTGTTCCGGCGGTAACGGAAAGCCCGCAGCCTATTGAAACGGCAGTCTTGCTTCCGGCTTCCGCAAGGATATTATCGGAGTTTGAAGCGGCGGCGGATCCGTTTTTGTCCTCATCGAGCGGCATATAGACAGCCTCGGGGACCGCCGAGGCAATGCGGTCAATGACCCGCTCGGTGGAAGCCAGTTCCACAAGTCCCGTTCCGCATTTAAGAGCAGCCCTTGTGGAAAGCAGAGCCGCTCCGCTCATACGTGAACAGCCCGCTATATTCAGCAGCCTGCCAAAGCTGCCTTTATGGGAATCAGCATATCTTTCAGGAATACATTCAAATGCGGCTTTTTCGTCAAAAAGCTCCGGAAGATAGTCTATATCCTCACAGCATTTGTCGGTAAAGCCAATATCCGCAGTAATTATATCTCCGCAGAGAGACGCCAGTGGGTACATCATCATTCCGATCTTTTTATATCCGAATGTGACCGTACAGGAGCATTTCATCGTTCCGTCCGAAGCCGTTCCTCTCAGGCAGTCGCCGCCGGAGGGAACGTCTGCGGCGATCTTTACCCCTCCGCATTTCATTGCAAAAGCGAAACATTCCTTTATATCAGCCGGCAGGAACCCGTGAAAGCCCGTTCCGAAAACGGCGTCAACTATTACGGCGGCGGACGATATTCTGTAGAAAGCCTTTTCTTTGCTTTCCGAAAGCTCCAAGACTTCGGCGCCCCTGACTCCGCTAAGCTCGCAGTATTCCAAGGCGGCAAGCTCCGTTGATGGATCTCCGCAGACGAGCACGACGGTAACCCTGAACCCGTTTTCCGCAAGGGAACGGGCGGCAACAAAGCCGTCCCCGCCGTTATTTCCGCTTCCGCAGAGAAAAACTATGCCGTCGGAAAGTCCGTTTTCCTTTATTGTCCTGTCAATGAGCACGGCAAGAGCTCCTCCGGCGTTTTCCATAAGCGTTCTGAGCGAAGCTCCGGATCTGTCGGAATTATCCTCAATGCTCCTCATTTGCTTAGGAGTCGGAAATATCATGATATATACCTCCTTTTCCTGCGATGTCGGGATATGCGGGTATCATTCGTAGAAAACTACCGTAGCCAGAGCGGAATTCCTTGTATGCGAGCAGCTTACCGCCGTTCTGAGGCGTTTTGCCGCAAATGCTTTTTTGGAATTTCCGAGCAGGCTTATATAATAATTTCCGCCGTAGTCGGTAAGGACCGAGATCTCGTTAAGGCGGTAATCTCTTGCGTGTACTCCCATTGCATTGAGGAACGCCAGCTTTGCCGCGAACATTTCGGAGATCCTTGGAACGGCGAAATTTTTCTCCATAAGGAATTTCATTTCGGCGGGTGAAAAATATTTTGCTATGAATTTGGGCTTTGCCGCGATCCTTTTTATACGCGGTATTTCTACAATGTACGAACCTATAGTCATGCTGCATCTATCCTTTCAAAATTATTCTTTTTTGCCGTTTGCTGACAGATCCATTTTCAGCTTGCGGGAGAAATACGGCGAAAGTGCGTCTATAACACGCTGTTCGGGGCTGAATATAAGCCGCACGTTTCCTGCCGAGGGGTGTTTGAGATCGGCGTAATAGGTTTTCAGGGGAACTATCTCTCCGGCTTCGTTTTCCGTTTCGCCGACTCCCACTGCGCTTACGACCGTGATCCCGCTTTCGGCTTTGGGAGCGTCCTTATATTCGCCGAAAGCCTCAAATGAGGACGCCTTTGCGGTTATAAGGCGGATACGCTTTCTTTTGGCGATTATCTTGTCAATATCCATTTCGCCGTTTGTAACGATGTACTCATATTCACATTCCGTACCGGTGATAAGGTACCAGCCGAGCCATATGGCTCCCGCAAAAAGCGCAAGTCCGATAACGGAAAGCCATGTGAACAGGAAAATGAAAAGTCCCACAGCCATAACTATGCCCATTCCCAGTCCGATAAGAACTCTTTTTGTCCAGTCGCTGCCGGAGGATTCCTTTTTGACTATCTGTTCAACGAAAATATCCATTTTAACAGTTCCTTTCATATTATATAAGATCGGCAAAAATTTGTATAAAATATATTATACCATAAAATTTTTTGTGTTTCAATAAAATTAAATAAAATTTTGCTTGCAATTTTTGACGATATTGTTTATAATAGAATTATATAATTATCCCGAAACATGATGACCGGGCAAAGTAACGCCTCCGCAGGAACATTACCAGAGAGAAAAGCAATGGCTGAAAGCTTTTCATGTTCGGAAAGCGCGAAATTTCACCCGCGAATGGTCAGGCTGAACCCTTGAACAGCAAGTAGGCTTGAACGTATTGCCGCGTTAAGGCGAAGGACTCGGTGCGGGAGCATCGGCTCCGATAGGGTGGTATGAACAAGGTATGATGTGCCTTGTCCCTGTATCGGGACAGGGCATTTGTTTTGGGATAAATTTTTACCGAAAGGATAGGTACACAATGAAGGAACAGCTCGAAAAGATCAGACAGCTTGCCGAAAAGGAACTGGCTGAATGCGGCGCGGCGGACGCACTGGAAAATCTCCGCGTAAAATATCTCGGCAAAAAAGGCGAACTGACTGCGATACTTAAACAAATGGGCGGACTTTCCGCAGAGGAAAGACCCGTTATCGGTCAGCTCGCAAACGAAGTACGCAGGACTATCGAGGAAAAACTCACCGAAAGAGCAGA
>CANQZS010000169.1 GCA_947628385.1 uncultured Clostridia bacterium | reverse complement strand
CATATCCCTATCCTGCAAAGCTCTTTGTGCGCAGACAGGAACCTGTCGTAATAGCCTTTCCCGTATCCGAGACGATACCCCTCCGCATCGTATGAAAGAGCCGGAACTATACAGATCCCGCTGTCAAAGCATGATATTTCCCTGCATTTTTCGGCTATAGGCTCAGAGATACCGAAATATCCCTTTTCCAGATCATCAAAGGAGCGTATCTCATAAAACGCCATTCTTCCGCACTTATCCAGACTTCTTGGCGCAGCCACGATCTTTCCGTCATGAAAAGCCTGCTTTATGAGATCTACCGTATCCACCTCGATCTCAGCAGAAACATAGGTCAGAACAAGATCGCACCGTTTATATTCATCAAGAGAGATCACATTTTCAAAAATGCTCCTGTCAAGAGCTTCCCTGACATCATGTGGCATTTCCGAACGCAAAGCCTTATACTTTTTACGCAGGAGGTCTTTATCCTCTTTTACGGACATAGGATCGCTTCTCTGAGCTTATCACTGCGTTCCTTGGAAACAAGCGCTTCAACGAGCTTAAGACCGAATTCCACAGCTGCGCCTGCACCTCTCGCGGTAATTATGTTTCCGTCGATAACGGCGGGAACGTCAAGTACCTCCGCGCCTGTAAGCTCCTTTTCATAGCCTGAATAGCAAACAGCCTTTTTGCCTTTCAGCAATCCATTGTGTCCCAGAATAGACGGAGCCGCACAGATAGCGCCGATAAAAATATTATGCTCTGCGCAGTAATCTATAGCCGCTTGGACTGCCTTGGAGCCCTCAAGATTGACCGTTCCGGGCATACCTCCGGGAAGCACGATCATTTCAAGCTCGCTGTTAAGCTCTATAAGCAGATCCTCTGTATCGGTAAGAACGTTAATATCATGTGAGCTTTTGATAATATTATCTCCGATACCTACAGTGTAAACTTCCTTTCCGCACCTTCTGAGAAGGTCGATCGGAGCGACAGCCTCTGTCTCCTCAAAGCCCTGTGCCAGAAAAACATAGATCATACAATATACCTCCTAAAATTATTTGAAAGTTACAACATTTTTTTGAAGCATAAATGCAGGGTGGTAGGAACGCTTAGACTTGCGGAGCCCCTCAAGCCCAAGATCCTCTTCCCTGTTGATATAGGTATAGCCTTTAGCCGCAGATACGGCAAATTCATTGTTTATCGCGGCATAAGCTCCCTGAATATCGGCGTTTGCCTTTTCAATGTGAATATCAAATGTGTCGGAATTTATTCCATCGCCTATGGTAAAGGCTTCTATCCTGCCGTCAACGGTTATAACGCCGCCCTTTAGCTCAAGCTCTCCGAAATAGTTCATAAAGGTGTTGATAGCGAACTGCTCCGCAACGCTTGATTCATTGTCGTAGGCATGATTAAGATTGTAGCTTCGGACGGCAAATTCTATACATTCGTCAAAATTCTTTTCGGTCATATTGTGATATTCCCAGTTATTTTCGTGAAATCTTGCCAGATGATTGCGTTTCTGGTGATATTTTTTTCCGGCAAGTGTTTGCAGATCCTCCGCTTTGTAAATATAGTCGGAATCCGACTCGCTGCATGAAACCGTGTACATTCCGGGGAAAAGCTCCTCAAAAAGCGCAAGTTCCTCATTTGTTACCGAGCTTACGACCAACGGAAAGCCCTGTTCCTCAGCTTCCTTTTTCAGCACCGTAAAAAGATCCTTATAATCTCCTTTTCCCGCCGGAAAGGTAAATCTCATTCCGTATTTTTTAGAGCAGGAAATATAAAAATCCTTGTATCGGCATATCTGCGTCTCATAAAGCCTGTGCCAAGCAATGTTGTTGGAAAAATTATATTCACAGCCCCTGAGATCGGATAATTTCAGCAGCTCCGTCACCCAAGGTCTGTCCGAAAGCTCAATTACTTTAAAATCAAGCATATTTTGTATCATTCCTCTATCAATTTTAAGATCTCGCCGCTTATGGCATTTATGGGAAGCGGCTCGCCGTCTCTGCTGCATGGAATGATCCTCCAGCCGAGTTTTCCGGCAGCATACAGAGCGGATCTCCTGCACGATCTAAGATATTCCACATTTGATTCATGAATATCCTTGCGGCTCTCATCGCCATTATATCGTCCGGACATAAGCTTCTGTGAAATTTCCACAGGCATGTCCAGAAAAATAACAATATCCGGTCTTGGAAGTCCAAGCTTGCAGTATTCATAATCGTCGAGCCAGTCAAGATAGCTGTCCCACTGATCCTCCGGAAGCTTCACCATCTGATGTATAGCGTTTGATGAAACGTATCTGCTTGCTAAAATAAGCTCTCCCTGTCTGTAATTTTGTTCCCAGAACATTTTATAGCTTGCATATCTGTCCACGGCGTAAAAGCTTGATGCAGCGTACGCATTCACACCTCCGGCGTTTTCAGCGATTTCACCGTTAAGATACATTTTCACCAATGACGACGACGGATTGTCATAATCCGGAAAGCTTATTGCTTTGACCGTATAGGTTTCAGAAAGCTTTTTTGCCGTAATTTCAAACTGGGTGGTTTTTCCGCTTCCGTCAAGACCGTCCAGAACGATTAATTTTCCCATTTTATTACTCCCGATAATTTTTTGCCAGTATATATTATACCATTAAAATCGCATTTCGTCAATACGGAACTTCCAATATAAATATCAAAAATGCTGCCGCATAACACGACAGCATTTTATTTTCAGAGATCATGCAATGATATTCACTTACAGATTCAATCTGATTTGCAGTCACAGGAAGTATTATCGTCCTTGACTCCGGCGTCGCAGCAGCCGCACTTGCAGTTGTCGTTTCCGCTCGGACGCGGGAAAAACTGATCCGTAGGAAATTCGATCCTGTCAAATATCTCACACGGAGCTTCCGATGAAGCGGAAGACGAGCAGTCCTTGCATGGTATGCAGTAGTCATACGCAGGAACAATCATCGAAACCGGACGTGAAAGCTGAACTATCGAGAACAGTCCTACCGAAATTGCCAGAGTCCTTTCCAGACCGGGCTTATTGCACGGATTAGGACAGCAGCAGTTCTGCGGAGCGGGATCCGGATCGTTTGTACACGGAACGCATATGATCTTTGCCTCCAGAGCCACCGGATCGACTATCTGAATGGTAGCCTTAGGCATTGAAGTAGCCGAATTTGAACCCTTTTCGCAGGAGCAGCAATCCTCCTCTGCGGGAAATACAAATTCCTGATCGCTTGTAAATACCTTTGCATTTCCCTCTCCGCCGTAAAGGATAACTCTCTTGTTCCACAGCGCAGTGCCGCAGAGCAGAGTTCCCATAGACGGCTGGCAGAAGGTCTTAGCATACGCTTCCGCAGTAACTTTAAATCTGTAAGTAATATCCACCGAGTAATATCCGGATTTGAACGGAACAGCATCGACCGAAATGCAGACGGTATCAACTTCGATACAGCGTGGCTTTACTATATTCATATCGTCTGTGATCGCGGCAGAGTCTTCGCACAAAGTGACCGGAAGCTCATAGATGCAGTCGCGGTCAGAGCAGCTGTCAAAGATGCGCTGAACCTCTATGCAAACCGCTTCCTTGAAGCAGTTGTTTTTATCGCTCATATAGATCCTCCTATGAATAAATTAAAGTATTGAAACTTCAATATATACTATTCACAGGAGCGGGAAAAAGTTACAAGGTTATGTGTTTTTATCTGTCTGGTGGAACTCTTTAAGGTTGCCTATCTTCTCATTGCGCTCGTCAAGGACCTTTTCAACGTCTGTCCACTCAAGTCCGCGGTCTGCCGCCAGTACCATTATATGATAAAGCAGATCGTTTATTTCGTTCATAAGTTCGTCATTGTCGCCGTTTTTGGCGGCAATTATCGTTTCGGCGGCTTCTTCGCCGACCTTTTTGCAAATCTTGTCAACGCCCTTTTCAAACAGATAGCAGGTATATGATTTTTCGGGAGCTTCTCCCCTGTCAAATGCCGCCTTACGGGCTTTTATAACTTCAAAAATTTCGTGGTAAACTGTCATTTTACGATCTCCCCTTTTTAATAGTTTTAAGAGTTGAGAGTTAAGAGTTGAGATATTGCAGAAACGCTTATATTGAAACTCTCAATACTCTTGCGGATCAAACTTTAATTCGTGCACGGTATACATAAGTTGAAAATCACTGAACTTTGCCTGAATGGGTCAAGGCTCAGCCTTGTAGATTTCATTGAAAAAACAACTGTATGAGCCTGTGTGGCAGGCAGCGCCCGTTTGCTTAACATTCAGAAGAAGAGTATCATTGTCGCAGTCACTGTAGATCGAAACAACTTCCTGCAAATGTCCCGAAGTCGCCCCCTTGTTCCAAAGTTCCTTACGGGAACGGCTCCAGTACCATGTGTAACCTGT
>CANQZS010000168.1 GCA_947628385.1 uncultured Clostridia bacterium | reverse complement strand
CTTCTACCTGCTGCTCTCCGATAAGCTCGTCTGCAAAGAGGCAAGCGCACTTTCCGTCGCCCTCTACGAGTATGACTATGCCCTCATAGAGGTCGTCGGTACCCGGAGTGAGGTCGTAAATATCGTAAAGTCTGATAAGCGGGAAGCACTCTCCGCGTATCATTATCATTTCCTTGCCGGTGGTATCCTTTACGAGCTGGTTCTGCTTTACCTTAAAGGATTCGCGGATAGCGTTTATAGGAATGGTGAATATGGATTGTCCTACGGATACCTCCATGCCGTCAACTATCGAAAGTGAGAGAGGTATCTTTATAACGAAGCTTGTTCCCTGACCGAACTTTGAATCTACGGAAACGGTGCCGCCGATCTTTTCTATATTCTTGCGCACGACGTCCATTCCGACTCCTCGTCCGGAATATTCCGTTACCTGTTCGTTTGTGGAGAATCCGGGCAGCATTATCATGTTGAGTATTTCCTTTTCGGAATACTCGCTGGCGGGCTTGGTAAGGATACCGTTCTTTTCAGCCTTGGCAAGGACCTTTTCGGGGTTGATGCCTTGACCGTCGTCGGCAACTACTATGATAACCTCTCCTGAGGAATTGTATGCAGAAAGGGTCAGCTTGCCCTTGGGAGGCTTGCCGGCTTTGATCCTGTCCTCAACGTTGTCCTCGATGCCGTGATCCATGGAATTTCTTACCATGTGCATGAGCGGATCGTTGAGCTGGTCGATGATGGATTTATCGACTTCTGTTTCCTCGCCCTCGAAGATAAGGTCAACGTCCTTGCCGAGCTTGACTTTCATATCTCTTACGATACGCGTCATTTTGCTGAATGCGCCTGACAGCGGTACCATTCGTATGGACATTACCGTATCCTGAAGCTCGCTGTTGAGTTTTCTGAGCTGTCTTGCGGACTTCTGGAAGTTATCGAGTCTCAGACCTTTAAGGTCGGGATTGGAGGTAACCATTGCTTCGGTTATTACTATCTCTCCCACAAGGTCGAGAAGAGTATCGAGCTTGTTAAGGTTCACGGAGATGAGCGACTGCTTGGAGCCGCCGGAGGATTTTCCTCCCTGATCGGCAGCTTTCTTTTCCGTGCTCTTGGCGGGCTTGGGAGCTTCCGCGGGCTTTTCCGCAGGCTTGGGAGCTGCTGCCGCAGGAGCGGGAGCCGACGCTGCGGGGGCGGAGCTTTCCTCAGGCTTGGAGGGCTCCTCGTTATCACGGTCTATGACCTCATAGGAAAGCACGGAGGGCGCGTTTTCGATCACCTGTAGGATCATGTTCGGCTTTTCGGACTTGAATCTGATGGTAAAGCCGTTTTCTATGATGAATTTTGCAGTTTCGGAATTTGTTTCGATGTCCGCAGGTTCAAAGGAAACGCTGTCGCAGACCTCCTTGACCTTGTTCACCACAAGGAGGGCGCGGAGGTTCTCCATTTTGCAGTCGTCCTCGAAGTGCACTATTACCGTGGTGGAATCATCGTCCTGTGCGGCGTCGGAGGCTGATGCCGGAGCGGAGCCCTTATGCAGCACGGTGCAGGTCTTTACGTTAGGTGTAGCCGTTATGGCTTCGATAACGGAATCGGAGGTGTTGCTTCCGGACGGTACAAAGGAAATATCAAAGCCGTCCTTGATTATAACGGCGGCGGTGTCCGGATCGTTTTCGATATTTGCCGGAACGTACTCGAGCTTAGAGCACATTTCGGTGATCCTGTTTATAACGAGGAGGGCGCGGAGGTTCTCCATTTTGCAGTCCTCTTCAAAAAATACTCTTACCGATGTATCCGAGCTGTCGGTGCCGGCGCGGTCGGCGGCAGGAGCTGCTGCGGGAGCAGCCGGTGCGGCTTCGGCGGGCTTTTCGCCGCCTTTAAGGACTGCGACGAATTCCTCGATCTTTGCCATCTGTTCAGAAAAGTCGGTAGGGTCATATTCGTCCTCTTGAATAAGCTCTATTTCGGCTTTCATAAGGTCGGAAGCCGTAAATACGAGGTCATAGAGAGCGCCCATTGAAGAGATAACGGGGTGATCCTCGCGGATTATGTAGAACATATCCTCTATGGCATGAGCGAGCTTTGACATATTATCGAGTCCCATCATAGCCGACGAGCCTTTTATCGTGTGCATGGTACGGAATATTTCGTTGATCTCCTCCTCACCGAAGCTGCTTTCGTTTTCGGTTTTCATGAGGATCTGATCGAGCTGTTCGAGAAGAGTGGTAGTCTCAAAGACGTACATATCCGCCATTGCTTCCATACCTGCTTCAAATTTTGCCATATAAACACCTACCTAAAAAGTTAATGTTATCAAAAGAATATACAATTCCTATTGAAAACACAGTTCTCCATGATACAATTTAACTATATTTTTAATTATACTATAAAAAACTCTTTACTACAAGACAAAAATGTAATATAATAAAAATAAAGCGGAAAAATTTTTATGCTAATTTTCGTCAATTTTAACAAATAGGGCTTAAAGTTTTCAAAAATTGATAGAAAATTTACAGTATAAGTAAAAATATTACATTTATTTACAATAGAAAGGAATGATCGGAAATGTCTGAAATGTTAAGGGTCACCACTCCCGTAAACCCCAAGGACTACTCCCTTAATCAGAACCCCAAGTTCCAGACGCCGGATCAGGTCTTTGAACTCGGTAACGTCGATCAGGTCAACAAAGCGAACGAAAGAGATCAACAGCTTGCCGAGCAGGATCTTAAGGATCAGACCGGAGCGGGTCTGCTCAGACTAAAGGGATCGTTCCTTAAGGATCCTGCCATGTCTGCCGTGCTTTTAAAGGGACTGGTGGGAGGAGACGCTCTGTCCATTCTCAGAGCCTCCGGAAATGCCGAGCTGCTCAATAAGGTAACGGAATTCGCTTCGGAAATAATGCTTTCTCCGGAAAATATCACGGACGATATGCTCAGGCAGCAGGGAGAAGCTACCATATTCGGCGGGGAGCTGTGGAGCGAGCTTAAAAATATCCTTGCGGGACTGGAGGATACCAGCCTCGGAGAGGAAATGACCGCTGCGGTGATAGATTTCATGAAGACCGTAGCGTCCGCAGAGGCAAGGGACGGTCTGCTCACCTCGATCTCGGCGACGCTGCGCTACCTTGCGGGAGAAACAGCCCAGAGCAGAGAGGTAATGGATCTGCTCGTTCAGACTGCGGATAAGCTGAGCGTTTCCAATTTCAGCGAGGTAAAGGGGGACGTTCTCGCGCTGGTGAACTACCTTGAAAACAGTCTGCTGCTGAATGACAAGACGCAGAACCTGCTGTCGCTGATAACCTACAATCTTTCGCGGTTCAACAGCGATCCCGACGCGGTGGGAGACAGCTTCAGGGCGGTGCTCGGAATGGCTCCGGACAACGAGACGGCTAACAAGCTGGGAGTGCTTTTTACAAAATTCATCGAAAGCTCCAAGCTTCCGTCGGACGTGAAGCTCTCGGCGCTCAGCGATAATCCGTCGGCTTCCGCTCAGCGTTCCATGACCATGCTTACTGAGCGTATAGCCATAGCCGTAAATTACGGCGTAAAAAAGCTTCCTCCGGAGGAGCTTGCGGATATTCTTGAGCATATTGATACAAAGGGCGGGGTATCGTCGCTGAAAAGCGTTTTTTCAAGGCTTTTGCCGGATAACCTGAAAGGCGGGCTGAACACCCTGCTCAGAAGCTTTGAAACGTCCAAGGATCTGAATACCCTTATCGACAGGCTCAGCATGATAATAAACCGCGTGGAAAATATGGACAGCAAGATAGTTCTCGCTCAGAGCGTGAACCTTATACTTTCCGAAATGGCAACTGCGGCGGGAGTAAGCTACCGTCCTCCCACGACTATGGAAAATATGCTTGATTTCCTGATAAAAAATATAGACGATCCGTCGCTCAGGTCGCTTTCGTCAATGGACAGGACGGATATGATACAGGGGCTGCTCACGGCTCCCGGAGTATTCACTCCGCTGCTGCATTTTCTTGTTCCAATGAATATAGACGGCTTAAAGGCGTTCGGCGAGCTGTGGGCGGATCCCGACGCAGGCAGGAACGAGAACACCGGCAGCAGCGACAATCACCTGTTCCTCTGCTTTGACATTGAGGACGCGGGATATTTTGAAATGGATATTTACGCCAAAGGCAAGAGCCTTAACATTTCACTGATGTGTCCTGCCGGAACGGAAAAGGATTACGCCTCTCTGAGGGATTCCATACCGGTGCTGGCGGCGTCCTGCGGGTACAGCGCGGAGAAGCCGCTCATAGCGCCTCTCAGGCGCAGAAGAGAATTGAGCGAGGTATTCCCTAAGCTCAACGAAAGGAGGAGCGGTCTGAATGTCAGCATATAGAGGCAAAAAGCCGTCCGGAGCGGCAGTGGCGCTCAAATATAATCCGGAAAAGGACTACACT
>CANQZS010000167.1 GCA_947628385.1 uncultured Clostridia bacterium | reverse complement strand
TCGCGCTCTGCGGAGCGCGACCAAAGGCTCTGCCTTTGGAATCCGCAGCCTTGAAAGGCTGGCGAACTTTTTTCTGATTTTGCGCTTCGCGCAAAATTGTTATATGCGTATTTAAAATTTTTGAAATATTTCTTGCATTTTTTATTTACATGTGCTATAATATCTTTGTCAATAGAACGACGAAAGGAAGCTTCTTTATGGATAATATGCCATACGATAAAACTCTCTCAGGTCTCTCCGCTGTGCTGAATGAACCAAGACCTAAACTCGATGAGATCAACGAGTTCCATAATAACGATCCCGACCCTAAATACTATAATTACGAGAATATCGACCCCGTATCAGGCTTCTATAATAAAAAATACGGACGTATCGCCGCCATAAGAATGGGTACGAGCGATGACCGTAAATTGGTGTTCTCTTCCGTGATATGTATTGTCAACTATAACGACTTGCTCAGAAAATACGGTCAGATGTTCTGTGATACCGCTATAGAGGAAGTCTCAGTTGTTATGAGAAACGCCTTTTCACAAAACAGCGTTATCTATCGCAACAGCGCCGGAGAATTTACTATCGTCTCCCTCGTGGATAGCCGCGAAAATGCAGAATCTCTCATAAGAAGCGTTATCGCCGGTATAGAAAATATCTACAGCGGCAGCGAGGTGGCTATCCGCTGCGCAGCAGGCGCTAATATCCGTACAAATAATGAGCCGTTTGAGATCTTAAAGGTGAAAACACACCTCGCCGCTTCCGCTGCTGCGGAGCATAAGGATAAGTACGGCGGCTTCGTTTTCTACGACCAAGCGGAAAAGGACGGCTACGTTTTCTCAGGAATGACTCTCCCAAGTCAGGATAATGAACAGATAAACGTTAAACACGGTTTGACCGATAATATGGAAATGGTTTCCTTTACATTCAAGATATTTGAAAAATCCGGAAGCTTCGATGCGGCGGTAAACGCTTTCATGAGCAGAGCCGGAAGAGTCCTCAGAATGGAAAGGATACTGATATTTGATATAAACAGGAGCTATTATACACTGAATATCGCCTATCAGTGGCACGCTGCGGAATTTGCTCCGGTGGGTACTACTAAATTTACCCTCGGAAAAGCAAAATTTGACGTCGTTGAAAGACGTATGAGAATGAACGACCTGCTTCCCACGGACAGAGCCGCATATGAAAAGTACGCCCAAAGCGAAAATAATGGCGGTAAGGGCTCGGCATATTCATTCCAGATGTTCGAGGGGGATAACCTCGTCGGCTGCGTCGTGTACGAAATGATAGATCCATTTACCGACGACGAAACACTGAATATACTTAACAGATGTACGGGAATAATCTCCGCTCACTTTTCAAGGTTCAAGGCGGACAGGGAAAGAAGAGCAAAAAGCGAGTTCCTTTCAAGAATGTCCCACGAGATAAGAACGCCTATGAATGTCATAATCGGAATGACGAAAATTGCTCTCGATTCACAGGGACTTTCTCCCGAAACGGAAAATTGCCTTAAAAAAATAGATATGGCTTCACATTATCTGCTTGAGCTTATAAACGACGTTCTGGATATGTCCCGCATCGAAAGCGGAAAAATGACCGTGGAAAAAGCTTATATCGACCTCGAGGAGCTTATCAACGGTGTTGATACCATGATAAGGGTCCAGACCGATTCAAAGGGCATAAGCCTTAACTGTGAAAAAAATATTCCGGAACGCTTTGTTCTCGGCGATCCGCTGAAGCTCAACCAGATACTTATAAATATTATGGGCAATGCCGTTAAATTTACCGAAAATGGCGGGATAACGCTTTCCGTCACAGAAAGCGGCATTTCGGATAAGGGAATGGTAAATGTTTCGTTTTCTATAAAGGATACAGGAATAGGTATCAGCGAGGAAAATATTGATAAAATTTTTAACAGCTTTGAACAGGCGGACGAGGGGATCGTTCGCAGATACGGCGGGACCGGTCTCGGACTTTCCATCAGCAAAAGCCTTGTTGAGCTTCTCGGCGGCAGACTTTTCGTCAGAAGCGAAGTGGGAAAGGGTTCGGAATTCTATTTTACTATCCCCATGCAGGCAGTTGCTGAGGAGGAGAGCAGCGAAGATCCGTCCGGTATACAGGATCTTTCAGGCGTAAGGCTCCTTGTTGCCGAGGACGACGAGCTTAACCGCGAGATAATCCGTACCTTGCTCGCAAAGAAAAATATCAGCGCTGAGCTTGCGGAAAACGGTCTTGAAGCTGTGGAAATGTTTGAACGCTCGGAAAAGGGCTACTACGACGCTATTCTTATGGATATTAGAATGCCGGTCATGGACGGCTTGGCTTCCACGGGAAAAATACGCAGCCTTGACAGGGAGGACGCCGCTACCGTACCAATACTGGCAATGACTGCCAATGCCTACAGCGATGATATAAAGTCATCGTCCGAATATGGAATGAACGGCTACCTCACCAAGCCGGTGGATATGAAAAAGGTAATGGAGGAGCTTAGAAGAGTCATTAGGAATAGGAAAGGAAGCTCCGGAAAATAATGCCTTTCAGAATAAGAAAAAAGGATCTTGCCGTGCTGCTGATAATATTGTCGGCAGTGTGCTTTACGGGAATGAATTCATGTGTTCGGCTCGCCGGCGATCTTCCCTCGGTGCAGAAAAGCTTTTTCAGGAATCTTGCTTCTGCGGTGCTTGCGGTCATAATGATAATTCGCGAGAAAACTCCTCTGAAAATACGCAAGGGCTGCGGTGGAGCAATGGTGATGCGCGCCGTTTGCGGAACGGTAGGAGTTTTATGCAACTTTTATGCGGTGGATCATCTTGACCTTGCGGACGCTTCCATGCTGAACAAGCTTTCTCCGTTTTTTGCGGTCATATTTTCAATGCTCATACTTAAAGAAAGGACTTCTCCGGCGCAGGTGGCTGCGATAATTGCCGCGTTTATAGGGAGCCTGTTTATAATCCGTCCTACATTTGCGAATATGGAGCTTGTGCCGTCGCTTATAGGCTTTACCGGAGGAATGGGCGCGGGAGCGGCATATACTTTCGTCAGGTATATGAAGCAAAGAGGAGAAAAAAGCACGCTGATAGTTCTTTTCTTTTCGGTTTTTTCCTGCCTTATTACGTTAGTTCCAATGCTCGCCGGATTCGTTCCCATGAGCGGGAAACAGCTCCTGATAATGATACTTGCGGGACTTTTTGCTGCGGGAGGACAGTTTGCTATAACGGGAGCGTATGCTCTTGCGCCTGCAAAGGAAGTTTCGGTCTATGATTATTCACAGGTGATATTTTCAGCTGTAACGGGATATTTCCTGTTTGAGCAGGTACCGTCCGCAATGAGCTTTGTGGGATATGTTATAATAATTTCCGCAGCGGTATGGTCGTTTTTCAAAAATAACCGAAATACAGGATCTGAATAAAAAAATGCTGCCCGACGATCGAGGATCTCAGGTGCAGCATTTTTCATTTATATGATTCAGAATACTATATAATCGGCGTATGAATATCCGTTCAGACCGCCGTATTTAACTACGTACCAGTTTCCCGTCCTGCCGTAGACCTCGACTGCCGCGCCGCTGGGTATGACGCCGATAACTCTTGCGTCGGTAGATGGGAAGCTCCTTATGTTCAGGTTGGAGCCATCGGTCGCGACGTAGCCCTGTCTTACGGGTTCGGCTTCTACAAATGGTATGCCGAAATAGTCGCAGAGGGACTGGACAAGACTTTTTGCAATGGCGGTAAGGTTTGATTTTATCCATTCCGCATCGGAATAGTTGTCGTGGTAGCCTATTTCGGCAAGTATGGCAACAGCGCGTGTACGGCTGACCTCACCAAGTGATGTGGTAGGAAGTATATTCACGTTTTCCGGATCGGGGTAGATAGATTCAAAATTATTTGCGGTGATCGCCGCAAGGTTCCTGCTTCTTGATGAATAGGGTGAATAGTATACGTCAATACCTCGGAGCTTTCCGGAAAAGTCTCCGCCTCCGGCATTGGTATGCAAGGCAAGGTGGACGTCAAAATTCCCCGCGTTGGAATCGCTGATAGCGCCGAGAACGTTCCTTGCGGGATCGTTACGGGTATATTCTATTCCTGAGGAACGCAGGTAAGGCTCCATTCTGTCGGCGACGATATTCATGTACTGTTCCTCGTCTCCGCCGTTTATATATTTATTCCACTCCTGAGTTGAGGGACTTAAAAAGACGCTTGGCATCGGTAAAAAATATCCCCTTTCAAATGATATGCGTAATATCCGCTGTTATCATTATATGCCGGTGCCGTTTAAATGGTTTCAAAAACAAAGCTCCCGCTGCGTTTATGCAGAGGGAGCTTTATACTGTATAAAACATATTAAATTGATTTTTAAACAGTCCACTGGACTGTTTAAAAAGGCATACATCTAATAAACCGTTAATTTAAGGGGGCGCCCTCTATCGCAGGGCAGCCCCCTCTTGAAGC
>CANQZS010000166.1 GCA_947628385.1 uncultured Clostridia bacterium | reverse complement strand
AAATATGAAGTAAAATTCCACAGCTATGCATATTTATCATTCCTTTGCAAATAATTAATAACATTATACACCATGTTCACTTGAATTTCAAGCGTTGTGTATAATTTGTCTCCGGATTTTTTAAATTATGCGGAGAAAATTAATTTAAGGAGAGCAAAAAAATGAATAATCAGAACCAGAACCAGAACAACAGCCAGAACAATAATCAGAACAGCAAGCAGAACCAGAACAGCAACAGCAAAAACAACAACAGCAGCAACAGCCGCAGCAGCGACCAGAGCGACAGATAGTTCCCCCGCGGAACAAAAGATCAGCCTCCGAGGATCTCGGAGGCTGATCGCTTTTTACGTTTGTTTCAGTTTATCCCGTCTGTGCAGTAAAGATCACTCTTCGGAAGTTGTATCCTGATCGGATACGGTTTCCTCCTCGGCGGCTGTCTCTTCCTCGGCAGTCTCCTCTGCATTTTCCTCCACAGGAGGCTCAGGCTTTACAAGCTCTGCTCCGCACTTTCCGCAGAAAATATCATCGCACGGACACTCAGCTCCGCAAGCCACGCACTTTACAAGACCCTTTATGGCAAGGATCTGCGCTTTCATCTCAGCGATCGCATCTATTGACGCTGTGATCGAATTTACAGCCTCAGCGACCTCCTCGGCGGGATCGTCCTTAAAGGTATCGTAATAATACTTGCCAAGGATAGTGTAATTATCGCTGATAGAATGTTCGGAAGCTATGATCTTAGCATTCAGCTTTGCAGCGCTTCCTACCTGCTTTGTTTTTTCACCTACGGATTTACCTGTTTCGGTAATTGTTTCACTTATTTTCTTTAGAATATCGCTCATAATTAGTTCCTCCATTCAAAAAATCGTATAAGCTATGGATCGGATATGCTTGATGATAATATTATATCATATATAATATTAAATGTCAATACCCTTTTAGAATTTTTATTACATTTTTTTCTTTTGGAATATCATTGCTCTCCGAATACTTAAATACCCCTTTCATATCCTCCGCAATGCTTTCCAGATCGCAGTCCGAGGAGGTATACAGCACTGCAAGACGATCTCCTCTGCAAACCTTGTCTCCCACGGTCTTATCAAATACTATCCCTGCGGAATAGTCTATCGGGAGATCCTTTGCAAGCCGTCCTGCTCCGAGCTTCATGGAAATAAGCCCTGTCTCCTCACAGGAGATACCATTTATATATCCGCTTTCCGGAGCAAATATCTCTGCTCTGCGCTTTGCCTGCGGGAACAGTGAGCTATCCTCCGTCACGCGCGGATCCCCGCCCTGAAGCTCGATCATTTTTTGCAGCCGCTCCAAAGCCGAACCGCTTCTTATGGCGTTTTCAGCCATAGAACGGCACTCCTCACGGCTCCTTTCACCCGCAGTGAAGATCATTTCCGCCGCAAGTGTGACTGCGACCTCGTGAAGATCGCCCGCAGAATTTCCTTTAAGAGCTTCTATCGCTTCGATGGTTTCAAGGGAATTCCCCACCGTCCTGCCGAGAGGCTTATCCATATTGGTAAGGACAGCCGAGCATTTTTTCCCCGCACGTTTTCCGACTCTGACCATAAGCTCCGCAAGATCTTCCGCACTTTTTAAATCTTTCATGAACGCTCCGTCGCCGACCTTTACGTCCAGAACTATGCCGTCGGCTCCGCAGGCAAGCTTCTTGCTCATTATCGACGAGCATATGAGCGGGATACTGTCCACCGTAGCGGTAACATTCCTCAGAGCATATATCTTCTTATCCGCAGGAACGAGATTTTCCGTCTGACCTGATACTGCAAGACCTGCCTTGCGGACGTTCCTTATAAATTCGTCATAGCTCAGCGAGGTCCTGAACCCCGCAATAGATCCCAGCTTATCTATAGTTCCTCCGGTGTGACCCAGTCCTCTGCCGGACATCTTTGGAACAAACACCCCGCACGCAGCAGCTATCGGAGCGCATATAAGGGTGACCTTGTCCCCGACTCCTCCGGTGCTGTGCTTGTCAACGTTGAAGCCTCCTGTATCCGGTCTGAGCATCTCGCCGGAATGTGCCATTGCCATTGTGAGATCTACAGTCTCCCTTTCGGATAAAGAAGAAAAGCATATCGCCATAAGGAGCGCAGACATCTGGTGATCCGGTATACTGCCGGAGGTATATCCGGCAGTTATCCAGTTTATCTCGTCTGTACTCAGTTCAGCGTTACGCTTTTTCTTGGTAATTATTTCATATGCAGTCATAGCACTTCAATTCCCGTGAAATAATATTTGAGTATCTCGCTATATGTATATCCCTGTTTAGCAAGAATATTCGCGCCGTTCTGGCTCATTCCCACGCCATGACCGTATCCGTATGTAACGAACGTGAATACTCCGTCGCTGTAGTAAACGTCAAAGGCTGCGCTTTTCAGCTTGTAATTGAACACATTTTCCCGCATTTTACGTCCGGAGATCGTTCTCTGACCGTCAATATCAATAGTTGAAACGTAATTTCCGTCCACATATGAGGTGATCCTTATCCAGTTTTCGGGGTTGTCGGAAAGCTTTATTCCCAAAGCATTTTCAAGATAGGATCTCATTTCCTGCTCGCTTACGGTCTTAACGCTTCCGTAGTTCGGATCGCTGAAAGCGTCAAAGGGACATTCCACGCTTTTAAGATATGGTATGCTTCCTCCCCATACGTTTTTAGCGTCCGCAGTATATCCCGATGAGGAAGCCATATATACCGTCTGTGCAACACTTCCGTTATAATAGCAGCATACTCCCCATACAGAGGATACCATGTCCTTTATTCTCTGTGACGGATCCTTTTTTACCAGCACGCTGGGAGTAAGTCCGTTCACGTTATGGTATTTTACATAAGAATATGACGCGACAGCCTGAGCCTTTATAGCTTCATCGCTGAAGCTTGGAGAAACCTCGTTGTTTACTATCCAGCATATCAGGTCGTAGGCGTTTACGGTCTGTACGGAGCCGTTAAATTTTGCCGTAAATGTCTCTCCCGTAAGGCTTCCGGAACCGTCTCCCACGCTTACGGACACCGAAACATCGTTCTGAGCGTTTTCCTCTCCGGCATCAAAAAACGTTATCACAACATCTTCGTTTTCATCCGGATAATAGTCATAGAATGACGGATCCGGAAAGATCGGTTCGTTTTCATTATTGCCGTATGTATCCTCGTCCTCATCGTAACTGTACGAAACTATCTCAGTATCCGCAAGGTCGGCTTCCTCTTCGTAAAGCACGCCGTCCTCGGAATTGTCCGATCCGAATACCGACTGCTCGGCAGCCTCGGCGCTGCCGCCGCTGTAGTCGTCCACATCGAAATCCTCAGGATACTGCTCCTCGGTCTCATAATAATTGTCTGCGGACAGCGGCTCTCTTTCATCTGACAGGAACTCCTGCGGAACTGCCGTTACCGCCACGGGAAATGCCTCCTGTTCAAAATCGCTGTCCTCATCGGATGATCCCGTTACGGCTTCCGGAGCTTCCTCCGGAATATTTTCCTTAACGGTGATCTCCGTTTCCGCCGGAGCGTCATTTTCCTCCGCTTCCGCAAGAAGCTTATCCTCGGTCTCCTCCACATAATAATATTCCTGTGGAATATTTCCGTCGTCCACATCTTCTACCATGCACAGCGCAAACGTGCAGAAAGTCCCTGCGAGCATTGCCGCCGCAGTAAGACCCAGCGCTGTATTCAGCTTCATTTTTGACCCCTTCCTTCTTTTGAACGTCCGCTTGTCTTTATAAAAAGATAGTTTTTAAAGATATTGCTTATTCCTGATATGAACCGCCGTTATACTTATAATAAATAGCCGGCCACTTAGGATTTGGATTCACCATAAATCCTGACATATCTATATTTTCGGTAGTTTCCCCGTCGCGGAGCTTTCTGCCGATTATGACGTGCCGCGCGGGTTCCCATTCATAGGAACACGTTGAAAGAGTGATATACTTGTCGTTTTCATCAGCGTCAATTCCGGTGATGAAATGGCTCCGCTCGCTTATCTCCTTTATAAACGTCTCGAACGGGTGAGCCTCGTCGAAATCAATATAATTCTGATAATCGAAAACATAGCCGTTGTCATGCTCCGGTTCGGTATTGATAACAAAGGAAGCGATAATAACATATGTACTGTGCTCGTATCTGTTATCAAAGTAAATGAACGGATTCTTTAGCCAGTATTTGTAATCCCACTTATAGTAATCAAGCTCGCCGAACATTGTACCGTCCCTTTGATTATGACCGTAAAGGATTATATTGTCGGACTGGAGATCCGCGTAATCGCTTACGTTGTCACGATAGTCCGCAAAGACCGTACCGCAGGAACGCGTCTGATCGTAAATATTCTTTTTAAGATAATATTCGTTGTCGTCAGCCTGAACTACGGCTTCATTGACTCTTTCGGGTATCGAGACATACCCCACATAGTCGGGATTTATCGCCAGCATTTCCTC
>CANQZS010000165.1 GCA_947628385.1 uncultured Clostridia bacterium | reverse complement strand
TAACGGCAGCCGAGGGCGACCTTAGGGAAAGTGCAGCAGAGATATACCGCCGGTTTATGCCGGTAAGGATGGAAAGGCGAGGTAAGAGCTCACCGGAGCGCGGGAGACCGCGCTGCCATGTAAACCCTACCCGATGCAACGTCTTTTTGGAACAGTACGTTATTGTCTGCTCGGCAGGCGTACTGTCACGACGGCTTGAGCGTTTCGGCGACGATCCGCCCAGATAGATCTCCGCACACGACAAAACCCGGCTTATCGGCTTGGTCGTATTAACGAATATTTATCCTCCGTTTGTAATACTGAGATCCAATTGTCAAGAGATCAAGCGAAAAGCTGCATATATTGCGGTCTTGCGCTGATATGCTGATCGGATCCCGATATTGCGGACGGAGGATCTTTATTTTGGGACAATTCTTCAGGCTGCGCTTCCGGATATTCTTATAGGAATAGTGGTAGTGCTTGTGCTTTCCGCGTCTATGTCTACGCTTTCGTCGCTTGTGCTAACATCGAGCTCAACACTGACTATAGACCTTATAAAGCCGTTTTATAAAAAAGAGATGGGTGAAAAGAAGCAGGTCCTTATTATGAGGATACTTATTGCGGCTTTCCTGATATTGTCGGTAATTATTGCGCTGAATCCTAACACATATATAACCACGCTTATGTCTATTTCATGGGGAGCGCTTGCGGGAGCTTTTCTTGCGCCGTTTATGTACGGACTTTTTTCCAAAAAGGTGACCAATGCGGCTGTATGGACGAGTATAATTTTTGGCGTAGGATTTACTGTTATACACATGTTCATATTCAGTCTGGGATTTTTCCCTGAGGCGACAAAGGCTGCGGCAGCCTTGAAGCTTAACATGGCATCTCCCATAAATGCGGGAGCTATAGCAATGATAGCGGGACTTATCATAGTTCCTGTAGTGAGTGCATTTACCAAGGTCAAGGATCCTGAGCTTGCGGAGAGGATAGTTTCCGACTGTGAAAAGCAGCTTAAAGCTGATGAATGAGAAAATTATCGAAAAATTAATTATTATTTTGCGCCGCAGGCGCAAAATATAAAGCTGGTCAAGCCAGACAAAACCTTTGGTTTTGTTTTGCACAGACTTGCGGGATCCAAAGGCAAAGCCTTTGGTCGCGCAAACGAACGCAGTTCGTTTTTCGCAGAGGGCGAAACTCTCCTTTTCAAAGCGCTCTGCAAAGGGGTGAATTGCAAACTGCGTAGCTGTTTGCAAGAGGGGAACGCTCTGCAAGAAAGAGCGTTCCCCTGAATTAACAGTTTATAATATTTAAGCCTTTTGAAACAGTCCGGTGGACTGTTTCAAAATCAATTTAATATATTTTTCTACAGACTGATAGGAACGTTTAAAATGCCGTTCCGATATTTTATTCCGATTGTCTTTTCTCCATTCTCGTCCAGTTTATAAAACCGTAAAGATCGTTTATCAGAAACATTGCAAAGCAGATTATTACCGATAAATAGGAAATATCCTCAAATGCTGCCATTATCCATAACACAAGCAGAACTACATCATTTGAAGCATATGCAAGCGCAAAGAATGGACTTCTGCGGAATGTCAGATATGCCGCTATAAAGCTTGTAGTTACAGAAAATGTGCTTGGCGCAAGGTTTGACGTTCCAAGATTTTTTAATATAAAATAGAAAATTATCGTCACAAGCACCGTAAGCAAAAGCATGAAAATAACTTCTTTTAACTTAAGACGGTTGACTTTTACCTCCGCTTTGTTGCCCTTATAGGGATTTCTCAGCCACGATACAAGAGCCACTGCCGCCATAGGCGCGGACATTCCAAGATATGTTATCATTTCTCCATAATAGGCAAACGAATAGGAAATTATTGCGTAAAATATGCTGAAAATTATTATCAGCACCTGTCCTATGGGATTGCCCTTTGCGTTGAAAATAAGTGCGGTCACGCCTATTACCGAGGCTGTCAGCGTCAGGTAATTTACCTTGTCAAAAATAAAAAATGAAACGATTATCAGAATTACCGAAGAACTCCACAAAATGAGTTCTCCCTTTGAAAAATAGTTTCTTATTTTCTTGAATGTGTTCATAAAAACTCCGTATAAAATCGGCGGTCATCAGATAAGTGACCGCCGAAAAGTTTTTTACTTGAAATATGCAACTCCGCTTTCAAATATCTTCTGATCCTTATTGCCCGGAACATTCTTGCATATTTCTGAACCGATACGCTCGCTGTGAGCCATTTTGCCGAGGATACGTCCGTCCGGAGATGTTATTCCCTCAATTGCTTCATAGGAGGTATTAGGATTGTATCGAATGTCAAGAGTTGGTTCGCCGTTCATGTCAACATACTGGAACGCTATCTGTCCGTTGTCGGCAAGCTGCTTTATAAGCTCCGGTGAAGCCACAAAGCGTCCCTCGCCGTGGGAGATCGCAACTCTGTGAATATCTCCCACCTCACAGCCTGCAAGCCAAGGAGACTTGTTCGATGCAACTCTTGTCCGGACCATCATTGACTGGTGTCTGCCTATGGTGTTGAACGTAAGGGTAGGGGAATCCTCGGTCATGTCAACGATCCTGCCGTAGGGAACAAGTCCCAGCTTTATAAGCGCTTGGAAACCGTTGCAGATGCCGAGCATAAGACCGTCGCGGTTATCCATAAGATCGTGAACGGCGTCCTTTATCCGTGGGTTCCTGAAAAATGCGGTAATGAATTTTCCTGAACCGTCCGGCTCGTCGGCTCCGGAGAATCCGCCGGGGATCATGATTATCTGGCTTTGCTTTATAGCCTTTTCAAAGTATACGGCGCTTTCCTCCAGAGCTGCTGAGGAAAGGTTCCTTATTACGGCAATTTCCGGAACTGCGCCCGCTCTTTCAAATACTCTTGCGGTATCGTATTCGCAGTTCGTTCCGGGGAATACGGGGATAAGCACTCTCGGCTTTGCAAATGATGAAGCGTGCTGTACTGATTCCTTTGCTGTGTATGTGAAGATCTTTACGGGCTTTTTCTCCGTTTTGATATTGCAAGGGAATACAGGTTCCAGCTTATCCTCCCATTTTTTCTGGACATTTTCCATATCAACGGTGTATGATTTACAGTCGATGATATATTCCGGAATAGTTTCGCCGATAACATTCTCTACAGTGAACGGATCGCCGTTAAGCTCAATAACGAATGCTCCGTATCTTGAATAGAACATCAGGTCGTCGGAGAGCTTTTTGCTGAATCTAAAGCCTATCCTGTTGCCAAGGGACATTTTTGCAACGGCTTCCGCAACGCCGCCGAAACCAAGCGTCCATACAGCCGAAGCCAGACCGTCGGATATAAGCTGTTCAACACGTTCAAAGCAGGATCTTACACTTTCAAATACGGGAAGTCCGTTTTCATCAATATCCGGAGAAATAAGTATGACTTTATCTCCGGCTTTTTTGAATTCGGGAGAGATTATTTTCTTTGCAGACGCTGTTGAAACTGCAAATGATACCAATGTTGCAGGAACGTCTATATTTTCAAATGTTCCTGACATTGAGTCCTTGCCGCCTATAGCTCCGCAGCCAAGCTCAAGCTGAGCCTTGAATGCTCCAAGAAGTGCCGAGAACGGTTTGCCCCAGCGTGTGGGATTATCCTGTGTTCTTTCAAAGTATTCCTGAAATGTCAGCCAGCAGTTTTTATAGCTTCCGCCTGCTGCAACGACCTTTGCGATCGATTCAATTACTGCAAAAATTGCTCCGTGGTAAGGACTTTTATCGCTTATATAAGGATTATAGCCCCAACCCATTATCGAACAGGTATCGGTCTCTCCTTTAAGAACAGGGATCTTTGCAGCCATAGCCTGTGTTGGGGTAAGCTGATATGTTCCGCTGTATGGCATAAGGATAGTTCCTGCGCCGATAGTAGAGTCAAAACGTTCTACAAGTCCTTTTTGCGAGCAGACGTTGAGGCTGCTCATGAGCTGCTCCCAGCTTTCGGGAGTGTCGCTGTAGGTCTTGATCTGTGTTGTTACCGGCACCGGTACGGCTACGGAAGCGTGTTTTTCCGCACCGTTTGAATTAAGGAATTCTCTTGAAAGGTCAACTATTATTTTGCCGTTCCATGTCATTTTAAGGCGAGGCTCTTCGGTAACTATAGCGACTTTTGTAGCTTCAAGATTTTCCTTTGCGGCTTCGGCAATGAATTTTTCCTCGTTCTCCTTGCTTACGACTACCGCCATACGCTCCTGACTTTCGGAAATTGCCAGCTCTGTGCCGTCAAGACCGTCATATTTTTTGGGAACCTTGTTCAGGTCGATAACAAGACCGTCCGTAAGCTCGCCGATAGCAACTGAAACGCCTCCTGCGCCGAAATCATTGCAGCGTTTTATCATTCTTGTGACCTCAGGATCGCGGAACAGTCTCTGGAGCTTTCTCTCCTCCTGAGGATTGCCCTTTTGCACCTCAGCACCGCAGTGTTCAAGAGAGGCTTCGGTATGGGATTTTGAAGAGCCTG
>CANQZS010000164.1 GCA_947628385.1 uncultured Clostridia bacterium | reverse complement strand
ATGATGGCAAGATGCATTGAAAGCGAAAAGCAGGGACGTATGATCTTTTACGGCGCAATGCTTGCGGAAGCCGTTAACGCCCTTGTATGGGCGGCGGCAGGTCTTGGATTTTACGGCGATACGAAAAATTTGTCTGAGGCTCTTACGTCGCTCGGTCAGTCGGGAGTGGTCTATGATATTTCAACTGGAGTGCTGGGCAAGGTCGGCGGAGCGCTGGCTGTCATCGGCGTGGTTGTCTGCCCGATCTCTACGGGAGACACAGCGTTCCGCAGCGCACGGCTTACGCTTGCGGACTGGCTGGATCTGGATCAGTCAAGTCTTGGAAAAAGGCTCGTTTTAGCGATCCCCCTGATCGGAGCGGCTGCTGTTCTTACGCAGATCGATTTTAACATAATCTGGCGGTATTTTTCGTGGTCAAATCAGACGCTGGCTATGATTGTGCTGTGGGCAATGTCTGTTTATCTGGTACAAAATGCAAAAAAAGAGTGGTATTCCCTGATCGCAGCTGCTCCGGCGGCGTTTATGAGCGCAGTCTCCGTCACATATATCCTTATGGCTGACGAGGGATTCAGGCTTTCCACAAAAATAGCCTATCCCGTGGGCATTGCGGCGGCAGCTGTTCTGCTTGTTGTATTTCTTGCATATATGATACGCTCGGGACGTGCGAAAAAACATGAGCTGTCATAACGCTATCACAAGTTTAAACCAGCCGTTCTCTGCGCTGAACGAATAAAAAGCGTCATACTTTTCACAGAATGCAGTAATTGAGTGCGTGCCGATACCGTGCCCCGGTCTGTCCGATAGTGGGAGCCCGTCTCTTCCGAAAGAAATCTGTCCGCGGTAAGGGTTTTCTATCTCAAACATGAACTGCGGCTTATGAATACACCGAATGACGATCTTCCGCTCGCTTTTCGGAAGCCTTTCGCAGGCGTTTACGGCGTTTTCAAGAGCGTTGGAAAAGCATATCGCAAGCTCGGCGGCGTCAACGGGAAGTTTTTCGGGAAAGGAAAGCCTGAACTCCACCTTGATGTCCGAGCGCTCGGCGCGGCATAAATAGGAAGTAAGCGTGGCGTTCAGGATAGGGTCGCAGCAATAGCGGACAGGCGCGGCAGTATCGTTCCGTTCGGAAGTTTCTTTTATGTAATCAAGAATAGCCCCGGCGTTTCCCTCTCGCGCAAGATCGGTGATCGCGGAAAGGGTTTGCCGAATGTTCTGCCTTGCGCTCTTCAGCTCCTCCGCTTTCCTCTCGGCATTTTGTGCCAGTTTTCTGTTGTTTTCTATTTGCAGCCTTAAAAGATCACGGTCCTGCTCCTCCATTCGGTATCGGTACTGAAGTATCAGGTATTGAAAGACGGCATAGTAGATGATCAGCAGGACTGCGCCCGAAAGGGCAAACAGGACGGAAAAAGATCCGTTCTGCGTATAATGCGCAGGGTATAGCGCGAGTACCATGATAAGTATGAAAAAAGAGCAGGGGATTATGGCAAGGATCCCCCACCCCCCGATAACCGTGTCCGCAATATTCAGGAAAACAGTTCGCAGGAAGAAGGCTTCCGCAAAGATCACGATCAGGTAGGCGAAAAGCAGCAGCAGAAGATTTGCTGCCGGGCTGCCGCCGAACAGTGTGTTTAGCTGCGTTGCGCCAACGGTCAGGCAGAGGGACAGCAGAAGCTCAGACAGGCAGCAGAAAATATGCCTTGAAAAGGACTCGTCCGCTATCAAAAAGGTTATGACGATCCCCGGCAGAGAGATCGTGAATACGGCGCTGCGCAGAAATGGCAGGAAACCCAGAAGTCTTATGCACATGACCGAAAAAGCGATCGCATAAACCGCATATCCGATTATGATAAGCAGATCTTTCCTTTTATTTTCCTTTATTCTGCTGATCGAAATGACCATGCCCAGCGTGCCGAAGATGCATAAAAGCACCCTGAATGTCTGATATGCGGTATTGTTGTCAAAGATCATGCCTTGCCGCCTATTCTGTCTGTGTTACATATCGACGGTTTTCGATAGACTTTTTCTGCGGATCGTGAGTTCATTTCCGATCTTCTCCTTTCTCATTCGGCAGCTCCGCGAAATTATCAACGAAATCAAGTATCGCCTGCGTGTCGCCGCTTTCCGCCAAGGCTGCGACTGTTGAAATGATGTGGCGCAGGTCGTGCCTGATGATCTTCGTTTGCTTTTCAAGCGCCTCAATATCGGCGCTTTCTTTTTTGATGTTTTCCAGCTGAAGATTCAAGAGTTCCTCGTTCTGCTTTGACTGAAGCCTGCGGTACTGCAAGGACAGGTAGCTGCCGATCGAAAAGTAAACGGCGATAATGACGGCGCCCAGAAGATAAAGCGTGACGACGCTTAACGGCCGTTTCGTATAATGTTCGGGATAAATGGCGGCAGTTACGGAAAGGATGATGAACGCACAGGGGATCAGGGAAAGAGCGCCCCAGCCCTTTTTTATCATGCCGACAAGATCAAGCCATATATGCCTTACAAAATAAAGATCAAGCAGTACCGCCAGAAGATAGGAAATCAGGCGCAGCAGAATGTCAGAAAGCTCATTCCCGTGCAGGGCGGTGTTTATCAGTGTGACTGTGGCAGCAATGTAAAGAGATGCCAGAATATGCGTCGCCCCCGTAAAGACAAGTTTTGAAAACGGTTCGTCAGAGAGCCTGCAAAAAATAAGGATCGCCGGACAGGATATGGTGAGGATAAAAACCCTCATGAAGATGTCATAACCGAAAAAGCGAATTATCAAAAATGTTGAGAGAACGACAAAAACAACATAACCGGAAATGACCGCAGCGCATACGGCTTTCTTACGGATAGTTTTAAAACGGGTCGTGGACGCCATCATGGCGATCGTGCCCACAAAGATGATAAGGACTTTAATGACTAAAAAAGCAAGGTTATCCTCAAAAAGCACGGTATTTTCCTCCGTTCAGCCAGAAAGCAGCCCATTCTTTTTTGACTGCGTCATATACTCGGCGCGGAATGGGAACTCGCAGGTCTCCCGTTAAAACCATGTCCGTTTTCGTTACTTCGGTGACATGAGCCAGGTTTACCACGAATGAGGAACCGACAGGGAGCATTCCGTTATGGGAGAGCAGGTCTGATACCGCGACGATAAATGAGCCGTTGAAAGTAATGCCGGCTATGACGCTGCCGTTTGCCATATAATAGCAGATACGTTTTCCGGTGCGTTCCGCATACCGAATATCGGCAACGGGCAGGATACGGACGCTGTCCGCTGTTTTGACTGAAACCGTCTCCTGCATGGTTCGGGAAAAAGAGGAGAATGCTTTGTCGAGACTTCGGAAGAAGAGAGCCTTATCCACAGGCTTTAAAAGGTAATCGAGGGCGTCGACCCGATATGAATCAAGCGCAAAGTCGGGAGAAACTGTCAGGTAGATAAACATTCCCTGATCTTCGCGCCTGCGCAGCGCCGTTCCAAGCTCAATGCCGTCCATTCCGGGCATTATGCAATCAAGAAGATAAAGGTCAAAGCCTCCGTATTCGTCCACATGGTTCAGAAGTTCTTTACCGGAACAGAAAGATGACAGCAAAAGCGAGCGATCGGGGTCAGAGTGTTTATACTGCCCGATCAGATCTTTTATTGTTTCTCGGCATGATTTTTCATCATCGCATAATGCGATCTGCAAGGTTTTCGCCCCTTTTCTGATCCAAACGCAGCAGCGTTTGAAATATCTTTATATTATAACAAAGAAAAATACACGTATCAAAAGATCTGTTTCTGCCGGACACGCAGAAAAAATATACCAAATCGCAGCGGCAGCCTGTTGATGAGGTCACAGACGAAGAAACCCGTGTATTTTTCCGTTAAAAATACTATTTATTTTATAATCTAATTATATCAAGCGTGCAAGAAAATGTCAATGATATTCAAACAGCCCACCGTGCAAATTGCTCCCTGTCTTGCATATCCGCAGGATCCGGGGACGATTTTTTATTGATTAGGGAAGTTGCATACGTGAGAGATTTACACAGCAAAATGCGATAGTGTTGAAAATTGCAAATAGTTTAACTCTTTTGAGAACATATTTCGTCAATCGGCGGAGCGTTCGGAGTATAAATAATTCAAACGAATATTGACTTTTGCACCGCTCTATGTTATAATTAAAATAGGGAAAAGTAACCTGTCGTTCAACAGACCGTATATAGGCAGATCGGTGTGACGGACCGACCGCTGCAAGGGGAAGCAGAATATGTGCCGCCGCCGGTCTTTATGACTTTGAAGAAAGGAAGTATCATAAGAACGAAAGGATCTTTTTCTGCTAAATAAAAAAAGGAGGTTTCATCAAATGGCCGGAAGAAACAAAAAATTATTGAGCATTATTATCAGCCTGCAAATGGTGTTATGCGGCGTACCGGTTTATGCCGACGCATCGCCCGCCCATACTGCACAACCGGTTGCCGCTTCGGAAACTTATCCCCTTGAGCCGAATGATGGACATATGCATCTTGCCAAGTCAGGAGGCTTTGTAGGATATGAGCTTGTAGAG
>CANQZS010000163.1 GCA_947628385.1 uncultured Clostridia bacterium | reverse complement strand
AAGCAGAATTTTTATTTTATGGAAATGAACACCCGTATTCAGGTCGAACACCCCATAACGGAATTTGTTACGGGAGTCGATCTGGTAAAGGCACAGCTTAAGATCGCTGCCGGCAAGGAGCTTCCCTATTCTCAGGAGGATATAAAAATAAGCGGACATTCCATAGAATGCCGTATAAACGCGGAAAATCCCGAGCTGAATTTCCGTCCCAGTCCGGGCAGGATAAACGCTCTGCACATTCCCGGAGGTCCGGGCATAAGGATAGACAGCTCCGCATATCAGGGCTACACCATAACACCATACTATGACAGCATGATAGCAAAGCTAATAGTTTACGCTCCCACCCGCGAAGAGGCTATTGCTAAAATGAAGTGGGCGCTTGCGGAATTCATTGTTGAGGGCGTTGATACGAACATAGATTTCCAGCTTTCGCTTATACGCGATCCCGTTTTCGAGTCGGGAAAATACGATATAGGCTACCTTGGAAGAAGAGCAAAGTAAGTTTTCAGAGCTTTTAGAGTTTTTAGCGTTGAGAGTTAAGAGTTGAGATATTTACATTAAATATCGGATTTCTGTTCGTGGCTTTATATGATCTGTCAATATCAATAAAATGACTTTCCTGATTGCAGATACGGTCTGCTCTCAACTCTCAACTCTTATATCTTAACTCTAATCAAAGGGGTGTGAATAAACCGTGCCGGAACGGTGTCCTTTATGTCAGGGAAAGCTTAAAAACGGAGAATGTCTTTTCTGCGGGTACAAAATACCCGATGAGGAGGACATCAGTGCGCTTTATAATTACGATCCCTCGGATTATCCCCAGCCGGAGGGCTCCCACATCAGGGAAATAACTCCGGAGATCCAGATGGAGGAGATCTATCCCAACCGTCCGGAGCCTATAGAGCTAAAGGTCCGCAACAGTCAGGGACAAACCGTTCAGCAGAACGGCAGCAGCAACAGCCAGAAATACGGACAGACCGGACAATACGGAGGTATTCCTCAGAACGGTCAGGGAAGTCCATATTATAATACAGGAAACTATCAGTACGGAAAATACGGGCAGCAGAACGGTCAGTACGGGCAGAACACCGGTCAGGGAAGCCCATACTATAACACCGGAAACTATCAATACGGAAAATACGGACAGCAGAACGGTCAGTACGGACAAAACACCGGTCAGGGATCCTACTATGGCGGCACAGGACAGCAGCAAAACCGAACGTCTCCAGCCGGCGTCTTCGGGATCATACGATCATACTGGTGGCTGGCGCTGCTGTGCTTATTTATGCCTACGTTCGGATTGTTCGCGTTTCTGATCGCAAAAAACGGCATAGACAAAAAATATCATTGGGTATTTATATTACTGATGTTATTAGGCTTCGGTAAATATATGTAGGACAGACGGAGCATTTTTATAAAGGAGTGAGCGGCTATGGGTCTGGAGGACCTGTTCAACGTGGTGAAAACCCGTTTTAACGTAAATTCGCCCGAGGACGACAAGGAGGACGGCGAAAGATCGGAGGATACTGCGGTACAGGTGCCGGAGGATCTGGTTTTCAAATGTCCGAGGTGTCTTAATGTGATAATGACGGACGAGCTGGAAAAAAATCTTAAGGTCTGTCCGAAATGCAATTACCATTCAAGGCTTTCTGCGCCGGAAAGGATAAAGCTTATTGCCGATAAGGAAAGCTTTATTGAATTTGACGCCGGTATGCTCAGCAAAAATCCCATTGATTTCCCCGATTATGAAGCAAAGCAGCAGGCTCTGCGGGACAGCACCGGTCTTAAGGACGCAGTCATAACGGGAGAATGTACTATCCGCGGGGAACGCTGCGTTATAGGTGTTATGGATTCCCGCTATATGATGGCTTCAATGGGAAGCGTTGTGGGCGAAAAGATCACAAGGGCTTTTGAATTTGCCACGGAAAACAGGCTGCCGGTAATAATGTTCACGGCTTCCGGCGGGGCAAGAATGCAGGAGGGCATAGTTTCCCTTATGCAGATGGCTAAGACCAGCGGCGCAGTCGCCCGCCACAGCGACGCGGGACTGCTTTACATTACGGTGCTTACCGATCCCACTACAGGCGGCGTAACGGCTTCCTTTGCTTCTCTGGGAGATATTATAATCGCAGAGCCGAAGATCCTTATAGGCTTTGCGGGACGGCGCGTCATAGAGGGTACAATAAAGCAGCGGCTGCCGGACGATTTCCAGTCGGCTGAATTCGCCCTTGAACACGGCTTTGCCGATATGATCGTTGAAAGAAAATCCATGCGCAGGACGATCGCACATATCCTGAAGCTTCACAAGGGGGCGGAAATATAATGGAAAAGCTGAATAAATTCACTCCCTATGAACGCCTTGAAATAGTCCGTCACAAGGGCAGACCTACGGTAAGGGACTATATTCCCCTTATTTTTGACGAATTTATCGAAATGCACGGAGACAGGCTTTTCGGAGACGACGGCGCAATAATGGGCGGCATAGGCTCTATAAGCGGGATCCCCGTTACCGTTATTGCCGAGGTCAAGGGCAGAAATATCAACGAAAACAAGGAATGTAACTTTGCTATGCCAAATCCTGAGGGCTACAGAAAGGCTCTGCGGCTGGCAAAGCAGGCGGAAAAGTTCCACCGTCCGGTGATATGCTTTATAGATACCCCCGGCGCGTTTGCAGGCGTGGAGGCTGAAAAGCGCGGTCAGGGCGAGGCTATCGCAAGGAATCTTATGGAATTCATGCGGCTGAAAACTCCGATAATAAGCATTGTTCTGGGCGAGGGCGGCAGCGGCGGCGCTCTGGCGCTGGGCGTATGCGACTGTCTTGCAGTGTTAGAGAATTCCATATACTCGGTAATTTCCCCACGCGGCTTTGCTTCTATCCTCTGGAAAGACTCCGGAAAGGAAAAGGAAGCCTGCTCCATTATGAAGGTTACTGCGGAGGATATGATAGAGCTTGGCGTTGCCGAAAAGATAATTGAAGAGCCTTTAGGCGGCGCTCATAACGATATTAGTCAAACTGCCGAAAATATTGCTGAATTTTTATATAAAACGCTGAACAAAAAAATGAAAATAGATATTGACGTTTTACTAAATGAACGGTATACTAAATTTAGAAAAATCGGTGAGTTTGAAGAGGGGTAACTTCTCTTGCTAAATTTCCGATCGCGGTCAGACATAAAGGCGGCAATTTCCGACAAGGAATACCGTTCCTTTATAAATAAAATAAACATGAACGGAGGCAATTCATAATGGTATTTGATAAGGTTAAGGACATAATCGTTGAACAGCTCGATGTTGAAGCCGACAAGGTAACTACCGGCGCAAACATTCAGGACGACCTTGGCGCAGATTCCCTTGACGTTGTAGAGCTCGTTGTAGCTCTTGAAGAGGAATTTGACGTTGAGATCCCCGATGAAGCTGTCGAGGGCATCAAGACTGTCGGCGATATTGTTAAGTATATCGAGGATAATCAGTAAGGAACATTCCAAAAAGTCAAATTCACGCCGCAGGAATTTTCCTGCGGCGCGTTTTTGCTGACCGATCCTCATTAAAGCGCAGAAGCTTTACGATCGGGGATCGGTGTAAAATGATATGATCTTGAATGGAGAAATGCAATTATGGAAAAATACGGGCTTTTAGGCTATCCTCTTAAACACACGATGTCTCCTCCGATACACAAGCGGCTTTTTGAGCTTGACGGAAACGCCTCTGCGGAATATGAGGTATGCGAGCTTCCTCCGGAGGAGCTGGAGGGCAAGGCAGCATATCTGAATTCCCTGAACGGGTACAATATAACCATTCCCTACAAGGTGGATATTATAAAATATCTTGACGGGTTGGACGATTCCGCAAAGCGCTACAATTCGGTAAACTGTGTTGTTCGCAGAGACGGAAAGAACATCGGCTACAACACGGATTGTTATGGTTTTCTGCGTTCTCTTGAATCTGCGGGAATGAGTCTTAGCGGCAAGGTCCTCCAGATAGGCTGCGGCGGTGTAGGACGAATGATGGCTATAGAAGCCGCGCTGCACGGAGCGGAGCTTACGATAGTTTCGCTGCCGGAATTTATCGAGGGCGCGGAGGCTGCGAAAAGGGAGGCGCTTGCTCTTGCGCCGGAAGCGAGCGTCAAGGTCATCACTCATTCCGAGATAGCGGGAGAGTTCGATCTGCTCATCAATGCAAGTCCGGTAGGAATGTTCCCCAAGGTAGATGAATGTCCTGTTACTGATGAGGTCATCAAAAGCTGTCGGAATGTATTTGAGGTCATATACAATCCTGCTGTTACGCGGCTCATGGAAATTGCGGGAAAGAATGGCATAAAGGCCATAGGCGGCATGGCGATGCTTGTATGGCAGGCGGCTGTTGCGCACGAGATATGGAGTGGTGCGAAGTACAATGATGAGGACATAGAAAAGATAATCAAAGACATGAGATTATAATTAATAATTTTAAACAATTTTGCGCCGTAGGCGCAAAATTGAGAAAAAAGTTCGCCAGCCTTTCAAGGCTGCGGATTCCAAAGGCAGAGCCTTTGG
>CANQZS010000162.1 GCA_947628385.1 uncultured Clostridia bacterium | reverse complement strand
CAAAGGCTCTGCCTTTGGAATCCGCAGCCTTGAAAGGCTGGCGAACTTTTTTCTGATTTTGCGCTTCGCGCAAAATATAAAAGCGGACGATCAATCGTCCGCTAACGCAAGCTGTTCATCTCCTGCAAATATCCATATCGTCTCATGCTTACCACCGGTAGGCTCGTTTATCTGTATTATTTTCAGATTCATTTTCGAACCGTTTACTTTCAGATAATCAAAGCTTACCGAGCTTCCCCCTCTGAGCCTTTCCGCAAGCCGATCAAATTCCAGAAGCTCACGAAAGCTATCCTGAGATCCGCTCTCTACATATTTTTCAATGTAAAGCTTTATTGCCTCACTGAACGAAAACGACGTTCTTTGCAGAAGCTTTTTAAAATAATCGGGAATGTATATGTACCTCAAAGTGTCTCTTGCAATATCTACAAAATATACTCCCGCATATTTCGACGCTATCAGCCTTAGAAAATATTCCGCGTCACGCTTTTCCTCAAGAAGCTTTTCAAGCTCGTCATTCATTGCCCTTTTTCTGCGGATATGAGAATTTTCTTTATAATAGATCTCTTTATCCTTTCTCATCGCAAGCTCAGCCGCACCGACCGTTTTGTACACCAGCGCGCCTTGTTTTCCGCTTTCGATCCCCGCAGAGATCTCATAACCGCTTTTTTTCAGGCTCCTGCGGACTTCCTCAAGGATCCTCTCCGTGCTGCTCTTGGAAAGCTTAGAACTGAGCATTACAAATTCATCTCCGCCAATGCGGTACGATTTCTCCTCGGGATAGTATTTTTTCAGCGTATCCGCCACGCAGCAAAGCATATCGTCGCCCTTTTGATGTCCGAGACTGTTGTTCAGCTCGTGCAGACCGTTCACGTCAATATAAAGACAGGTGAACAGCTGACCCTCTCCATTTTTGAAATTTTCCAGATCGTCATTGAATTTATGACGATTATAAAGCAGCGTAAGCGCGTCACGGTTGAAATTATCCACAAGCTCCTGACGATGCCTGAGCTCTGCGATATGCTCCTCGTGAACGTCCTTTACAAAGAGCATGAGTATGACCTCTTCGTCGCTGTATTCCATGCTTGGGATAATATCCATCTGCGCCCATCGGAAGCCTCCGTCGGCACTCTTTCTCCTGTAGCGGCAGCTCAGACGGTTCCTTGTATGGCGGAAATGCTCCTTTAAATGCTCCGTCTCGATAAAGCTGTTATAAACATTCAGATCCTCCTTGTGAACGTTTCCCGACTGCGCAAAGCTTTTCCACCAGTCAGTGATCCTTGTCGTTCCATTGTCGGGATACTCGTTTTCGGAAGCCTTTACTATTTCAAAAGAATCCTTGGTAAGATCTATTTTCAGTATCTTGTGATATATTGATGAAAGCGCGGACATTGCGTCCGTCATGGCGGTAGCGTCCCTGTCGGAATCCCTGAGTCCGAAAACTACCCACGGACGTTCCTCACAGCAGCCCTCCGGAACTACTATATTGAAGCTTATCCATCTTGCGCCGTTAAGAGTTTTCCGCTTATATTCAAAGGCAATGCGCTTTTCTCCGCCGAAAACTCTTCTGCGGACATATTCCGGATCGGAAAATTTAAGGTATTCCTCTTTGAATTCCGGATATATAAGCTTCTCCGAAGCCAGTCTTTTCATGTAATCATATATGTTGTCTACGTCATCAAAGCCCTTGCTCAGTTCATCGTCCCGCTTAAGATATTCATATCCTCCCGTCATCAGGTTTACCCTTGCGAGCTGCAAAAATGTATCCATCAGGGTCTTTTCTACAAATTCATAAAGGCTGTTTTCAGAATAAATATCATTCATTCGGGAATATCTTCTTTCTTTGGTATATGATCGCAATAATGCGGCTATGCGCCGCCGCAGGATCTTCGCCGGATCCTATCCGAGCTCAAGCATACGGTCTATGCATACCCGTGCTTTTTTCATGACCTCCGGAGAGATCTCTATTTCCAGCCCGCCGCCGTTAAGAGCTTTATAAACGTCAGGAAGCGTCGTCCGCTTCATATTCGGACAGATAAGGTGCTTTGAAAGCGGGTAGAATTCCTTATCCGGACAGATATACTGCAAATGCTCCGCAATGGAGATCTCCGTACCGATAATAAATTCCCTTGCGTCAGACTTCACTGCATAATTTACTATCCCGCTTGTTGAGCCTACGTAGTCGGCGTGCTTCGTAACTGCGGGAACACATTCCGGATGTACCAGAACAAAAGCGTTCGGGTGCTTTTCCTTTTCTGCGAGGACGTCCTTTTCCCTGACCGCCGCATGGATAGGACAGCCGCCCTGAATAAGCTTTATTTTCTTTTCAGGTAACTGATCTGCGACAAAGGCTCCCAGATTGCAGTCGGGTATAAACAGGATCTTGTCGTTTTCTATTTTTCTGCATATCTCCACAGCCGACGAGGAGGTAACGCACACGTCACATTCCGTTTTCAGCTCGGCGGTGGTATTTATGTAAGCGACTACCGTATGATCCGGATACATTTCTTTAAGCTGGCGCAGCTCGTCGGCTGAAAGCTGTTCAGCCATAGGACAGCCGCAGCCCTCCTTAGCAAGAATGACCTTCTTATCCGGTGAGAGCAGCTTGCAGGTCTCCGCCATAAAATGCACTCCGCACATTATAACTGTACGGTTAGGATCGTTCACGGCAAGCTCTGACAATCGGAAGCTGTCTCCGGTATAGTCGGCTATTTCCTGTATTTCCTCAGCCTGATAGCTATGGGCAAGGATAGTGATATTCTTTTCTTTTTTTATACGCAGGATCTCCTGCTGCATATCCTTTAACATAAACATTCCTCCAAACAGGGCTGATAACAATAATATTTTATCATACTACTTATGTTTTTTCAATAGCGCGGCGGCAAATTTCATATCTGTTTAAAGTATTCAAAACATTTTGTTAATATTGCCTTTGGACGATATTCCCGTACACGAAATGCCCGTTCAAACGCTTCATGCTGCGGCTATGCGGTCTTATGCGGGAAGCTCTTACTGTCAGACAATCAGACAGGAATTATTTTCAAAGCTATTGATTTTTTTGTGAATGAGTGGTATAATCAAGATAATAACAGACTTGGACCGGATCCTTGCCGGATATTCATGATCGCCTTATAAAACCATTAAAAGGAGCAGCCCTATGATAAAGAAATTACTTTCCGTTTTTATATCCGTAGCCATTGCATTTACTGTAACGGCAGCATATTCGGCAGACGCAGGAAGTCTGACCGCAAGCGCCGAGGGCGTGAATCTGTATTACTATTACGATCAGATGTCCGATGAAGCTCAGTACGTTTACGATACCATTAAAGAAGCCGTGCTGGAATGTAAGTCAAGAGTAAAAATAAGAGCTTCGGTAAGTCAGGCGGATTTTGAAAAGATCGCCGAGCTTCTCATTCTGCATGATCCGGAGACATTTAATGTGTATGATATAACGGCTTCCTCGGTGACAAGGACGTCCGCGATATTCAACATTGTTTATTCATACAACAAAAGCTCATATGACAAAATGATGGAAGCCTGTCGGGAGCGCGCCGAGGAGATCATAGACACATTTCCGGAGGACGCGGGTACATATAAAAAGCTCCGCATTATCCATGACGAGCTTATCAACAGCGTTGACTATGACGTCCAAGCTAAAAACAGCAGCAATATTTACGGCGTACTCGTTGAAAGGGTCGGCAAATGCGACGGATACGCCAAGGCGTTCGCCTATGTCTGCGCAAGAGCGGGTATCCGCACGGTAACGGTGATCGGCGAGGGTGAAAAGGATTCCTCCATTGAAATGCATATGTGGAACAAGGTTCGGTTCAACAATAAATGGTACAATATTGACGTAACATGGGACGATCCTGTCAGCAATCTGAAAAGCAATCTCAAACACGACTTTTTCATGATAAGCGATGAGGAAATAAAGACTTCCCACACCGAGGACAATCTCAGCTTTGCCGTTCCGGAAGCTAATGATGATTCCATAAACTACTACAAGGTGAACAAAAAATATGCGGAAAGCTTTGAAAGCGCCAAAAGCATAATGACCAAGGGCTTGACCTCCGCAGCTAAAAAGGGTGACGTTATCTATGATTTCAGATGCTCTTCGGAGGAGGTCTTTAACAGTGTAAAGAAGTTCATTCTTGACACGGATAAAATGGCGGGACTTTTGAAAACCGTCAAGAAAAACAGCGGCAGCGACATAATTCCGGATATATTTTCCTATTCGTTCAACGAAAAGCTTTACACCGTAAAGGTACTTATGTTCTATGACGGGACGGGCATTGACGATTATTTTTCGGAGGATATTCCCCTCACTGACGATATGATAAAGACGCTTAATCTGTTCGGAATAAAATAATATCTGCGGGGATCTTGATTTCCAAATTGTTAATAAAATAAAATTTTTTGAAAACACGCTCGAATACCCTTGACAGCCGGACATTGTTGTGGTATAATAATAATGTTCGGGGTGTGGCGCAGATTGGTAGCGCGCTACCTTGGGGTGGTAGAGGCCGTGGGTTCAAGTCCCGTCACTCCGA
>CANQZS010000161.1 GCA_947628385.1 uncultured Clostridia bacterium | reverse complement strand
TGGCAAGCTCTCCCGGATTCGATATAAACGACAGGAATTCCCTCTTTAATCCCAATGACACAGCCAAGCTGTCAGGCATAACCGACGAGGCGGAATATAATGAAATGTATGCCTCTCTGCGCGAGCAGCAGTGGAAAAACAAGGCGATCACAGAGCCTTATTTCCCCGGTTCGGTATTCAAGGTAGTCACCGGTTCTGCGGCTTTGGAGGAAAAGGTGATCTCCTTGAATTCTACCTTTACCTGCAACAGCGTGATAGATGTTGCGGGAGTGCCTATGCACTGCTGGTCGGGGTATTCCCACGGAACACAAGATTTCACCACGGCTATGACGAATTCCTGCAACCCGGTTTTCATTCAGATAGGTCTGCTGCTCGGCAAGGATAAATTCTCGGATTACTTTAAAGCGTTCGGACTTACCGAGCCTACGGGGATCGATCTTCCCGGCGAGGCGACAAGTATTTACAGCGATACAAGAGAGTATGGTCCTGTTGAGCTGGCTTCAAGCTCCTTTGGTCAGACGAACAAGATAACAGCCATACAGATGATAACAGCCTACGCCGCGGTCGTAAACGGCGGGTATCTGGTAACGCCGTATGTCGTCAGCAGGATAGTAGATCCTAACGGAAATGTTGTCAAGACTACGGAGCCGTCCATAAGGCGGCAGGTGATCTCCGAGGAGACCTCTGCGGAAATGCGTCAAGTGCTTGAATCGGTGGTAAACACCAAGGGCGGTTCAAACGCGTACATAAAGGGATATTCCATAGGCGGAAAATCCGGCACCTCGCAGAAGCAGGACAAGATACTCGCGACCGGAAACGAGGACCTTTATGTTGCGTCATACTGCGCTTTTGCTCCTGCGGACGATCCGGAAATAATACTTCTCGTTATGGTGGACGAACCTACCGCACGCGATCAGAACGGCTCGCTCATGTATTACGGAAGCATAGTTGCCGTTCCTGCGGTAACGAACGTTCTTAAGGAGGCTCTTCCGTATCTGGGATATTATCCCGAATATACCGCCGAGGAGCTTGAAGCTATGGGAGTTACTCTTCCCTCCGTTGAGGGAGAGGCTGTGGAGATCGCAAAGCAGACCCTTACTTCACAGGATCTTCAGGTGACCGTAATAGGAGACGGAGATAAGGTCGTTGCTCAGGTACCTGCAAGAGGAGCTTCGATACCGAGAAACGGAAAGGTCATACTTTATACCGAAGAGGATTATAAGACCGAATACACTACTGTTCCCAATATAATCGGAAGAAGCGTTTCGGACGTGAATGTGATACTTACTAACGCCGACCTTAACTTCAAGGTGGGGGACGGCGCGGCAAATCACGTAGGAGCTGTCGCCTACAGTCAGAATTATTCCGAGGGCGATATTGTTCCCGCCGGAACGATAATTGAAGTAACATTTGTTGTAAAGGATCAGGGATAGCAACGCTGTCCGGTATCCGTATCATTCCTAAGGAGGTCTTGTTCAATGAGACTTGATGAGCTTCTTGATGAAGCCTTTAAGGCTATGCCTGCCGAATGCGGCGCTCTGGATATGAGCGCTGTAGTAGCCGGAATAACCGATAATACCGCAGATATAGGCGAAAACTTTGTTTTCGTATGTATAAAGGGAGGAAGCTTTGACGGTCACAGCGCCGCTGAGGAAATGCTTGAAAAGGGCGCTCTCTGTGTTGTTACCGATCATGACATCGGCTGCCGCTCACAGGTCATAGTCAGGGATACAAGAGAATTCTACGGACATCTCTGCGCGATCTGGTTCAATCACCCTGAGCGCAGAATGAAGCTTATCGGCGTTACAGGCACTAACGGCAAGACCACTCTTGCGACCATGATAAAGGATATTCTTACCGATAAGGGGCACCGCGTCGGATTTATCGGAACTACCGGCGCGCTGATAAACGGCGTTCCCGTGGAAACGGACGGTTCAACGCCTACCACTCCGAGAGTCTATGAGCTTTACAGGCTCTTCTGCGATATGGCGAAAAGCGGCTGCGACTGCGTGGTAATGGAGGTATCCTCCTTTGCTCTCGCTCAGGACCGTATCGGTCCCGCCATTTTCAGAGTGGCGATATTTACAAATCTTACACAGGATCACCTTGACTATCATCTTACAATGTCAAATTATTATGAGGCAAAGAAAAAGCTCTTTACCGAGCACTGCGAAACGGCGGTAATAAATATCGACGACGAATACGGAATGAAGCTTTACAAGGAGCTTGAAAAGACCAATGTAAAAAGAGTTTCCTGCTCGATCTCAGGACTTCAGGCGAACCTTACTGCAAGCTCGATAAAATTCGTAGACGGAGCAACAAAGTTCTGGGTAAAGGCTCAGTCCACAAACAAAAACTATCCGTTCAGCCTTAATATGATAGGCGCATATAATGTTTCAAACGCTCTGGAGGCTATTGCCGCGTGCCTTATACTCAGCATAGGAATGAATGCCGTGATGGCTTCAATGGCGTCCTTTAAGGGAGTAAAGGGACGGTGCGAGCTTATCCCTACGGGTAGGGATTTTATGGTGATATGCGACTATGCACATTCTCCGGACGCGCTGGAAAATATGCTCCCCAATATCAAGGAAAACTGTAAGGGGAGACTTATCTGCCTTTTCGGCTGCGGCGGGGACAGGGACAAAACAAAGCGTCCGCTTATGGCAATGGCAGCGGAAAAATACGCGGATATTCTTATCATTACCTCGGATAATCCGAGAAATGAGGATCCCAACGACATTATAGACGATATTATCGGCGGACTTTCCTCCAGAAAGCCGTATATCCGCATAACGGACAGACGGGCTGCTATCAGGAGAGCCATAACTATTGCCGAAAAGGGAGATATTATAGTCCTTGCCGGAAAGGGTCATGAGGATTACCAGATACTCGGCGGTAACGTCCATATCCATTTTGACGAGCGGGAAATAGTTGCGGATATTCTGCAAAGCTATACAAAAATGAAATACGATCCCAGAATACAGGAATATATCACAATAAACGAGATCCTTGACGCAACGGGAGGAAAGCCGGTAAATCTCAGGAATTTTGAACGCAGGATCCCTGTTAAAAGCATCTTTTCGGATTCGAGAAACATAATCAGCGGAGGAGTTTTCATCGCGTTCAAGGGCGAGCATTTCGACGGACATTTATTTGCGGCGGAGGCGGTAGAAAAGGGCGCGATCCTTGCGATCACCGAAAGGACGATCTCCTCGGACGTACCGTGCATAGTCGTAAAAAGCACAAGAAAGGCACTGCTCGATCTGGCAAAATATTTCAGAATGAAATTTTCACCTCTTATGGTAGGCATAACCGGCAGCGTGGGCAAGACCACCACAAAGGAAATGATCGCTCTTGCGCTTTCCTGCAAATACAGCGTTTATAAGACCGAAAAGAACCATAATAACGAGATAGGACTTCCGTTTACGCTGTTCGGGCTGAATTCGAGCTGCACCGCGGCTGTAATAGAAATGGGAATGTCCGATTTCGGAGAGATAGAAAGACTTTCAAAGACAACTCACCCTACCGCGTGCGTCATCACCAACATAGGTTATGCTCATATGGAAAAGCTCGGCTCGCAGGAGGGTATCCTAAAGGCAAAGCTTGAGATATTAAAGGGCGCGGAAAGAGGAGCTCCGCTGTTCCTGAACGGGGACGATCCGTTCCTTGCCCCGCTTAAAGAGGAATATTCCGATTATAGACCGGTGATAACATACGCTATAGATAACGAGAACGCGGATTTTACGGCAGTGGATATTTCCTCCTACAGGGATAAGGAATTTTTCCGCCTGAAGCATAAGGGCGAGATACTCTGCGACGTAAGCATATTCTGCCTTGGCGTACACAACATCTATAACGCTCTTGCAGCGCTCAGCGTGGCGGTAACGTTCGGCTGCGATCCTGTGGCTGCGGCGGAAATGCTGACCGGCTTTTACACGGATCAGATGAGGCAGAATATCCAGAGAAGAGGAGAGCAGACGGTGATCGCCGACTGTTACAATGCTTCTCCGTCATCTATGAAAGCGGCGATAGACGTTCTGTGCGAAATGAAGCCCAAGGCGGGAGGCAGACGCGTGGCTGTTCTCGGCGATATGCTGGAGCTGGGAGAAAGAAGTCCTGAGTTCCATGAGCAGATAGGAGAATATCTCGTTTCAAAGGGAGTGGATATACTTGTCTGCTACGGGAAAAACGCAAAATACATTGCCAAGCGCGCCGACGAGCTGGGAATGCACGCCGGTTCCTCGGAGGATAAGCGAATGGTGCTGAATTTCCTTAAATACAAGCTCAAACCAAACGATATAGTTCTTTTCAAGGCGAGCAGAGGTATCCATATGGAGGAGCTTATGGAGGAATTCTATAAGGATTGCTGACGGGAGACAGCAGGCTCGTAAAAAAATAAAAAAGGAGATGGCTTATGCCGTTCTGGATAAATACAGCCGTTGCGCTGGCAGCCTTTGGCATTTCTGCGGTAACGGGAATATTTCTTATTCCGCTGCTTAAAAAAATACATTTCGGTCAGACTATTTACGAAAAAGGTCCCGCGTGGCATAAAAGCAAGCAGGG
>CANQZS010000160.1 GCA_947628385.1 uncultured Clostridia bacterium | reverse complement strand
ACATTGCCTTCCTGCTACTTCTTTTGCTTTTCTCATATCTCTATTATATCATATTGTGCTCTATTTGTCCACACCTAGGCAATGTATTCACGGTATTTAAATTATTTAAATGAATATGATAGTCGGTATATGCCGGTAATGTTCACGGATAGTTTACTTTTTAAACATATTTCCGGAGGATTTTTATGAAAAAATGAGCTTCAAAAGGCTTGTAAGGGAAAAATATTATTTTTTTTCAAAAAAACCCTTGACAAAAGAAAAAAGTGGTGTATAATATAATTAGCACTCGAATTAAAAGAGTGCTAACACATTGACGGATCAAGTGCTAATCCGTATTTCCGGATAAAGGAGTGAGAAACCTGCTGGACGAAAGAAAACGCAAGATACTTGCTGCGGTAATAGATGCCTATATCGTTACCGGTGAACCGGTAGGATCAAAAACTATAGCCTCACTGCCGGATATAAGAGTTTCTCCTGCAACTATCAGGAACGATATGGCTGTGCTCGAACAGCTCGGCTACCTTGAACAGCCCCATACCTCGGCGGGACGGATACCTACCTACAGCGGCTACAGGCTCTATATCGACGAGCTTATGAACGCAAAAGCTATTTCTGACGAGGAGAAAAGAATGCTCGACGAATGTCTCGACATCGAAGCTCCTACGGCGGACGCGCTTATAGAAAGCGCGTCAAAGGCTCTCTCGGAGCTTACGCACTGCGCTACGGTGGTAAGGAATATTTCCCCTAAGTTCTCGGTGATAACTAAGGTGGAGGTCATACCTACAGGCAAAAGAATGTACGTGCTGCTGATGATAACGTCCTCCGGAAATATACGCAATAAGGTGTGCAGACTGGAATTCGACCTTACAAACGAGCAGATGGACTTTTTCAGCAGATATATGGCGGAAAATCTTCAAGGCGTTTCCGTTGACGAGCTTTCAGAGGAAATAATCGAAAAGCTCGTTGCAGCAATGGGAACATATATGGTCACCCTTACGCCGCTGCTGAAAGGCGTTGCAGAGCTTGCAGAGGGATTCAAAAATACCGAGATACATCTGGAGGGAGAAAGGAACCTCCTTGCAAGACAGGATATAAGCGGAGCACAGATCGCCAGATTCCTCGAAAATAAGAACGAAGTCATGAAAAATATGCTCGACGACAGCTTCGGAGATCTTCATGTGGCTTTCGGGGAGGACGGAGGATTTGTTATAGAAAATTCCAGCATGATCGTATCAAAGATCAGAAAGGACGGAAAGCTCGCCGGAAGCCTCGGCGTTATAGGTCCTATGAGACTGGATTATGCAAAGGTTATCCCATATATCGAATATCTTACCGGCAGGATCACTGAGATGATCTCCGAGGAGGACGAGGATAACGGGGATAACGAGGAATAAAGACGCACCGAAAGGAGAATCACAGGGAATGAACGATATAGAAAAGGATACTGCAAAGAACGAAGAGCCAAGCGAAACAGTCTCCGAGGAGATACCAAAGGAAGCTGAGGAAGCCGCAGAGACTGCCGAAGAGGCTCCCGAGACTGCCGCAGAGGAAAAGGAGGAAGCTCCGGATACGGCAGCTCTTGAGGAAAGAATAAAAGCTCTCGAGGAAGCGGCTGCCGCGGATAAGGACAGATACCTGAGACTTCTTGCGGAATATGATAACTTCCGTAAGCGCTCTGTACAAGAAAAGCTCAATGCTTCCGCCGACGCTACCGCAAAGGCTGCTCTGGAAATAATGACGGTGATAGATAATTTCGAGCGGGCTGTTGAAGCGGAATGTTCCGACGAAAACTACAAAAAGGGCGTTGAAATGATCTACGGACAGTTCTCGGACGTTATCAAAAAGCTCGGCGTAGAGGAAATAGACGCGCTGGGAAAAGAATTCGATCCGAATCTTCACAATGCCGTAAGTCAGGTCGAGGACGAGAATTTCGGAGAAAATACCGTTTCACAGGTATATCAGAAAGGCTACCGGCTCGGAGATAAGGTGATCCGCCATGCTATGGTGGTAGTCGCAAATCCGTAAATTTTAAAACGAAAACAAGCATCACAAAAATAAAATAATGCGGGCATACCCGCAAAGAACTATTGAAAGGATTGATCTATATGTCAAAAATTATCGGTATTGACCTTGGTACTACAAATTCCTGCGTTGCTGTAATGGAGGGCGGAAACGCCACGGTCATTCCTAACGCAGAGGGCGGCAGAACTACTCCGTCCGTTGTCGGATTCACTAAGGCGGGAGAACGTCTTGTGGGTCAGGTAGCTAAGAATCAGGCTGTTACAAACGCCGGCAGAACAGTCGCTTCCATCAAGAGACACATGGGCTCGGATTATAAGGTGGACATCGACGGCAAAAAGTACACTCCTCAGGAGATCTCCGCAATGATACTCCAGAAGCTGAAAGCCGACGCGGAAGCTTATCTCCATGACACCGTTTCCGAAGCGGTAATAACCGTTCCCGCATACTTTACGGACGCTCAGAGACAGGCTACAAAGGACGCCGGTCAGATCGCAGGTCTGAACGTTAAGCGTATCATCAACGAGCCTACAGCTGCTGCGCTTTCCTACGGTATCGACAAGGAAGAGGATCAAACAATAATGGTATATGACCTCGGCGGCGGAACATTCGATGTTTCTATCATCGAAATGGGCGACGGCGTTACGGAAGTCCTTGCAACTGCCGGAAACAACCACCTCGGCGGCGACGACTTCGATCAAAGGATCATAAACTGGATGATCGACGAATTCAAAAAGTCCGACGGAATGGATCTTTCCGGTGACAAGCTTGCAATGCAGAGACTTAAGGACGAAGCTGAAAAGGCAAAGATAACCCTTTCCGCAACTCCCTCCGCAGCTATTTCCATTCCTTATATCACAGCGGACGCAAACGGTCCTAAGCACCTGAACATGACTCTTACACAGGCTAAATTCAACGAGCTCACCTCCGACCTTGTACAGTCCACTATGGGACCTGTTAAGCAGGCGCTTTCCGACGCGGGACTCAAACCCTCCAACATCAAGAAAGTGCTCATGGTAGGCGGCTCTTCAAGAATACCCGCTGTTCAGGACGCTGTAAAGAGCTTTATGAACATGGATCCGTTCAAGGGCATAAATCCCGATGAGTGCGTTGCTCTCGGCGCCGCATATCAGGGAGGTATCCTCTCCGGCGACGTTGACAAGGAAAACGCAGTGCTCCTGCTGGACGTTACGCCTCTTTCCCTCGGAATCGAGACCGCAGGCGGCGTATGCACAAGAATGATCGAAAGAAATACCACGATCCCTACAAAGAAATCACAGGTATTCTCAACATATGCGGATAACCAGACCGCCGTTGACATCAACGTTTTACAGGGCGAGCGTGAATTTGCAAAGGATAACAAGCAGCTCGGAGTATTCCGTCTGGACGGTATCGCTCCCGCTCCGAGAGGAGTTCCTCAGATCGAGGTAACATTCGATATTGACGCAAACGGTATAGTAAATGTTTCCGCAAAGGATCTGGGCACAGGCAAGGAGCAGAAGATCTCCATTACCGCTTCTACGAATATGTCCAAGGAGGATATTCAAAAAGCCGTTGATGAGGCTGCAAAATATGCCGAGGAGGACAAGAAGCGCAAGGACGCAGTTGACGCTAAGAATGCCGGCGAGAACATGGTATTCCAGTGCGAAAAGGCTATGACCGATTTCGGAGATAAGGTATCCGAGTCCGACAGATCGAATATCCAGTCCAAGATAGACGCTCTCAAAGCAGCTAACGCTTCGGATAACACAGACGACATCAAGGCTAAGACCGAGGAGCTGCAAAAAGCTTTCTATGAGGTATCGAGCAAGATATATCAGGCTGCCGGCGCGGCTGCTCAGCAGGACGGCGCAGCTTCGGCAGGAACGGATAATCCCGGCTCGGACAACGGCGGCGGAGATTTTGTAGACGCGGATTTCACTGAGAATAATTGACCCGATCCTTTATCAGTGAACGTTGATAATATTGCGGGCGGATATTTTCCGCCCGTGTGTTGTCTGCATTATTAATACTGCAAGTAATGATCCGCATAAACCTGCGGCAGTTCACAGCAGACATTTGAAAGGAAGAATTTTCCATATGGCTGAAAAAAGAGATTATTATGAGGTCCTCGGACTCAGTAAAGGCGCGTCGGAGGACGAACTCAAGCAGGCTTTCAGAAAACTGTCAAGAAAATATCACCCCGATTTCAACCCCGGCGACAAAGAAGCGGAGGAGAAATTCAAGGAGGTCAATGAAGCTTATGAAGTCCTTTCCGATCCGGATAAAAAAGCCCGCTACGATCAGTTCGGACACGCGGGAGTAGATCCGTCCTACGGCGGAGGAGGCTTCAGCGGCGGTTTCAGCGGCGGCTTCGGAGATATGGGAGACATAAGCGACATATTCTCCAGCTTTTTCGGAGGAGGCTTCGGAGGCAGTTCGAGGAGCAATCCAAACGCTCCGAGGCGCGGGCAGGATATTCAGACAAATGTAAATATAAGCTTTATGGAGGCTTGCTTCGGAAAGAAAGCCGACATAACCGTCAACCGCATGGAAAAATGCTCCGACTGCGGCGGTACGGGAGCCGAGTCCGGATCTTCCCCAGAGACCTGTCCGGAATGTCACGGAACAGGTCAGGTAAA
>CANQZS010000159.1 GCA_947628385.1 uncultured Clostridia bacterium | reverse complement strand
GGTTCGGTATGGGGTTATGATGTTCCTTATATGCTCACGGGAGCGTTCAACCGTCACCCAAGAGCGGCGATAGCGTTCATCAAAGAGCAAAAGACCGATTACAACGGACTTTATCAGGATCTCCTTTATGAGATAAGCTGAATTAAAAAAATCAAAGACAGGCAGAAATTTTTATGTTTCTGCCTGTCTGTTTTTATGCTGAAAAATAAAATTCAGTCCAGATGTGCATATTCGCCTGCTAAAATAACAACAGCGCTTGCATCAAGTTCAGGATCAATGTCAGATAGTATCTTGGCGATCCTGTTTGATCCAAGATCATCTATCAATTTGGGAACTTCACTTTCAATGGCTTCAAAGACACAGGTATTTTCCTTTTCATCAACATAATATGATGTAATTTTATACTTTTTGTCCCACTCGGCTGCAAGTGCTTTTTTAACCTTGTTAAGTTCATTTAAAGAATATTTTCTCTGTTCAAATTCAATAAATTCGCTGTTTTCGGTCAATCCGGAATAATAGCTCGTTACCTCTTCGTCCATATCGGTAACGGCAATATGCAAAATGTTATCTTCTATCCATGAACCGGCATAATGTTCAGGATATGGTTTAGAACGCATTTCAAATGCCAAATGTATCGCATCGGATACTCCAACAGCATAATCCTGCTTGTCCGACATTATAACGCCATTTTCATTAAATACATAAATTCTGTCGTTTATTTTTACTTTACCTACAGCAAGTTTTCCGTCAGCCTGCAAAAAATATTTTCTTTTGCCGTTGACGGTAAGCCAGCAGTTCTTTTTCATTTCTCCGTTTTTATAATAATAACGATCGCTGCCTTTTTTCGTCCAGCCGGTGTATAAACTTTCTTCACCGCTTTCGGAAACACGGTATTTCAAGCCGTCATGTTCGGCAAGAGTATCGGCGCACACGTTCAAAGACATACAAAATATTCCTAATATCGCGGCTGATACTGCAAGAATTTTTTTGAATTTCATAAATTATTTCCCCTTTCAATTATAGATCCATTTTCATATGGTCATATGAAAATCATTTTGCGTTAAAGACAAGCTGCAAGCATATTAAAAAATAATACTTTTAAAAATTATACCATATTATAAGCGATTTTGTCAATACATATATAAAAAGCGGAATTCCCGCCGCTTTTCGTATCAAAGATCAATAAAACAATTTGTTATCGAATATCCTTTGCAGTCAGAATTTTTTCGGAATAGGACATTCAGCCGGCGGCATACATTTTATTGTGGAAAGAAATTCCTTACAAAATCCAATGGAGATGAACGGCTTGTTTACGGAGCTTATTGACCTTGCACTTCAGAATCTTTTATTTTTTGCGCTTCATCTCGAATCGGGAGGAGTTTTTCCCAAGCCTCTCTCCCCCGCCGAGGAGGAGGAATGTTTCCGCAAAATGCACGAGGGCGACCAGAGCGCAAGGAACAAGCTCATTGAACATAATCTTCGTCTTGTTGCTCACATTATGAAAAAATATTACAACACCTCGGCGGATCAGGAGGATCTTATTTCCATAGGAACTATCGGACTTATCAAAGCTGTCTCGACCTTTGACTATTCCAAAAAAACAAGATTTGCAACATACGCTTCAAGATGTATTGAAAACGAAATACTTATGCACTTCCGCAGCCTGAAAAAATCCGCGGGAGACGTTTACTTTGACGAGCCGATCGACGTTGACAAGGACGGCAACCAGCTTTCACTGATAGATATTATTGCCGAGGACGACGGGATAGTCGAAAAAATCGACCTGAATATAAAATCCGAACAGCTTTACCGGTTCATAAACGAATGTCTCGATGAACGCGAAATGAATATCATAAAGCATCGCTACGGCTTGTACGGATGCAGACCGCTTACCCAGCGCGAGGTCGCAAAGCAGCTTGGTATCTCACGTTCCTATGTATCGCGGATAGAGAAAAAAGCTCTCCAGACGCTGAAAAGAAAATACGAGCGGACGTCGATATTCTCCCCATCGGATAAAAAGAGCCACTGAACACACGCGAAAAAACGCCGGAAACGGATCATGTAAAAAAATCCGGCTTTCCCAAATAATTAGTCTTTATCTTTAACGTCTGGAGGTGCCTGAAATGTAAAAAAACGCTTCGCCGCATAAGCGCCGGAGCGTTTATTTTTTTGGAATCAAGCCGACCTGCCGAAGCAGACCGGCTCTTCCACGTTATCCGTAAGGAATACCTTATTCGGATATTTTTCAGCAATTGCAATTGCAGTCATTGTTGCAGCTGTTTCCGCAATTGTTGTTTCCGCAGGAATTATTTCCGCAGCAGAACCAGAGGAGAAGAAGAATAATGATGATCCAGCAGCAGCTTCCATTTCCAAAATTAAATCCACAGTTCATAAAAAACGCTCCTTATAAAAAATTATAATGTATTTGTGAAAACCGCGTAAGGACTTTGCCTTTCCGTCGGCTTTTCATAGTTCATTTTATGCAAAGACGGAAAACGCGTTACAAAAAATATCGGAAGCGGAGATTCAGAGCCTTGACAGGATCCGTTTTTTCCTATATAATAAAATGAGTTATTGTTTGAAACAAGTTTAAGGTGGTAATATGATAATATCTCTTGAAAATATAAGCAAGATCTATAACGGAAATACGGTGTTGAACAATATTTCCCTTACTATTGAGGATAACGACCGTATCGGTCTTGTAGGGATCAACGGCTGCGGGAAATCCACGCTGCTGAAAATAATTACCGGACGTGAGGATCCCGAAGCTCAGCCAGAGCCATATGTCGCAAGCATATCCCGCACCAAGGGAACAACTATCGGATTCCTTGAACAGAACAGCGGTCTTGACCGTTCAAGCACTATTATAGAGGAAATGCGCTCGGTATTTTCCGATCTGACGGCAGCGTCCGAAAGAATGAGAGAGCTTGAACGTCTCATGTCCGAGCCTGAGATCCGCAGGGACGAAAAAAAGCTTTCTGAAATTTCTGCGGAATATTCACAAAAGACCGCTTATTTTGAAGCAAACGACGGTTACCTTATCAACGTGAATATTACAAAGGTGCTGAACGGCATGGGATTCCCGCCGGAAACATACGACAGAGTGATCTCAACGCTGAGCGGCGGAGAAAAGACACGTCTTGCCCTTGCAAGGCTGCTGCTGGAAAAGCCCCGTCTGCTTATTCTGGACGAGCCTACCAATCATCTGGATTTTGAGACGGTCATGTGGCTTGAAGATCATTTGCAGGAATATAAAGGCGCGCTTCTGATAGTTTCCCACGACAGATATTTTCTGGACAAGCTCACAACGTCCACCTGTGAAATAGAAAGAGGCACGCTGAAACGGTACAAGGGGAATTATTCCGCGTTTGCAGTACAAAAAAAAGCCGACGTTGCCCGTCAGCTAAAGGAATATGAAGCCCAACAGCAGGAAATTGCCAAATTACAGGATTTTGTGGACAGGAACCTTGTCCGCGCCACGACTTCAAGCATGGCGAAAAGCCGCATAAAAAAGCTTGAAGCTATGGAGCTTATCGAAAAGCCCGTGCTTTATGAAAAGTCCGCAAAAATAAAATTTGAGTACGATACCGAGCCGCCCTTTGACCTTTTGACGGTAAAAAATATAGATGTTTCCGTAGGAGAAGCTCCTAACAGGAAAACACTTGTGGGATCAGTTTCCTTTGACGTCAAGCGAGGAGAAAGGCTTGCCGTGATCGGTCCGAACGGTATAGGCAAATCCACGCTTTTAAAGATAATACAGCACAAGCTTCCATGCAGTCACGGAAGTATAGAATGGACGAAAAACGTTAAAATTTCATATTTCGATCAGGAAAACGCCCAGCTTGACATGAGCAAGACCGTCATTGACGAGGTACATTCCCGATACAGGACTATGAACGATGTAGAAATACGTTCTCTGCTTGGCTGTGTACGTATTGTAGGTGAAAATGTTTTCAAAAAAGTGGGAGTTATCAGCGGCGGCGAGCGTGCGAAGCTATGCTTTGCAATAATGATGCTTGAACGGGGCAACGTGCTTATTCTTGACGAGCCTACCAATCATCTTGACATTGACACAAGGGAGGCTCTTGAACAGGCATTGGAGGAATACGGCGGCACAATAATATTTGTTTCTCACGATCGTTATTTTCTGAATAAAATTGCAGCAAGGATAATTGAGATAACTGAAAATTCCGTTGAAAGCTTCAATGGCGGTTTTGAAGATTACATTTCCGCAAAGCGTGAACGTCAGCTTGCCGCGCAGGCGGAGGCGGACGCTCTTAAACAGGAAAAGGCACGTCAGGCGGCTGAGGAAAAAAGCATAAAGGCGTACCGTTCCAAGGAGCAGCGTGCAGCTGATGCGAAAAAGCGCAATCGTGTAAAAGAGCTTGAAAAGGAGATCTCGCGGCTTGAAGATGAAATGTCGGCAATTCAAGGTGAGCTTGCCGATCCTGAGGTATGTGCTGATTACAAGCTAATGCAGGAAAAATGCGCTGCGCTTGAAGATATGAAAAAGCTTTGTTCGGAATACGAGGACGAATGGCTGACGCTTTCGGAGGAAATATCCTAAAATTTTGCGCGAAGCGCAAAATTGAAAAGCTGGTCAAGCTGAGCCCAGCTTGCGGGGTCAAGGGGCGGAGCCCTTGC
>CANQZS010000158.1 GCA_947628385.1 uncultured Clostridia bacterium | reverse complement strand
ATCCGTTTCAAAAACGGAACAGGGCTGGGAGCTTGGCGTTCATATCGCGGACGTTTCCTATTATGTAAGAGCCGGCTCCGAGCTTGACAAGGACGCAATGCTCAGGGGAACGTCCATATATTACGCGGATAAGGTTATCCCCATGCTTCCCAAGGAGCTTTCAAACGGCATATGCTCGCTCAATCCTGATGAGGACAGGCTTGCATTTTCCTGCCTGATGAATATTGACGCCGAGGGACATCTTATTTCCTACAAATTCAGCAAGACGATCATTCGTTCAAGGGTAAAGGGAGTTTACAGTGAAATAAACCAGATCCTTGACTGTATCAAGAGCGGCGCCGAGCTTCCGCAGGAGCTTGCGGAAAAATATGACGGGCTTATTGAAAAGCTGCTGCTTATGGACGAGCTTGCGGCAATACTCAATGCGAATAAGCTCCGCAGAGGCGCGCCGCAGATAGATTCGCCGGAATGTAAGATCATTATCGATGAAAACGGTATATGCACCGATGTTAAAAGAAAAGAGCGCGGAAAGAGCGAGATCATCATTGAAGAGTTCATGCTTATGGCGAACACCTCAGCCGCGCGTCTGGCAAAGGAAAAGGGCATACCCTTTGTTTACCGTGTACATGAGGATCCCTCTCCGGAAAGGATACAGGATCTTGCGGAAACCGTTTCGCAAATGGGAATAGCGGTCCCTGATCTTTCGGAAGTCAAGCCTAAGCAGCTGGCTGAAATACTTGAAAAGACTGCGGATTCTCCTTTTTCGCCGATGATAAATAAAATGGTTCTCAGATCCATGGCAAAGGCGAAGTATTCCGACGAGCCTCTCGGACATTTTGGTCTTGTGCTTGAAGATTATTCACATTTCACATCGCCGATACGCCGTTATCCCGATCTTGCAATACACCGTATACTGACAAGTCTTTGTTATGACAAAGCGAGCAAGGAGCATATAATAAAGCGTTACGCCGGATTTGCGTCGGAAGCTGCAAAGACCTCGTCGGAATGTGAGCTAAGGGCAATGCTTGTGGAAAGGGACTGTGAGGATTGCTACATTGCGGAATATATGAGCGCTCATCTTGGTGAGGAATTTGAGGGGATCATTTCATCGGTGCATGATTACGGGTTCTTTGTTGAGCTTCCCAACACGATAGAGGGGCTTGTGCGGATCGAATCGCTGGAAAACGGTCCATATGATTTTGACGGAAGATTCACGTTTATGAAATTTGGAAAGCCTGTTTACAGGATAGGTGACAAGGTAAGGGTAATTTGTGCTGCGGCTGATGTTTCCACAGGGCAGGTAGATTTTACGATAGCAGAAAATTCATGATAAAAAGACCGCTCCGGATTTTCCGAAGCGGTCGATCTTTTACTTGAATATTTCTATCGTGCCTATAAGAGGTATGCCCTTTCTTACGCCGTTATATGCGTTTATGGCGTTGATTATTCCCACCACAAGCATTACAACGCCTATCACCCAACCGAGATAGGAAATTATCGGGATCCTTGTCAAAACTCCGGCAACTACATCACAAATAAACAGCAGAAAACACTGATTTGCATAGAATTTTCCATATTCGGATTCCTTACAGGCTACTAAAGGAAGAAAAAATATAAATGGTACTATGATCTCAATAATGCAGGTAAGCATAACGATAGTCCTGTTCTGGTCAACATCGCTTTGATCGAAATTTACTTCATTCATATCCTTATACTCCTTTCGGGGATCACTTTATAACTCTTATCTTTATAACACTGTCAACAGCTGCAAGCTTCTTTACAATATCGTCTGTGATATTGCCCATAGCGTCAAGCATTGTGTAGGCATAGTCTTTCTTGGACTTGCTTACCATGTTCTCAATGTTGATGCTAAGATCTCCGAGAACAGATGTAAGCTTGGAGATAACGTCGGGAACGTTCTTGTGCATAACGCAGATCTTTGTTCCCGCAGCGTCCATTTCAGCATTGGGGAAGTTTACGGAATTGATGATGTTTCCCTTTTCCATGTATTCAACAAGCTCATTTGCAGCCATTACTGCGCAGTTATCCTCGGATTCCTCGGTAGAAGCTCCAAGATGAGGGATCGCTATTACGCCCTCCATATTGGCGGTTTTCTCATTGGGGAAGTCGGTGATATAGCGGCGAACCTTGCCGGATTTGAGAGCAGCTTCCATAGCGTCGTCGTCAACAAGAGTATCACGGGCGAAATTCATAATGATAACGCCGTCTTTCATCATAGCGATAGTGTCGGCATTTATCATATGCTTTGTGTTTACGCTGGGATCGTCGTTTACAACAAGAGGAGTGTGAAGAGTGATATAATCGGAATTTTTGAAAATTTCCTCTCTTGTCTTTACTCTCTCGATGTTTTCGGAAAGGTGCCATGCAGCGTCAATGGAAATATACGGATCGCAGCCCAGAACTCTCATTCCGAGATTTACCGCAGCGTTTCCGAGAGGACCTCCGATGGCTCCCAGACCGATTATACCAAGAGTCTTGCCCTTGATCTCAGTTCCTGCGAACTGTGACTTGTTCTTTTCAACGCTCTTTGCAATATCGGGATCGGCTTTGTTTGCCTGTACCCAGTTTGCGCCGCCGATAACGTCTCTTGAAGCAAGGATCATTCCTGCCAGAGCAAGCTCCTTAACGCCGTTTGCGTTTGCGCCGGGAGTGTTGAAAACAACTATTCCCTGCTCCGCGCACTTGTCAACGGGGATATTGTTTACGCCTGCGCCCGCTCTTGCGATGGCAAGAAGATTGGGAGCAAATTCCATATCGTGCATTTTAGCACTGCGTACCATTATCGCATCGGGGTTTGCAACATCATCGGCAACGGTATATTTAGCTTTGTCGAAAATGTCTGTGCCGCATTTTGCGATCTTATTGAGTGTCTGTATATTGAACATTTCTATTACCTGCTTTCAGAATAATTTTTTATTTTTCTACAGAAAAACCTATGGTATCGTCGATAAATTCCGGAGTGACCACCGGCTTGCCATCCTTGTCAAGGAGAACGGTGATCCCGCCGGCGTATCCCTCGGTATAAATAATATAATTCACGCCTGTTGAAGTGTCAACGGCTATTCTATATTGGGGTGCAATCCCCTGTGAATATATTATCCTGAATCTTTCCGGCTTCTTTGCCATGGGTCTTTCCTCCTATAAGTCATTTTTCATTGAAAATTTTTCGACGAAAGGATCTCAGCCGTTTTCTTTCTCGAACTTTTTCATGAATTCAACGAGCTTTTCAACGCCCTCGATAGGCATAGCGTTATAGATGGAAGCTCTCATACCGCCCACAGTTCTGACCCTTAAGGTTTTCAAGACCGGCAGCCTTGGATTCCTTAACGAACTTAGCGTCGAGCTCCTCGTTGCCTGTGATGAAAGGAACGTTCATCAGCGAACGGTCTTTCTTTTCAACTGTGCCCTTAAAGAGCTTGCTCTCGTCAAGATAATCATAGAGGATCTTGGCTTTCTTCTCGTTGTGAGCCTTCATAGCTTCAAGACCGCCCATTTTCTTTATCCACTTGAACACCTTGCCGCAGATATAGATACCGTAGCATGGAGGTGTGTTGTAAAGGCTGTCGTTATCAGCCTGAGTTTTCCATTTCAGCATGGTAGGAGTGCCGGGGAGAACGTCGTCGCGGATAAGATCCTCACGAATGATCGAGATAACAACGCCCGCAGGACCAACGTTTTTCTGAACGCCGCCGTAGATAACGCCGTACTTTGTAACGTCCACCGGTTCGGACAGGAAGCATGAGGAAACGTCCGCAACAAGATCCTTGCCCTTTGTGTTGGGGAGCTGCCAGAACTTTGTTCCGTAAATGGTATTGTTCTCGCAGATATAAACATAGTCTGCGTCCTCCGGAATATCCAGATCGGAGCAATCGGGGATATATGAAAAGGTCTTATCCGCAGATGAAGCAACGGCAACGGCTTCACCGAAGATCTGAGCTTCCTGATAAGCCTTTTTAGCCCACTGACCGGTGATGATGTAAGCAGCTTTCTTATTTTTCATAAGGTTCATAGGTACGGCTGCGAACTGCTGAGAAGCGCCGCCCTGTAAGAACAGGACCTTATAGTTATCGGGGATATTCATAAGATCGCGAATATCCTTTTCCGCGTCCTTGATTATCTCGTCATAAGCCTTGGAACGGTGTGACATTTCCATAACGGACATACCTGTTCCCTTATAATCGAGCATTTCGTCTGCTGCTTCCCTGAGAACCTCCTCCGGCAGAACAGCCGGACCTGCGCTGAAATTGTAAACTCTTGACATTTTCAAGACCTCCTGAGATTTATTATAAGTTAAAATTAATCAAATATAGATAATTATAACATTTTTCAAGTAAAAAGTCAATACGGCGGGAAATAAATCTGAAATTATGTTAATATTACAAGAATTTGCACTTGTAAATGTGCAAATTGCTAAAACAGGAAGCTGAAAGCCGCTGCGACTCAGACTGTAGAAAAAATATTAAATTGATTTTGAAACAGTCCACCGGACTGTTTCAAAAGGCTTACATAACATAAGCCGTTAGTTTGAGGGGGCGCCCTCTATCGCAGGGCAGCCCCCTCTTGAATCCGCTTCGCGGTTTCAATTCACCCCTTGCGGAGCTCCTGAAGCAAAGGATTCCGCGCTCTGCGGAGCGCGGCAAGGGC
>CANQZS010000157.1 GCA_947628385.1 uncultured Clostridia bacterium | reverse complement strand
AAATGTTCTTAAAGATATGATCGGCTGCGGGAAACTTCCGGTTGTACAGCTGACGGAAATTTTCCGTCAGGCACAGCAAAGCTGCATAGTTACTAACGCTCATAAGATCGTGAACGGTATCCAGCCGGATCTTACAAGGTCGGACAATGATTTTTTCTTTATGCAAAGGCTCGATTATTCCTCGGCGTCGGAAACGGTGGTGGATCTGGCGGTGAACAGACTTCCTGCGGCTTACGGATTCTCTCCGGAGGAGGACGTTCAAGTGCTTTGCCCGTCGCGAAAGGGCGCTCTCGGAGTCGTGGAGATGAACAAGACTCTCCAGCAGGCTATAAATCCGCCGGATAAGGACAAAACGGATATAAAAGGCGTGCTTTATACGTTCCGCCAAGGCGATAAGGTGATGCAGGTAAAAAATAACTATGACATAGAATGGAAAAAGGGCAGCGAGCATGGAACGGGTATTTTCAACGGGGATATTGGCATAATCATAAAGGCGGTCAGGGCGGAAAGCAGACTTTATATCGACTTTGACGGCAGGATCGCCGAGTATACATATGAAATGCTCGATCAGCTTGAGCTTGCGTATGCCGTTTCGGTGCATAAAAGTCAGGGAAGCGAGTTCAACGCGGTGATAATCCCGCTTCTCGGAGGATTTGAAAAGCTTTATTACAGGAACCTCCTCTATACGGCGGTAACAAGAGCGAAAAAGCTGCTTATAATCGTAGGCTCGCTGAGAGCTGTGGAGTCTATGGTCAACAACAACCGCAGAACGCTCAGGTATACCTGTCTGAGAGATATGCTTGAAAAGGAGATATGATCCTATGACTTCATTTGCACAAAAGTGTAAAGACTTCGCACTTGACATTATATTTCCCAACAGATGCCCGTTCTGTGGGAATTTTATCATGTGGAACGAAACTATCTGCAAGGATTGCAAAGAAAATATCTCAAAGGCTGACGAGCTTATATGCCGGCGCTGCGGAAAGCTGAAATGTCAGTGCGGCAGCGGCTTTAATTGGGATATGGTGTTCGCGTCCTGCTTTTATAACGAAAGCTCCGTCAGAAGCGCCATGCTCCGGTTCAAGACAAATGGCGAGGGAAATATTGCCGGATATGCGGCAAGGGATATTGTATCGCATATGGGAAAGGAAAACGTTCCGAAGCCGGATATGGTGGTACCCGTTCCTATGGGCAGGAAAAAGCGTGCAAAGCGCGGATATAATCAGGCGGAGCTGCTTGCGGAGCGGATAGGCGTACTCATTCCGGCTCCCGTCAGAAAGGATATTATCTTCAAGCGGGATTCGGCAGTACAGCAGCATGAGCTTGACAGAAAGGACCGTGCGGAAAGTGTAAAGTCTTTGTTCTATACAGGGAACGTTCCGCTTAACGGCAAAAGCGTTATGATCTGCGACGATATTCTTACCACCGGAGCAACTCTGAATGAGTGCGCGGGACTTGTGCGTTCCCTCGGAGCGGAAAGGATAATAGCGGCAGTCTGCGCCGTAACGGAGCTTAATGATTCGATCAGGGAGGGTGCTTGAGCTTGGATATTGGTATAGATCTCGGAACGGCAAACGTTCTGATCGCTATGGGAAACAAGGGCGTTGTTCTGGACGAGCCGTCGGTAGTAGCGTTCAACAAAAAAACAAACGAGGTGATCGCCGTCGGGAACGACGCATACAGAATGATAGGCAGAACTCCGGATCATATAACGGTAGTTCGTCCTCTCAGCGACGGAGTAATATCCGATCATAAAATGACCGAGGAAATGATAACGGCTTTTATCGAAAAGGTCACCGGAAAGCAGCTTTTCATGCCGAATATAGTAATGTGCATACCCTCCTCGGTAACGGACGTGGAGAGCCGCGCCGTTGTGGAAGCGGCAAAGATCGCCGGAGCAAGGCAGGTATACCTTATCGAGGAGCCTGTTGCTGCGATCCTCGGAGCAGGAGTCGATATTTCCGCTCCCGACGGGAACATGGTGGTGGATATTGGCGGCGGTACCACCGACGCGGCGATCATTTCGCTGAACGGAGTAGTTGCAAAGCTTTCCATGAAGATCGCAGGAGAAAAGCTCGATAAGTCTATCGTTAAATACGTAAGCGCAAGGTACAGATTGCTGATAGGTGAAAAAACTGCGGAAAACGCCAAGATCGCGGCGGCTAACGTGTATTCTCCGGACGGCAGCAGGAAGATAGTCGTTAAGGGCAGGCACCTTGTAAGAGGTCTGCCGGAACAGATAGAGCTTACGGATTACGATATTTACGAGGCGATAATAGATCAGGTAAGGGAGATCATCAACGGTACGAAAACCGTTTTTGAAAAGACTCCTCCGGAGCTGGTGGGGGATATTTACAAAAACGGGATATATCTCACAGGCGGCGGAGCATTGCTGTTCGGTCTTGATAGGCTCATGGCGGCGGAGATAGGCGTAAAATGCTGTATTGCGGACGATCCTCTATCCTGCGTGGCAAGGGGAACTCGGCTCGCGTTCAAAAGGCTTGACAAGCTTCTGGACGGATTTGAACACGTTTCAATGTATAAGTAAAGGGGTCATAATACAAGCTCTCCGGAGCATATCCTGTAACGGTTCGGAATTTTTTTCGGGAGGAGCTTTTATTTATGAAATGTACTCTTGCGGAAATAAAAAATAAAGAGATAATCAACATAAAAAACGGAGCGCGTCTCGGATTTGTGGACGATATTGAATTCGATACGGAGGATTCTAAGGTAAGATCGTTCATAGTTTACGGAAGAGCAAGATTTTTCGGTCTATTGGGACGTGAGGACGACCTTATCATCGAATGTGGAGATATTGAGATAATCGGTGTGGATACCATTCTTATTTCTGTCGGTGAGGCAGAATTGGCAAAAAGACATTCAAACGGACTGAAAAATTTGTTAAAATAGCACAATTGACAGGACTTGCAATTCCGTAAAAAATGTGGTATAATATCTAGGCAATGTTTGCGGCAGCGGAATTTTCCGCCAAATGCAGAAATTCGCACGCATGAGCTTTTGCCGGCGGTGCTTTCCCAAAATTAAGCTTCCGGTGATATATGCCATGCGGAGGAAAAAAACCATATTTTATTAGGAGGAACTACAAATGGGCGTAGTATCAATGAAACAGCTTCTCGAAGCAGGCGTTCACTTCGGTCACCAGACCAGAAGATGGAACCCGAAAATGGCTCCGTACATCTTTACGGAAAGAAACGGCATCTACATCATCGACTTACAGAAAACGGTAAAGAAGCTTGACGAGGCTTATAACTTCATCAAGTCCGTTGCCGAAAACGGCGACACTGTTCTCTTTGTAGGAACAAAGAAGCAGGCAGGCGATTCCGTTAAGGAGGAAGCCGTTCGTGCAGGCGTTCACTATGTAAACGCAAGATGGCTCGGCGGTATGATGACAAACTTCAAGACTATCCAGAGACGTATCAAGAGACTTGAACAGCTCCACCAGATGGAGGAGGACGGAACATTCAATCTTCTCCCCAAGAAAGAAGTTGTAAAGCTCCAGCTTGAAATTGAAAAGCTTGAAAAATATCTTGGCGGTATCAAGACAATGACAAAGCTTCCCGGCGCTCTCTTCGTCGTTGACCCGAGAAAGGAAAAGATCGCTGTTGCAGAAGCAAAGAAGCTTGGTATCCCCATAGTTGCAATAGTTGATACAAACTGCGATCCTGACGACGTTGATTACGTTATCCCCGGAAATGACGACGCTATCCGCGCTGTAAAGCTTATTGCAGGCGCTATGGCTGATGCTGTTATCGAGGGCAGACAGGGTGAGCAGGAGGCTGTTGCTGCCGAAGAGGCAGAGGCAGAGGAAGCTGCTGAATAAATTTAATATCAACAACATACATGATCTGCGGCAGACGTTAATTGTCTGCCGTATTTCGGAAATAATGAATTTTTAGGAGGAATAAAAATGGCTGCATCCGTACAGGAAATAAAAGATCTTATGAAAGCTACCGGAGTAGGTATGATGGACTGTAAAAAGGCTCTTGAAGAGGCTGAGGGCGACACTGAAAAGGCAATTACCATTCTCCGTGAAAAGGGACTTGCAACACAGGCAAAGAAGAGCTCCAGAGTTGCTGCGGAGGGTATCGTTACTTCCGTTGTAGAGGGCAATGTAGGCGCTGTTGTAGAGGTTAATATCGAGACTGACTTTGCGGCAAACAATGATGAATTCAAGGCATTTGTTGCAAATGTTGCAAAGACTGTTATAGAAAAGGATCCCGCAGATGTTGAGGCTCTCAAGGCAGCGACTATCAGCGGCGGAAGCAAGAGCGTTGAGGAGTCATTACAGGATCTGTTCATCAAGATCAGAGAGAACATGGTGATCCGTCGTTTCAAGAGGCTTGAGGGTGTTCTTGTTCCTTACGTTCACGGCGGCGGAAGCATAGGCGTTATGGTAAAGCTTGACACGGATCTTCCTGCTGACAAGGTATTTGAGGTCGGCAAGAACTGTGCTCTTCAGGTAGCTGCAATGAATCCTGCATATCTGAACAGAGAGTCCGTTCCTGCAGAAGTTCTTGATGAGGAAAAGAAGATCATCATGACACAGATGGCTGAGGATCCCAAGATGGCTTCCAAGCCTGAGCAGGTAAGGGCAAAGATCGCAGAGGGCAAGGTAGGCAAGTATTACAGTGAGAACTGTCTCCTTGAGCAGGCATATGTAAAGGA
>CANQZS010000156.1 GCA_947628385.1 uncultured Clostridia bacterium | reverse complement strand
TTCTCAGGAAGGGAGATACTCTTGTTATCAAAAGCCTTGACAGGCTGTCGAGGAACAAGGAGGACATAAAAAAGGAGCTTGAGTATTTCAAAGCAAATGGAATAAGACTTAAGGTACTTGATTTACCCACTACGCTTATAGAGCTTCCAAAGGAGCAGAGTTGGATATTTGATATGATAAACAATATTCTTATTGAGGTTTTAAGCTCCATAGCGGAACAGGAGAGGCAGACCATACGCCAACGGCAAGCGGAAGGAATAGCGGCGGCAAAGGCCAACGGTAAGCGCCTGGGACGGCCTGGAATCACTTTCCCGGACAACTGGAAAGAAGTCTATGCGGCATGGAAAGCCGGAGAAATCACTGCAAAGGATCCCCGAGCCGGAGGTAGATGTTGAGGAAGAGTATAATCTCACAAAGAATATCCCTGCTCCTCCTACAGGCGGATCGGTCACCGTTGACGATATTGTCGGTCTTGACGAATACCTTGGTATCAGCAGCGATGAGATCGTTACAAGCTCCTCAATGGCAGCTGTTGAATCAGAACCTGACGATGAAGCGCTTAACTCGATCCCCGATGAGATACTCCAGAAAAAGCCAGCCGAAATTGACGAGCTTATCATTCCGGATAATGTTAATAAGCTTGAAGAGCCAAAGATCGTTACAAGCTTTTTCAGATCTGCTGATATTGAAGAGCTTGATCCGCAGCAGGAGATCGCCAAGAGACGCGCTCAGCCGGAGCCTGTAAAGCACGCAGAGCCTGTTCCTGAGATCGAGCCGGAGGTTGAGTCCGAGCCGATAATCGAAAAGAGCGGAGTAGAAATGTCTCTTGATGAATTTGAGACGGCTATGAAAAAGCTTAGATCCATGCTTGACAATGGCGTTATTACTTCCAGCGAATTCGCTCAGGAAAAGAGAAAGCTTCTGTCAAATCTCTATTGATGATAAGAATATCATACTCGCCGCGTTTGACGATGTTATGCGCGGCGGGTATTTTTTTGCTTTGCGCTTCGCGCACTTTTTCTACAGACTGATTCAAGCTTTTGCTTGATCTTTTTTATACATTTATGATCGGGGACCGGTATAAGATGTATTTATGCTGTAAAATCATTATGACAATTTGTGTATATTTACAAAAGAAAAATATATTGTTGACATATTATATGAATTATGGTATAATTATTTCAGTATATTTAATGCGAATTTGTCCGCCATGCCGGATAATTTTTGCAAACGATTACATTAAAGCTTGTATTCTTATTGATAGGAGGAATTTTTTGTGAAAAAATCAAGGATCCTTGCGGGTATAATGGCAATGACTGTTGTCGCTTCATTTGCCTCCTGCTCAAGCGACGGAGGATCGGGAAGCGCTGACGATACTACCGCTACCACTACTACCGCAAAAACAGAATGGACAGGTGACAATATAGAGGTAACAGTCGCTGAGGAAGCCGTGGATTCCGAAGTGGACATCAGCGGAAAGACCCTCAAATGGATGGGATTCTACGACCTGAACCCGACAAATGACAGCCCTGAACGTTCTACCGAGGTGGCTATCTTGGAGGATACCTACGGCGCAAAGATCGAATATATACCTACTACGACTACTACGCAGTACGATGATCTGGCTACCGCTATTCTGGGCGGATCTCCTCCGGATATTTTCATATATTCAGACCGTAACTTCCCCTATGATATAAGTCAGGGCAGATTCCAGTCCGTAGATCCGCTTATCGACTGGGAGGATCCCATGTGGGCTGACGTTAAGGGCACTGCCGATAAGCTGTCATGGAACGGCGAGCATTATATCGCTCCGCTGTGCTACAGCTTCAACGATTTCCAGCTCCTTATGTACGATAAGACAAGAGTTGAGGAGGAATCCCTTGACGATCCTTACGAAATGTGGCTTGAGGGCAACTGGAACTGGAATACTTTCATCGACCTTATGAATACATATGTTGAACAGGGTACTGATCGCTACGGCATCTGCGGATATTGGGCAAACGCTTTCGTTTACACCTCCGGAGATACGCTGGTAACATATGACGGAGACAAGTTTACAAACAATCTTTACAGCGCAAAGATCGAAAAGGCTATGCACGGTCTTGAGGATATTTGGGCGCACACACTTGTAAAGCGCGGCTGGTTCCAGAACGACGTATTCGACAACGGCGGCGAAACGCTCTTCTACGGTATGGGAACATGGGCTTATAACAGCGTTGCGGAAACATATCCGGACGACGTTATCCAGATAGTTCCTTTCCCGAGAGATCCGGATCAGGACGTTGACTATGTTGCCAAGAGAATAGTTGCTTATATGTGGGTAAAGGGCAGCCAGAATGACGATGTTGTAAAGACATGGCTCGATATAAACAGAATGGTAAACTATGATCCGCAGTATACACAGGTAACTAAGGATAAATTCCTTAAAAATAACGCGGGCTGGACGGAAGAGACCTACGATTTCGTAATGGGCTTCAACGATGATGAAAAGTACATCTTCGCTTATGATTACGGAAGCGGAATATCTCCTACCATGACAGGCGACAACGGCGTTATCAGAACTCTCTATGACGGAATTGCAAACGAGCAGTTCGAGAGCTGGACTCAGGCAAGAGAGGAATATATGAATATCGTTGACGAAGAGCTCGCAGTATATAATTGATAGGTAATCATGCTTTTTTCGGCGGCACCACAGGGTTGCCGCCGATTTGAGTTTATATGATCGGATAAGGATCCGCTCGGAAAGGAGGATACTGTTGAATAAACGGGTGATACTTGCTTCTGCTTCTCCGAGGAGGCAGGAGCTGCTGAAATATATTGTCAAAGAATTTGAGATATTTCCTGCGGATATTGATGAAACGCTGCCGGAGGACATTCCGGCGGAAAAATGCGCGGAATATCTGGCAGTCAGAAAGGCAGGATATATTTCCGGAAAATTTCCCGACGGCATAGTTATCGGCAGCGATACGGTGGTCATCGTGGACGGGGAGATCCTCGGCAAGCCGGCGGATAATGAGGAAGCCGTTAAAATGCTGAAAAAGCTTTCCGGAAAAAAGCATATGGTGGTAACGGGAGTATGTATTTGCTGCGGGAACGTTTCCGACAGCTTTTCATGCAGAACAGACGTGGAATTCTATCCTCTCAGCGATGACGATATAATGGAATATGTTTCCACTGGTGAACCTATGGATAAAGCAGGAGCTTACGGCATACAGGGCAGAGGCTGTCTGCTTGTCAAGGGTATAGAGGGGGATTTCTTTAATGTAGTAGGACTTCCCACAGCGGAGCTGAAACGTCATTTTGACGCTTTTATAAAAACTTATGGCGGTAATGATCGGATCTGATCTCAGATCCGGAATTGCAGATCGCGCAGAATTTTTTAAATAATAAAACGATCTCGGACACGATTTATTTCATATCCGAGATCGTTTTTAATTGATATTTTATACTGATTTCCGCTCATAAAGTGTACAAAGGATCAAAGCATGGAAGCTCTGAGCTCGTCTCCGCTCTTGGGAGAAAGATATGCGGGAGCAATGTCAAATACGGTCTTAGCGCCGCACTGACCCTCCTTGTGGAGCCTGTAGGCAGCTCTTGCATATGCTACGAGTATGCTTGATGTAAATTCCGGATTGGAACCGAGCTTCAGGTTATATTCAACTATATGCTTTGTTTCGCCGTTGATGCCGGTCTTTCCGCTTCTGATAACAAAACCGCCGTGGGGGATAGCCTTATGATCGCGGTCAAGCTCCTCCTGAGAGATAAAGTGTACGGTGGTGTCATAATCGGAGAAATAATTCGGCATATTTTTGATCTCCGATTCGATCTTTGCTTTGTCTGCGCCCTCCTTGGCGACTACGAAACATTCTCTTGTATGCTTCTGACGGGTGGTAAGCTCAGGATCGGCACCGCTCCTTACCGCTTCGACAGCGGCGGCAACGGGGATAGTATACTGTTTTCCGTCGGCAACGCCCTCTACGCGGCGGATCGCGTCGGAATGTCCCTGAGAAACGCCCTTGCCCCAGAAGGTGTAGTCCTTGCCGTCGGGGAGTATACAGTTGCCGTAAAGTCTCATGACGGAGAACATACCGGGATCCCAGCCGACTGATATTATGCTGACATTTCCTCCCTTTCTGGCAGCGGCGTCAACTTTTCCGAAATATTCCGGAATTTTTGCGTGAGTATCGAAGCTGTCGATCGTGCAGAACATTTCCGCGAGCTTAGGACCTTGCACGGGCAGGTCGGTAGCGCTTCCACCGCAGAGGATAAGGACGTCTATGCTGTCCTTATGAGAAGCGATCTCGCTGACGGGGTAGACCGGAACGTCTTTAGTAATGATATTTACGCTTTTGGGATCACGTCTTGTAAAAACGCAAACGAGTTCGGTATCGGGAGTTTGTTTTATAGCAAGCTCAGTACCTCTGCCGAGGTTTCCGTATCCGACGATGCCTATTCTTATTTTACTCATGATTACATATCCTCCCTTAGATAGCTGTTCGGGATCTTCAGATCCTGAACGGGTTTATTAGTAAGCAACATGAACATTATAACACATTTTGCAGGATTTGAAAAGAGATTTTGCAAAATTTGTAGAATTTTTTAATATAGTGCGTGATTAACAATTTTGCGCGAAGCGCAAAATTCAGAAAAAAGTTCGCCAGCCTTTCAAGGCTGCGGATTCCAAAGGCAGAGCCTTT
>CANQZS010000155.1 GCA_947628385.1 uncultured Clostridia bacterium | reverse complement strand
CCGCAGGGGTTATGCTTTCTGCGTCCTGTTATCCGTCTGCCGCAAACCTTTTTAAACGCGGTTCTGTACAGGACGCTTCTTATCTCGCATATTGATCTTCGGGATAATATTCCGAATATTTTCCACGGCTTGCCATAAGGCGCTTTGCTGCGTCGTAATATTCCGGCGGGATCGTGTAAAGCGTTCCCTGTACCTCTATAACATATCCGTTTTCCGCAACAATATTCCTCGGCTGGGCGTGCCTTATTATGTCAAAAAAGTCATCGTCCAGAATGGTTGCAAGGTAATTATCATTATCCTGCGAATAATATAATTTTTTTGAATACTGAGGATAAAGCACGCTGTCATCGGTTATTCCGAGAATATCCCGCCATTCATCGGCAGTGCATATCATCGGCGATTCCAGATGCTCGGAAGTAAATGCACGCCATAGCTCTCCGCTTGAATAGTCCTCAATGTGAACTGCTTTAAGGTCATAATCCGCAAGAGCACTGAGAGTATTTTCAAAGGACGCAGGGAAACTTACCCGCGTATATCCCATAGTAAGAATGTAAATTTCGGTAAGCTCAGAATGATAATAATTATCTTCGTTTATAGCCATAATATCCTTGATGTAGGCGTCGCGTACATTTTCAAAAAAGTTATGGTTATACAGGTAATATGAGGACGCGCTCTGTTCGGGAACAGAAAAACCTCTGACAGAAAGCGTTATTTTTCCCCGATTATCATTGTAACTGCTGTCATGCATATTATTATCTGTTTCAAGATATGACCGTATATCGTTCTTGACAGTATCGAACATTTCCTTGGCTCCATCCGCAGCCTGCTTTTTGAATTCGTCCGAAAGATCTATGCAGGAAAATTTCTCATACATCGACGGCGTTACATTGCTGTAATATCTTCTGAGGTGAAGACCGTTTTTCAGCTTGTAGTCGATATTAAGAGTGGCCGAAAGATTTACGTCTGTTTCGGCTTTGCTTTTGTGATCTTCAAGAACAATATTATGCGCGTTAATTACCGCTTCAATATTCTGCTGTTCGGAAAGAGTTACTTGGTCAAGGAATTTGAGATCGCCGAAAAATCCGTTGTAGTCGATCGTTACCGAATCCACGCTTTTTTCCGAGGGAACTTTATAAACCGCTCCGAAACCTTCCGTTTTGTTTGCGGCAAATACCAGAGCAATTGAAAATGCTACCGTGGCAATATATTTTATTCCGCTGAGCCAGAATTTTTTGAAACCGCGGTTTGCCACAACTTCAAATATCATGTAAATTACTGCCGTTACGATTATTGTCGGAATGAGCGATATTCCGCCGTCGTCAAACAGAACAAATATGCAGAATATGATCCCCGTTATAATGATGTAATATACAAGCTTGAAAACAAAAGGCTTTGAGACCTGTTCCGCACGGCGCCTGCGGTAGAGGAAAAACGCCAGCGCGCCGAATGAAATTGTCACAAGCAGGAAAATTACCGCCCATATCCATGTATGGATATAACCAGTCTGAATAATATTTCCACTGTCTTCCATTTCCAATGCGGCTCTGTATATTCCGCCTGCGGGGCATATGCAGGATATGACATTCACCATAGGAATATCAGCAACAAGTCCGAACTGTGAAGCATACAAAGAATAAAATGCCGCAAGTATCGTAAGTGGAATTACTCCGTTTATTATGAGAGAATATGCTATGCACTCGAATTTACTTCCGCAGCAGACTGTAACAAGCACCGTAAGAGTGTAAAGCATTACCATTGTAAGGATACCGCATAAAAGCAGTCTGAAATAATACGGCATGGCTTCATGGAAAAATTCACATACATATGGTATTCTTGTCGGTTCGGGGTAAGAATAATAAACATATTCAAAGGTTTTTCCGTCCATGAATATAAGTCCGCAGCACATAAGAATGATCCCTATTATCTGCGCCGCAAGGAAAGGCGCAATATAGGTGAAAAGTCCCGTGAGATAGTTTGAAATGAATCTCTGATCGGACGTCATGGGCAGAGATAATTTCATATCCACCACCGAACGGCTGTAAAGGCATTTAAAGCTTTCCACCGCAGTGAAAATTCCCAGAGATCCTGCCGCCGCTGTGGTGAATATTGCAATTGCTCCATAGGGCTCTGCATTGTCGATCTGATGTCCCGTGCAAATTGAAATTATTGCAGATAAAATTACTGTGGGAACTGCAAGCATATGCAGTATAAGAATTATTATCCCTAATTTTTTCTGCGACCGTATCCCGCATTTCCAGTTATGAAAAGCGGGGAAATATTTTTTATCTGATGCCGTTGTAGTCATAACCCATACCCTCCATTTCGTAGATAAAAACTTCCTCAAGCGTAAGAGGTATCATATCAAGGACCTTCGGATTTTTCTTTTCAAGCTCGGCGCGGATAGTCTCCTCTTCGCCCTTGATGATAATGTAAACTATGCTTTGGTTCCTTTCAAAGTGCAGAACGTTCAGCCCCTCGAAGTCCTTTTCGGTAACTTCTCCCTCAAATGCTGCCTGAACCTTTTGTATGCTGCCTTTAACGCTGTCAAGATCGCGGTTGAAAAGCAGCTTTCCCTGATGGAGCAGAGCCGCAGTATCGCAGACCTCGTTTATTTCTTTCAGGTTGTGGCTGGATATTATCGCCGTCAGCTTGCGGTCAAGCATTGCGTCCACAAGCATACGCTTTACGATGATCCTCATAGTGGGGTCAAGACCGTCAAAAGCCTCGTCAAGGAGCAGGTAATCCGTTCCGCTGGCAAGTCCGGTAATTACGATCGCCTGCCGCTTCATGCCCTTTGAGAATTTGTCAAGGCGCTTTTTTTCAGGGAGCTTTATCACACCGTTCAGCTTATCGAAAGTCTCGTCGGAAAATTTCGGATAAAATCCCTTGTAATATTTCCGCATATCGTTAAGAGTCATGTTTCCGAACTGCACTGTTTCATCGTTGATGAAAAACACACGGTTCTTTACAGAAACATTGTCGTAGACCGGCTCGCTGTCAATAAGCACTTCGCCCGCTGTCTGCTTGTAAACTCCCGACAAAAGCCGGAGTATCGTAGATTTACCAGCGCCGTTTGATCCGAGAAGTCCGAACGCCGTTCCCTCGGGAATGGTAAGGTCAACGCCGTTCAGCGCGCTGAAATCGTCAAAATCCATTTTCACGTTTTTAAGTTCTATCATTAAATTTACCACCTTTCGTAAAAAATCAGTTTTCCGCCAGACCTTCGACATATTCCTCAAGGCATAAGCCGGAGGAATAGATCTTTTCCGCATTTTCCTTTCCCACATAGCGGTAATGCCACGGTTCATAATCGAAGCCCGTGATCTTCACCTTGTCGGCAGGATAACGGAGAATGAAGCCGTATTTATAGGCGTTTTCCGCAAGCCAAGCGTAGACCTCATCGTTGTCCGACTTAGTTTTGTCCGCGTTGATGTCTACCGCAAGACCTAACTGGTGCTCGCTTGTCCCCACCGCGGCTACCTGTTCGGCGGCAAGCTTTTTTGCAAGCTTTTTGCCAAAGCCGTCGTTTTCGTAGGCTTCTATTTTATCTTCCATAGCCTTTTGCTGAGCCTCGGCTGTTCTGTACCCCTCTCCCACAACGGGGTAAATTTTCTGTTCCCGCATATCGTCGAACATTTTTTGCAGATCGGGATAAATTCTCGAATCCACGCTCTGACCGTTGGAAAGCTCGGTAAGATCCGGTTCGTGATCCTCAGGAACAGGATTGTCGGCGTTCACAAGAATAAGAAGATCGTTTTCCGGATCGGAGATCTTATATTCCTTAACGGTATTGTCCGCGACTATGCTTTCATGGGAATCATCGAGATAATTCCGGATAATGATGATCTCCGCTGCCGCAAAAAATACAAGGGCGAAAAAATATATAAATGAAATGCGGCTTTTCTTTTTACGGGATCTATTCATTGCTTTCACCCGATATGCCGCCGCCAAGACGTTCTATAAGCTCGCTGCGGGCAAATCCCGCTTTCAGAGCCTCGGAGGCGGCTTTATCAAAATCCGCAAGCGCTTTTTCCTTTACACTGTCGGCGGTAACGTCCGAGACGAAGCTGCCCCGTCCCGCCAGAGAGTATATGACCTTATCCCGCTCTAAAAGCTGAAAAGCCTTTGAGACCGTGTTGGGATTCACGCCGAGGGATTTTGCCAGTTCGCGGACGCTTGGGAGCTTATCGCCCGATCTGAGCTCGCCTTTAAGGATAAGCTCCACGACCTTTTTGTAAAGCTGTTCATAAATGGGAGTTCTGCTTTGCAGGTCAATTGTGTACATTCTATCACCCTTTCGCTGTTTAATTATACAGTAAAAAATATCGCCGCGCAAGCAATTCCGGTTTGCAATTTGATTTGCAACTTCCGGTTTACAAAATGGAGCCGCTGCATATTGCAGTTGTATTAACTGTACTAATTAGCATAATACAGTTATAACACTTTCGGAGGAGCTTGTCAAGAGAAATTTTAAAATTGTTACCATTTTGTAATATTTCGCCCTACATAAAAATGTAATAATTCTCCCCTTGACTTGTTGACGGAATTGAGATATAATAGTATTTGTGGGAAATTTGAAAATTTTTGCAATGGCGCAGGGATTTTCTTGTTTCAATTTCAATTTTTTACAAAGGAGCTGCAAAAATTATGTCTCTTACCAAAAATCCGAATGTCAACAAATGGGTCGATGAAATGATCGCTCTTACCAAACCCGATAA
>CANQZS010000154.1 GCA_947628385.1 uncultured Clostridia bacterium | reverse complement strand
GGTTGGGATTTGCTTTAAGTTCCGCAACTTCCGCAACGAGAAGGATATTTTCAAGCAGATCGTCTATGCCCTCGCCGGTCTTTGCCGAAACGGGAACGCATATAACGTCGCCGCCCCATTCCTCAACGACAAGGTCATATTCGGTGAGCTGCTGCTTGATGGCGTCAGGGTTTGCGCCCTCTTTATCCATTTTATTTATAGCTACGATTATGGAAACTCCCGCAGCCTTGGCGTGATTTATGGCTTCTATAGTCTGCGGCATGATACCGTCGTCCGCGGCAACTACAAGTATGGCAATATCCGTAACGGACGCGCCTCTTGCTCTCATTGATGTAAAGGCTTCATGACCGGGAGTATCAAGGAACGTTATCTCCTTGCCCTTGCAGGTAACTCTGTATGCGCCTATATGCTGGGTTATTCCTCCGGCTTCCGTTGAGGTAACGTTGGAATTCCTTATCTTGTCAAGAAGCGAGGTCTTGCCGTGGTCAACGTGTCCCATTACAACAACTACGGGAGCGCGCTCGATGCCCTCGCCGTCATCGTCGGAATCGTCTATAAGGCGTTCCTCTATGGTGATGATGACCTCTTTTTCTACCTTAGCGCCGAGCTCCTCGGCAACAAGGGAAGCCGTATCAAAGTCTATGACCTGATTTATCGTACACATTTCTCCGAGCTGCATAAGCTTCTTTATTACCTCTGAGGCTGCGACCTTAAGTCTTGAGGCAAGCTCGGAAACGACGATCTCGTCGGGGATAAGCACCTTTAGCTGCTGCTTTCTGGCTCTTTCAAGCTCGAGTCTGCGGAGCTTTTCCGTTTCGGTCTCTTTCTTTGTGGAATACTGCTGGTTCTTTCTCTGCTGGGACTTCTGAGTAAGCTTCTGCTTTTTGGAGAAATTATCCTTTTTGCGGTTTCCTCCGCCGGAGGCGTTAGCCATGTTGTCGTACTTTTCGTTGTACTTATCCATTTCAACGTAGGAGCCTCTGGTATCTACGGTGTGTATCTTCTGATCCACCACTGCGGCAGCGTCGGCGAATTTGACGTCCAGCTTCTTTTTATTGGATTGTTCGGCAGGCTTGTTCTTATCCTGATGCTTCTGATCCTTGACCTTTTTCTGTCCGCTGTTTTTAAGAGCCTGCTGAGCGTTGAACCTGTCGTTTTTGTTTCCCTGATTCTGTATAGGCTTGGGAAGAGGCTTTGCCTCTGTTTTCTGAGCGGGTTTTTCCTTTGGCTTTTCCTGCTTTGCGGAGCTCTTGGCAGCCGCTTTTTCAGACGGCTTGTTCTCCTGCTTGGCAGGAGCCTTTTCCTCGGCTTTTTCCGGAGCCTTTTCCGTTTTGGAGGAAGTCTTTTTCTTTGCCGGCTTCTTTTCCTCCTTGACCGCAGGTTTATCTCTCGTGCTGAAATATTCGTCAAAGGAAGCTACGTTGTTCCTCTGTGAAAAGACCTCAAGAATATAGTTTACCTCGCTGCTTTCCAGAGAACCGGCAGGCTTTTTAGAAGCTCCCAGCTTCTCATTCACAAGATCTGCAAGCTCCTGCCCCGTGACCCCAAGATCCTTCGCCATTTCGTTTATTTTGAGCTTTGGTTGTTTAGCTGTACTCATAGGCTGTATACCCTCCGTTAATATCATTTATCAGTATATGTCCGTATTTTTATTCGATGATTGAGATAGCTTTGCTGTTCAGTGCGGTGAGGCTTTATCTCTTAGCGGCGCTGAGGCTCTTTCCGATCCGGCTCCGAGCAGCTCCGCCGCTTTGCGTGCCAATCCGCTTTCGCAGACCGTGAATATGCCCGCTCTTTTTCCGAGCCTTTGCTGTGCGCTGTCGAGCGTAATGTCCGACCTTGCATATGGAACGCTGTATTTTTCCGCAAAGAAACGCGCTTCCTTTTCCGTTTTAGGGGAAATATCCGCTGCCGCTATGACCGCGTACGCCTTTCCTGCGGAAAGCGCCTCTTTCATGGGATCGAAGCCCAGCTCGAGGTTCCCTGATTTCCGGCAGATAGTCAGAATATCGAGTATATTACTCACTGTTTGTCAGCTCCGTTTCCATATCGTCGTATACCTGTTCGGAGATCCGGCAGGAAAAGGCTTTTTCAAAGCGCTTTGCCTTTCTTGCTTTCCGGAAGCATTCGATGTTCCGGCAGATATAAGCTCCTCTTCCGGATCTTTTTCCCGTAAGGTCGAGTGAGATCTCTCCCTCAGGAGATTTGACCGCGCGTATAAGCTCTTTTTTCGGCTTCATTTCGCCGCAGCCAAGGCACATTCTCATCGGTATCCGTTTGACTGCCATTTTCCCACTTCCTTATTATTCAATGGGATCTTCCGGCTTTATGTCGATCCTGTAGCCTGTAAGTCTTGCTGCGAGCTTAGCGTTCTGACCCTTGTTTCCAATTGCAAGGGAAAGCTGGTTATTCGGCACAGTGACGGTGCAGCATTTTTGCTCGCCCTCTTCTATGGAAACGTTCAGCACCTCCGCCGGAGCGAGAGCGTGAGCGATAAATACCGCCGGATCCTCGTCATAAACGATAATGTCGATCTTTTCGCCTCTCAGCTCGTTTACTATGTTTCCTATACGGCTGTGCTTAGGACCTATGCAGGCTCCCACGGGATCGACGTTCTTATCCTTTGACCATACGGCTATCTTAGTTCTTGAACCTGCCTCGCGGGATATTGACTTTACCTCCACCGTACCGTCGTAGATCTCGGGTATTTCCAGTTCAAAGAGCCTTTTTACGAGATCCTTATGAGTTCTTGATACCTTGACCATAGGCTTTCTGTCAGGATTGATAATATCCACCACATAGAGCTTTACGATGTCGCCCTCCCTGAGCTTTTCGCCGGGGATCTGTTCGTTCCTGTATAAGTACACCTCGTTTTTGTCTATCGTAAGGGTGGCGTTGCCGCTTTCCGGCTCGACTCTTTGGACAGTAGCGGAAACGGCTTCGTGTATCTTATCGCTGAACATATTTATATATTTTTCTCTCTCGAAGCTTTTTATTTCCGTGCGGATAGCCTGTTTTGCGTTCTGGGCGGCAACGCGTCCGAACTTGGCGGTAGAGAGCTGATAGGGGATAACGTCGCCGTCCTGAACGGGCTGACCGGTATAGGCTCTTGCCTCGTCGATAGCGATCTCGCTCATATCCACCGGCATCATATCGACTACTGTTCTCATTATGCAGACCTCGAAGATCTTATTTTCCGGATCTATTTCCACGCGGAAATCCTCGCAGTCGGGATATTCCTTTTTAACGGCTCTTGAAATTCCCTGTTTGATCTTTTCCACGAGCATATCCATAGGTATGCCGTTTTCCTCCGCAAGAAGCTCCAGAGCTTCAAAAAATTCTTTATTCATTTTTATAAACTCCTCCTTATAATTAGTTTTGAGAGTTAAGAGTTAAGAGTTGAGTTGTTGACATAAACTGTTAGTTTACTTTTTTACAGCTTAATTTTGCTGCATTATAGAAAATATATAATTTTATAGTTATCAAAAATTGAAAACCGAGATACAAGCGTTACTGCAATATCTCAACTCTCAACTCTCAACACTCGACCCTCTGCTCTCAGCTTTCATTAAAAAGTTCGTCCGTATCATCGTCATAAAGACGGATAAAAGCAGTGTCGGAAAGCTTGATGTCCCTGTCGCCGTCCTCGGTGATGACCGAAACGACTCCGTCGCTGAATCCTTTCAGAACGGCAATAAACTCTTTCAGTCCGTCAGTTTCGCGGATATATCTTATTCTGACGGGACATTCGAGGAATTCCTCGAAATGTTCTTTTCTTTTCAGCTCCCGTCCCAGCCCCGGGGAACCGACTTCAAGCATATAATTCTGTTCAATGGGATCTTTTTCGTCCAGAGCTTCAGACAGCGGACGCGTCATGGCTTCGCAGTCGTCCATGCTCAGACCGCCGTCCTTGTCGATAAGCACTCTGAGGTACCACATTGCGCCCTCCTTTTCAAAGGTAACGTCCCATATCTTCAGACCGAGGCTGTCCGCGATAGGTTTTGCAAGCTCATAGACCGTAGACACGGTATTTCCGCCTTTAGCCATTTCATCGTTCCTTTCAGATATATTCATACAGCACAAAAGACCGGAATGTTCCGGTCTTTTGCTGCAATATTATGATGATAAAGATATTATACCATAGCTTTTTTAAAATTGCAAGCATTTTTTTGAATTTTTTCGGAATATTTTTCAAAAAGAGCCTTTCTTTAAGGCAAAAACTGCCGTTAAACGGGAGAGGGGGGAGCTTTTTGGTGCCGTTCACCTGCTTATCCTGACTGTCGGAGCAGAGATCCGCATAAATTTTTTATTAAAGTATTGCAATTTGTAAAAAAAGTGTGTATAATGTAATTAGAGTGTGTTTACATAAACCGTGACAGGTGCCGTTCCGGCAGGATCATGCTCTATTAAATTTTATAAAGGAGAATTATCCATGAATGAATCAGATCCTAACAAGAATCCCTTTGGCGAACAGGATACTCAGGACCAGCCCGTAAATAACTACGATCCATATAATCAGCCTGCGGGAAATCCTTATTCTCAGCAAGGACAAAATCCTTACTCTCAGAATCCTTATTCTCAGCCTCAGCAGGGTCAGTATATGCAGAACGCAGGAGCTTCCTACGATCAGTCCGGTAATACCTACAGACGTCCGGATACTCCCCAGTCAGGCTATTCCGGACCTCAGTACGGGAACCCGTATCCCTATTATCAGCAGTATCCTGCACAG
>CANQZS010000153.1 GCA_947628385.1 uncultured Clostridia bacterium | reverse complement strand
GGCGCCCTCTATCGCAGGGCAGCCCCCTCTTGAAGCCGCTTTGCGGCTTCAATTCACCCCTTGCGGAGCTCTTAAAGCAAAGGATTTCGCCGCCTGCGGGCGGCGACGATGGGCGCTGCCCCTCGACCCCGCGAGCTGGGCTCAGCTCGACCAGCTTTATGTTTTGCGCGAAGCGCAAAACAGTAATTACTTTTTAGACAAAATTAACGGCGTCAGGTTTTGCCTGATGCCGTTAAGCTTTATTTCTCTTCCGAATATCTGAAATCCCATGAAGCCCTCAATCCGTCCATGATCTTCATAATTGATACCGTGTCGGAAAGCGGATCCAGACGGCTTTCCTTTAAACCGTCCGCAAGACATTTCTGCACTTCCATGATCTCAAATTCATAGCCGTTGCAAAGGTGAGGTGTAACGCTTTCCTCTGCAAGCCTGTTGTTTTCATCATAAAGACGAACGGCTGACGTGCAGAAAAACCACGGGTCAAAGGCAATGCGCCCCTTTGTTCCCACAATAACGGCGCGGTTCTCATTGTCAATGTCAAATCCCGCCACAAAGCTTGCATAAGCGTTTTTATATTTCATTATAACCGCTTCGTCCATGTCAACTCCGAGCTTTCCGATATTTACGGAGGAATTTATTTCCTCCGGCTCAAAACCAAGGAAAGCCGTTATAAAACTCAGCGGATAGACTCCCAGATCAAGCAGCGCTCCGCCGCCAAGCTCCGGACGGAACAGTCTGTCCTGCGGATCAAATTCTACGGGATTGGAAAAATCCGCGCGGATAGCTTTTATTTCGCCGATCCTGCCCTCGGAAAACCACTGCTTTGCTTTAAGAAAAGCCGGCAGACATTTCGTCCACATTGCTTCCATAAAGAAAAGATCTTTTTCCTTTGCAATTGAAATAAGCTCGGCAAGCTGCTCGGAATTTATGGTAATGCTCTTTTCGCAAAGAACATTTTTCCCGTGTTCAAAGCAGAGCTTCACATTTTCATAATGGCAGCTCATAGGGGACGCAACATAAATAATATCTATGTCCGGATCGGCGGCAAGCTCCTCATAGCTGCCATAAAATTTTTCCGCGCCGGATCCTTTGGCGAAATTTTCGGCTTTTGCTGCATCTCTTGACGCGCAGGCATATAATTTAGCGTCGGGAACATAATTTACCGCTTTTGCAAAGGTATGCGCGATCTTGCCGGTAGCCATAATTCCCCAGTTGAAAATTTTCTGCAATAGAAACACGTCCTTTCAGGGCCCTTTTTTGCTCCAATATCCAAGCGACGGCGAAAGCATTTCATGCTCCTTGTTCCATATCCGGAGCTGCTCCTCCACCCAGTCGCAGGCTGCGCGGTAACCGTCCCGCGTGATGTCGAATTCCGCTTCTGAAACGAGCTCCGACTTGTCAAAGCAGTTTATCCCGTACCATGTCTGGGCAAGCAGCTTTCCGTCCGGAGTAAAGCGGAAGTTGAAATCGTCCTGCTGTGTTCCGCGCTTGCAGCCGCTGTATTTTCCGCCCATGTCGAAATATTCAAATTCCGGAATTTTAAATGCTTTTTCGCTCATAATATCATTCCTTAATAATATTTAGGAATATTATAGCATTCTTCCGGAAAAATTTCAAGAGGTTTTAATCATTAATTTCCATTATCGGAAGATCGGAGCATACATAGCAGTGATCAAGGAAATGCCCATTATTAGTGTAATTTGTATCACTGTCAAAATATATATCGGACTTGTATTCTGTGCCGTCCGGCAGTATAAAAGTCAGCGGGATACCGAATACGTCCCATCCGTTACCGATGATCTTTGCCCAATTATAAGGATCAATTATCACTTCGGGAAGATAATATTCCGGCGCGGATAATTTTCTGTAAATAACGCCGTCCTTTTCCGTGTAAACATCGGTTATGTATTTCTGGATATATTCGCTTCTCAGCGCGCCCTGTTTTTGCTGACGATATTCAATACCTTTTTCTTCTATAATTAATTTATCTTTTCCGAACATATCCGCAAAAAACACTGTCATTTGAGAAATTGACATATCAATATCAGTGGGGGTATACATTTCGCCGTCGATCTCGATATTTTTTGTTTTGTCGGTATTGCCGCCGCCGAGAATTTTATTGAGTGTGTCCCTTTTTGCGGAAAGTGCGGTAAATGCCGTATTATTTGGATCCGGATCAAAAAATTCGCTTTCGATGCTGTCAAGTCTCCAGCCGTATTCATCAGAATTTATAATTTCCATTGTCATATAAGACGGTTCTGCAACATCATGACCTATGGCAATTATTTTTGCGGAATTTCCGTCATATGAAATTATATAAAATTCATCCGGATCGGGCGTTGTCATTACGCCCATGTATTGGTATCTGGCACAAAGATAGCCGTCGATCATTTTATATTCGGGAACATTTCGCCCGTCGGACTCAAAAAGAGTTTTTTGCAATTCCTCATCGGAAATATAATTTTCCGTGAATGCAGCGCGCATATGATCTGTAAGCTCATCAAAAGTAGATGCATATTCCTGATCAATTGGAGCATAAGTATACTCTTCTTTATCGTTTTTTTCAAGAACATTATCCATATCTCCGAGATATGTGTCGTCTTGTATTCTGAAACCTGTTATGTTTGCGTAAAGCATGGCTCTTGAGTCTGCAATTTTAATTATGGCTTCCCTCAATTCACTTTTTACATTTTCGGATACGTCCGCGTCTTTGAACGGAATAAATTTTTCGATCGGTATTTCCGCTTTCTTTTCTTTAATTGGGATCCACGATGAAATAATTGGTATCCCGTCTTTTTCATTTATAACTATAGCATGGCTATTTGTTGAATCATTTGTGCTGTCATAAAATGAACGTAAAGAGTTCTGTTCAAAAATATCCATTTTCGGTTCGGGCATATAATGTCTTTTGGCGTCATGATCGCGGAATATTTTACCGTCCTTTTCAATAAAAATATTGTCAATATATCGTTCCGAGTATGTATCAGAGTAATATTTATCAAATGCTTCTGCAAAAAAATCATGCATTTCCTCAATGGACATATCAAGATCGGTCTCGATATAAATTTTATCATCGTCAAAAATAATTTCGGGATCGTCCTTGTAATTTCCGCCGTAAAGGATCTTGTTTATCGTGTCTTTTTTCAGATAAAGCGCGGTGTAGAAAAGATCTGCTTCATGCGGGTAACATTCTTGAAAACTATCAAGTCTCCAACCGTATTCGTCCGATCTCTGGAGCTTCAGATAATATTTTTTATCATTTTCGGGAGAACCCTCTTCGTCGGCAATGATCTCTGCGGAATCGCCCTCGCAGGAGCATATTTTAATATTGTTAAAATCTATCGGATATAAATTATTTGCTTTACTGATCCTCATGCAGAGCTTTCCGTCAATTATTTTGTAATTATTTGTAATAAAAAGGACTCCGTTTATGTTTTTTTCGGTGGAATGATTTTCCGTAAACGCTTCGATCATTTTCTGAACGAGCTTTTCTTTAGAATCCGCATAATCCGTATTCAACGGGGAATAAAAATTTCCCGATGATCCGTCATATTCAAAGACAGTATCGGTATCTGCGGCGTTTTCAAAATATTCCGAACCGGAACAAAAGCTGTACGATGAATTATAGAAAGAAAATGCGTCGGAAATTTTATGTACGGCTTCGCGGAGCTCTTTTTCTTCCGCTTTTCCCAATTTTATTTTGTCGGGGAACGGGTCAAATTCCGAAAGCCTTATTTTACCGTCAATTTCCGTGGGAAATTCCTCATCTTCATTTTCTATAATTTCGGTAAGTGTAAGAGAGGTTTCGGAAGCTGTGGTAATATTCGTATTTTCTGGAATGTTTTCATTGTTTTCACAAGCGGAAAAAGCAAACGCAGCACAGCATGTCAATACCGTATAAAGCATGATCCTGACTTGAATTTTCATAATAACACGTCCTTTATTTTATTTCTATAAGAAACAGCAGGCAGACCGCCGATGCAAAAATAATAAAAATAATATTTTTTCCCATAATAACACGTCCTTATTCTGTAAGCTCCCTTTATGGCAGGCAGGAATTTCATGTAAATATATTCGGCATTTTTTATTATTATATAATTTCTGCCGCCATAAAGCAATAACAGATATATTACAATGTGGTTACAAATTGGAAACAGGGAGCTTCAATTCCGAAAAACGCCGTCCGAACAGTTCGGTCAGCGCAATTACCGGCATTGTCAGGAAAAACCACAGCACCGAAAAGGGCAGACATACCTGTCCGTAAATATTGAACATCAGACCGGAATAATCCCATACGTTCCAGCCGAGCCACAGATTTACGATGCAGCCGGCAATGAATTCAAGGGAGGTTATTACTATTGCCCCGAACAGGCATTTCATAAGCATAGGCTCATGAGGACGGGCAGAAAAACGCCGGTAAAGTATCACAAGGCACAGCCCGCCGGTCATGGTCATGCTCCAGTGAGTGAAGCCGCGGAAAACGACTTCTATAAGAGAATAAAGTATCCCGCCGAAAAGAAAAAGGATAAAATTTTCAACAGCTTTTGGCATTGGTTATACCTCCGGAAAATAATATTTCAGAGATTATTTTCCGCAGAAAAATTCGTCCTATTTAAGGGAAGTTATGTAAAAATCAAGTAAAATATATGGAGCTCCCACGGCAACAGCATTTACTTTTTATGAGCAAAAAGAACAGAAAGTAAGACATCAGGGTTAAGAGAAGCCTTAAATCT
>CANQZS010000152.1 GCA_947628385.1 uncultured Clostridia bacterium | reverse complement strand
GGCAGGAACAGTAATGGGCTTTTTGCCTATTCTTGACATTTACTTGTTCCTCCTTACCATACGAATGCAAGGACTTCTCCGCCGACATGGAGCTCTCTTGCTTTCTTGTCGGTCATAACGCCCTTGGAAGTTGAAACGATCGCGATACCGAGACCTTTCATTACCTTAGGCATATCCTCGCAGCTTGAATATATTCTGAGACCGGGCTTAGAAACTCTTCTCAGACCTGTGATGACCTGAGACTTGTTCTCGCCGTATTTCAGCGTGATCCTGATGATGCCCTGCTTTCCGTCGTCTATGATCTGATAGCTTTTCAGATAGCCCTCATCAACGAGTATCTGTGTTATAGCCTTTTTCATATTGGAAGCAGGAACGTCAACTGTCGGGTGCTTTGCAGAATTTGCATTTCGGATCCTTGTAAGAATATCTGCAATTGTATCTGTGATTTGCATAACGGTTAACCTCCTTATATTACTTTAAAAGCAGCGACGGCGCTTTTTTACCAGCTTGCCTTCTTCACACCGGGGATCTGTCCGTCGTGAGCAAGCTCTCTGAAACAGATACGGCATATACCGAACTTTCTCATATAAGCGTGAGGTCTGCCGCATATCTTGCATCTGTTATAAGCTCTGGTGCTGTACTTAGGGGTTCTCTGCTGCTTTACTTTCATAGATGTTTTAGCCATTTATCCTTACCCACCTTTCCTTTTACTTGGCAAAGGGAGCGCCCATCAGCTCAAGAAGAGCTCTGGCTTCCTCATCCGTATTAGCGGTCGTGATTATGTTGATGTCCATACCGCGAACCTTGTCTATCTTATCGTACTCTATCTCAGGGAATATGAGCTGTTCCTTGATACCTGTGGAATAGTTTCCTCTTCCGTCAAAGGAGTTAGCGTTTATTCCTCTGAAGTCACGTACACGCGGGAACGCGACATTGAAAAGTCTGTCGAGGAATTCGTACATCTTCTCGCTTCTGAGAGTTACCTTAACGCCTATAGGCATTCCCTCACGGAGCTTGAAGTTTGCAACGGATTTCTTAGCGCGGCACACTATAGGCTTCTGACCGGTGATAGCCGCCAGATCGGTCATTATAGCGTCTATGACCTTAGCGTTTTCCTTAGCCTCGCCTGCGCCGACGTTAATTACTACCTTATCTATCTTAGGTATCTGCATAACGCTCTTGTAGCCGAACTTTTTCATTAAAGCAGGAGCCACTGTGCTGACATAAAGTTCCTTCATATTAGATGCCATTATCAATTACTCCTTTCCTTAATAAGCTTTTCCGCAGTCTGCGTGCTTGCATACTCTTACCTTTTTGCCGTCAGCCTCGATCCTGTGTGCAAGTCTTGTAGGCTTGCCGCACTTGGGGCAGACTGCCATTACCTTTGACGCATAAAGGGGTGCCTCGCATTTTACGATGCCGCCCTGCTGACCCATCTGTCTGGGCTTTACGTGCTTGGTAACGATGTTCAGACCTTCAACGATGACCTTGTTTTCCTTAGGGGAAACCTCTACTACCTTACCCTGCTTTCCCTTGTCCTTACCGGAAAGGATAACAACGGTGTCACCTGTTTTTACGTGCAGTTTATTCATATTGTTACGCCTCCTTAAAGAACTTCGGGAGCAAGTGACAGGATCTTCATATAATCCTTGTCTCTGAGCTCACGGGCAACAGGTCCGAAGATACGTGTTCCCCTTGGGTTCTTGTCTTCCTTGATAATAACTGCGGCATTCTCGTCGAAGCGGATATAGGTACCGTCGTCACGGCGGAGACCCTTCGCGGAACGAACGATAACTGCCTTTACGACGTCGCCTTTCTTAACAACGCCGCCTGGTGTTGCTTTCTTGACCGAAGCAACTACTACGTCGCCGATATTTGCATATCTTCTGCGGGTACCGCCAAGAACTCTTATGCACATAAGCTCTTTAGCTCCCGTGTTGTCAGCGACTTTCAGATAAGTCTGCATCTGGATCACAGCGATTAACTCCTTCCATTATTTGAATCCTGCTCCTGTTTATTTATGAGCAGGAGCGTCGGAAGCGCGCTCAGGGATCTCCCAAGCTGCCTCCGTAACAATTGCTCAATATGACCGCAGCTTACTTAGCCTGCTCGATCACTTTTACGAGACGCCATCTCTTATCCTTGGATATTGGACGTGTCTCCATGATCTCAACGCGGTCTCCGATGTTGCAGGTGTTGTTCTCATCATGTGCCTTGAGCTTTATGGTTCTCTTGATGATCTTCTTATACAGAGGGTGCTGTACATTATCAACTATAGCAACAACAATGGTTTTGTCCATCTTATTGGAAATTACCTTGCCAACTCTTGTTTTTCTAAGATTTCTTTCAGCCATTTTCGCACACTCCCTTCCACTTACTGCTCGGAACCGACGCGCTCGCGGAGAACTGTCTTAACGCGGGCGATGTCTTTCTTTACAGCCTTGAGGCGTGTAGGGTTGTCGAGCTGATTTATAGCATGCTGAAAACGAAGCGCAAAAAGCTCCTTTTTCAGATCGGAAAGCTTGTTGTCAAGCTCAAGAGTAGTCATTTCTCTGACTTCTGCAGCCTTCATTATTCGCTCGCCTCCTGTTCCTCACGTGCTACGAACTTACACTTTATGGGAAGCTTATGCATTGCAAGACGCATAGCTTCTCTTGCGATCTCCTCGGAAACTCCTGCGATCTCGAACATTACTCTGCCCGGCTTTACTACCGCTACCCAATATTCGGGTGAGCCTTTACCGGAACCCATTCGTGTTTCAGCGGGCTTTTCCGTAACCGGCTTATCGGGGAATATCTTGATCCATACCTGTCCGCCTCTCTTGATGTAACGCGTCATAGCGATACGGGCAGCTTCGATCTGATTGGAGGTTATCCATGCGGGTTCAAGTGCCTGAAGACCGTAATCTCCGTTGGAGACCTTGTTTCCGCGGTATGCCTTACCTGTAAGACGTCCTCTCTGTACTCTTCTGTACTTAACTCTCTTCGGAAGAAGCATTACTGATTACCTCCTTCTCTTTTCCTTGCTCCGCGGTTCTCTCCGCCCTGACGGCGTTCGCTGCTGCGGCGGGGCTTCTTTTCGGTTTTTTCTGCTGCGGCGGCTCTTGCCTTAGCTACGTCGCCCTTCAGGACCTCGCCCTTATAGATCCATACCTTAACGCCGATCCTGCCGTAAGTCGTGCTTGCCTCAGCGAAGCCGTAATCAATATCGGCACGAATAGTCTGGAGGGGTATCGTACCCTCGTGATAGGATTCGGAACGGGCAATTTCTGCGCCGCCTATACGTCCGCCTACCATTACCTTTATACCCTTTGCTCCGAGCTTCATAGCTCTGCCGATAGCCTGCTTCATAGCTCTTCTGTAGGAAGCGCGGTTCTCAAGCTGAGATGCGATGCTCTCTGCAACGAGCTGTGCGTCCATATCGGGAGATTTAACTTCTACGATATTGACAGCAACTGATTTCTTTATCATCTTCTCGAGATCGAGACGAAGCTTTTCGATATTTTCGCCGCCTCTGCCGATAACGATACCGGGCTTAGCGCAGTGAATGTGGATCCTTACCTTATCTGCGAATCTTTCGATCTCGATACGTGGAACTCCTGCCGCGTAAAGGTTTTTCTTGATATAATTGCGGACGTTATAGTCCTCAACCAGAGTATCGCCGAAAGCTGCCTTATTCGCAAACCAGCGGGAATCCCAATCCTTAATAACGCCAACACGCATTCCGTGCGGATTAACTTTCTGTCCCATTTAGTTTACCTCCTCTTTCGACTTATTCTTTTTCCTTTACCGCAAGAGTAACATGGGAAGTTCTCTTGAGGATACGGAAAGCTCTGCCATGTGCTCTGGGCATGATTCTCTTCATGATAGGACCGGGGCAAACGAAGCATTCGGAAACGTAAAGGTTATCCTTATCCATTCCGAAATTGTTCTCTGCGTTTGCGACTGCGGACTTCAGAAGCTTCTCAAGGTATTCACAGGCAGATTTGGGTGTATGCTGTAAAATTGCCATAGCGGTCTCAACGTCCTTTCCTCTTATGAGGTCGAGAACGATCTGAACCTTTCTCGGCGCGATACGAGCATTTTTAAGATATGCTCTTGCTTCCATTTTAAATTCTCCTCTCTGCCTTATTTCTTACCGTTATTGGATACCTTGGAGCCTGCATGGCCCTTAAAGGTTCTTGTAGGGGCGAATTCGCCCAGCTTATGACCTACCATATCTTCCGTAACGTATACGGGAACGTGCTTTCTGCCGTCATGAACGGCAAATGTATGACCTACGAAGTCGGGGAATATCGTTGAAGCTCTGCTCCATGTTTTAAGAACTTTCTTTTCACCGGCTTCGTTCATAGCGATAACTCTTTTCAACAGGACTTCTTGTACATAAGGTCCTTTTTTAACGCTTCTGCTCATTGGTTTTCCTCCTCTCTTATTTCGGAAACGGAGCTTACCGCTTTCCGTTGGGCAGGGATAAAATACCCTTCTTTATGATTCAATGAGCCGGATCCTATCCGGACGCACGTCCTTTCGGGGAAGCTTCTCCCCGTAAGTCCGTGACTTAAAATTTCGTTTTCTTTAAGAATTACTTGCCGTTTCTTCTCTTTACGATAAACTTATCTGTGCGGTTATGGGTCTTTCTGGTCTTATATCCGAGAGCGGGCTTGCCCCACGGTGTTACAGGTCCGGGACGTCCTACAGGAGACTTACCCTCACCACCGCCGTGCGGGTGATCGTT
>CANQZS010000151.1 GCA_947628385.1 uncultured Clostridia bacterium | reverse complement strand
TCTGCAAAGGGGTGAATTGCAAACAGCGCAGAGCTGTTTGCAAGAGGGGAACGCTCTGCAAGAGAGAGCGTTCCCCTGAACTAACGATTATATTTTTATTTTCTCTTTTTAAACAGTCCGGTGGACTGTTTAAAAATCAATTTAAGTATATTTTTGTAGTATGAAACACATTTGCGCCTACGGCGCAAAATTGTTAATTACTCATTAAGCTTTGCGCTTCGCGCAAAATTTAAAGCCGCTCCTTTTGCGGCAGCGGCTTTAAAAACTATTTGCTTTTTATTATTTGAGCTTCCAGATGTCGCGAGCATAATCCTCGACCGCTCTGTCAGCAGAGAATATTCCCGCTCCCGCTATGTTGTGAAGCGACATTCTGTTCCACTTGGAAACGTCCTTATAACACTCGGATACATACTGCTGCGCACTCTGATATGCGTCAAAATCCGCAAGAACCATGTACGGATCCTTGAATTTAAGAGAATTCGCGACCTCCTCAAACGTGCAACCGTTTATTCCGTGATACATCTTGTTTATCGCCTTGTCAATAACATCATTGTTCGCACAGTATTCCTCCGGACGGTAGCCCTGCGCCTGCTTTGCAAGTACCTCGTCGGCTGTCATGCCGAAAATGAAGATGTTGTCTATTCCTACCTGATCCTTTATCTCGATGTTTGCACCGTCAAGAGTTCCCAGCGTAAGCGCGCCGTTCAGCATAAGCTTCATGTTGCCCGTTCCGGAAGCTTCCTTTCCGGCAAGAGAGATCTGCTCCGATACCTCAGCCGCAGGCATGAGAAGCTCGGAAAGCGATACCCTGTAATCTTCAAGGAAAAATACCTGAAGCTTCTCCGAGATCTTAGGATTTTTCTTGATCTCCTCGCCCAGCGCCCATATCATCTTGATTATCTGCTTTGCAAGATAATATCCCGGCGCAGCCTTAGCCGCAAAAATATACGTCTTTGGAACGAATTCCATATCCGGATCTTCAAGGAGCTTGTTGTATTCCGAAATAATATTCAGAACGTTAAGGTGCTGCCTCTTGTATTCATGCAGACGCTTTACCTGAACATCAAAAACAGCGTCCGTATTCAGTATCGTTCCGAAATTGCTCTTGACATATTTTGCAAAGCGTTCCTTATTCTGCTTCTTGATCTCAGCAAGGCGCGAGATGACCTTTTTATCATTCTCAAACTTGTTGAAATTGATAAGCTCTCCGGCATTTTTCTTGAATCCGCTGCCGATAGTCTCCTCCAGAAGCTCCGTAAGTCCCGGGTTTGACTGGAGCAGCCATCTTCTGTAAGCGATACCGTTGGTAACGTTCTTGAACTTGTAGGGAGTGTCCGCATATTCGTTCTTGAAAACGTCCGCCTTGATAATGTCAGAATGGAGCTTTGAAACGCCGTTTACACTGTGCGAAGCGCATACGCACAGAAGCGCCATGTGTATCTGATTATTCTGGATTATAGACATTCTTGTGACCTTTGCGCTGTCTCCGATACGTTCCATAAGGTCTGCGCAATAGCGGTTGTTTATTTCAACTATTATTGAGAATATTCTCGGAATGATCTGCTTTACAAGGTTTACGTCCCATTTTTCAAGAGCTTCTGCAAGAACTGTATGGTTGGTGTAAGCAAATGTATTCGTTACTATATGCCATGCCTTTGACCAGCTGTAGCCGCAGTCGTCGAGAAGTATCCTCATCAGCTCAGGTATTGCCAGCGTAGGGTGAGTGTCATTTATATGGATAGCTACCTTTTCGTGGAGATTATCAAGAGTTCCGTAAACTCTCATATGCCTGTCAACAATATCACCTACCGAAGCTGCGCACATGAAATACTGCTGACGGAGACGGAGGCTCTTTCCCTCAAGGTGGTTGTCGTTAGGATAAAGCACCTTTGAGATCGCCTGAGCTACCGTATTCTGACTGAGAGCCTTTGCATAGTCGCCCTGATTGAACATTGCCATATCAAAGGAGGGAGCCTTTGCCTGCCACAGTCTGAGAACGGATACCGCGTCGTTTCCGTAGCCCGGAACGTACATATCATATGGAACAGCCTGTACGGTGCTGTAATTCGTATAGGAAATATGGTGGTACTTATCGTCCCAATATTCGCTGAGATCGCCCTCAAAGTGAACGTCGATCGCCTTATCAAGTCTTGGAACGAGCCAGCTTTCGCCGCCCGGGAGCCAGTTATCCGGAAGCTCCGTCTGCCAGCCGTCCTCTATTTTCTGCTTGAATATACCGTACTCATAGCAGATAGAATATCCCATAGCGGGGTAGCCGTCAGTAGCAAGACCGTCAAGGTAGCACGCGGCAAGTCTTCCCAGACCGCCGTTTCCAAGTCCTGCGTCCGGCTCATAGTCATAGATCCTTTCAAGGTTTACGTCCCACTCCTTGAAGATCTCGTTTACCATTTCATTTATCCTGAGGTTAAAAAGGCTTGTTTTAAGGGAACGTCCCATAAGGAATTCCATTGAAAGGTAGTAAACTTCCTTTCTTCCTGCGGACTGATTTTTTGTGCGGAACTTATGTCTTCTTTCGCGGAGTATATCCACGACTACCGAAGACAGAGCTTTATAAAACTGATTGTCTGAAGCTTCTACGGGAGTTACGTTAAATCCGACCTGAAGCTCGTTAAGGAGTTTTTGCTTAAATTCCTCTTTACCGATAACGGGTACCATATCATATCTTCTCCAATCTGTTCAAATTAAGGCGATACCTTGTCTTTAACGGAGACCTGCTCCTGAAATATACATTCTATAATTATTAATTATACCTTATTTTACCCATTAAAGCAAGCATAACACAAAAAATATTTAATTTTTTTACTTAGTCTTTTAAAAAATTTAATTTAGGCAGGATAAAAGTCCCTTAAATTGTTTATTTAAAAGGGATCCGCCGCACATATAATGTCAACCTCATTGGCATAAGCGGGAACTTTTGGGGTACTAAAACGAGCAAAACGCCCCGTTCCGAACGGAACAGGGCGTTAAATTAAAGCCTTTATCAGTTTACGATCGTCTTTTCTGTTTCCTTATCAAAGATGTGTACCTTATTAGGATCAATAGCAACCTTGATAACGTCCTGAGGACGAGCTGTGGAACGAGGATCAACACGCGCTGTGAGAGGAATACCCTCGCAGTTCAGGTACAGATATGTCTCAGCACCCATCATTTCCGTGATCTCTACGTTAGTATCAATGATACCTGTCTTAGCAGCGGAAAGGAACATCTCTTCATCGTGGATATTCTCAGGACGAACACCCATAACGATCTCCTTGTCAACATAATCCGAAAGAACTACCTCGTCTACCTTGGACTCGGGAAGCTCTACATAATACTTCTTTCCTCTTGAAGTCTTGGTATCTTCTGAACCGAATTCAATAGTGTACTTGTCTTCGATCTTTCTGAGAACAGCGTCAACAAAGTTCATCTGAGGAGATCCCATGAATCCTGCAACGAACTGGTTTACAGGGCTGGAGTAGAGGTTCTGAGGAGAATCTACCTGCTGAACGAAACCGTCCTTCATAACAACGATACGGTCACCCATCGTCATAGCCTCAGTCTGGTCGTGAGTTACGTAGATGAATGTAGTACCCAGCTTCTGGTGGAGCTTGGAGATCTCGGTCCTCATCTGAGCACGGAGCTTAGCGTCGAGGTTTGAAAGAGGCTCGTCAAGGAGGAATACCTGAGGCTCACGAACGATAGCACGACCCAGCGCAACACGCTGTCTCTGACCGCCGGAGAGAGCCTTCGGCTTTCTGCTGAGGAGGTGAGAGATGTCAAGTATTCTTGCAGCTTCCTCAACCTTACGGTTGATCTCGTCCTTAGGCACCTTACGGAGCTTAAGACCAAACGCCATGTTATCATATACGGTCATATGAGGATACAGAGCGTAGTTCTGGAAAACCATCGCAATATCTCTGTCCTTAGGAGCAACGTCATTAACAAGACGGTCTCCGATGTAGAGCTCTCCTTCGGAGATCTCTTCAAGACCTGCGATCATACGAAGTGTAGTAGATTTACCGCAGCCTGAAGGGCCTACGAGAATGATAAATTCCTTATCTCTGATCTCGAGATTAACGTCTGAAACGGCAACTACGCCGCCGGGGTATTTCTTATAAATTGATCTGAGTGACAAACTAGCCATTGTGAGCGGACCTCCCAAAAAATTAGTCTTACCGATATACTCTCGGCTATATTAATATAATACCAAATTTTCAACATAAATTTCAAGTTGCTTATTAACTAAACTTATAAAAACTTATTTATTTAGTTTGACGAAAAAATGGCAGATAATAATATTTGGAAATAAATTCATTATGTTTTTGCATAAATCTTTTCGATTTCTTTGTGCATAATTTCACGACACTGTCCCTCCGCCAGATCGGGATCAAGCTCAAGCTTTCCTATGCTTACTCTCTTGAGATACAATATCTTGTTGTCAACGGCTGCCGCCATGCGTTTTATCTGATGATACATACCCTCGTTAAGGGTGATATATACCCTGTGCGGATCGTCAGTTATCTCTAACCTTGCCGGCAGACATTTTTCCCCGCCGTCAATTGTCATACCGGAAGCAAAGATCTCCGCGTCCCTTTCCGAAGCGGGCTTTTCCAGAACGGCAAGGTATCTTTTTTCCACGTGCTTTTTAGGGGAAAGTATCTCATGGGCGAATTTCCCGTCGTCAGTAATGAGTACGAAGCCCACTGTGTCCTTATCGAGCCGTCCCGCAGGAAAAAGCCCCTTTCTTTTCAGCTCCGGAGGG
>CANQZS010000150.1 GCA_947628385.1 uncultured Clostridia bacterium | reverse complement strand
GTCTCTTATCACGTCTTGCTTTTGATACCTTTCTCTTTGGTACTGCCATTATCAGCACCTCCTTATCATACTAACCGATCTGATCGCCGCAATTACATTCGCCCTGATTCAGGTCAGCCCCGCACTTAGGACAAAGCCCTTTACAGTCCTCTCTGCAAAGCATTTTAGACGGCAAGGAAAGCAGACAGTCCGAAAGCGCAAGCTCGTCCATATCAAGCTCATCATTTTCCGTAACGATGTATTCATCTGAATCATCGCTGTTATTGAGTGAGCGGACAAGGATATGCTCAAAATCGAAGCAATAGTCACGGTCAAATTCTATCAAGCATCTGTCACAGCAGATGTGCAGTGTAAATTCCGCAGAATATTTAAGCGACACGATACCGGCACGGTTTGACGCCATGCCTTTTATCGTTAAAGGGCTGGAAAAGGTGAAGCCTTTTACCTCGTTCAGTTTATCACCGCTTACGGAATAGTCAAGGCTTATCCTTTCTCCGACAATGTTGTAAAGCTGTTTTAAGCGAATGACCATAGTACACCCCAAACACTGCTAAAGGTTATTATAACATATTCAAAGTGCTATGTCAATACCTTTGCAGGAATTTATTTAATAGAATACTTGGAAACGCTTTCCGGCAGATCCTCAATGTTTGCTGAAACGGTAAATACTACCTCAACGTCGCTGCCTGTGAGCTTATCTATCTTGTTGAGCATTGCTCCCAAGCCCTCAAAATCAGCGCCGCCGACCTTGAGTATAGAATCTATGAAGATCTCCTTTATGTCATAGTTTCCGGCAACCAGACCCGCAACAAGACCATAGAACGCTTCAAAGGAATAGATGCTGTTAGCGTCGGTATCAACGATCCTTACAGATGTGGGAATATCATATCTGAGCTTTTCACTTTTGTCTATGCAGACAACATATCCGTTAGTTTCCTTAGCAGCCTTATTGATCATATCGATCAGGATCTTGGTTTTACCTGTACCCTTGGTTCCTGTAATAATTTTTACCATAATAAAACACTCCGTTCCGCCCATTGCAGGCATATTTTTATTTGAACACCCTTGATCCAAGGGTGAAAACAAACTTTTTTAAAAGCGTCAGCCAAGCTTCTTTTCAAGAGCGGCTTTCTGATCCTCATAGCCGGGCTTGCCGAGAAGAGCGAACATATTCTTTTTGTAGCTTTCAACTCCGGGCTGATCGAAAGGATTCACTCCGAGCATATATCCGCTTACGGCGCAAGCCTTTTCAAAGAAGTATACCATATATCCGAAGCTCTTTTCGGAGGTATCCTCCAGCTCAAGCACGATATTCGGAACTCCTCCCTCGGTATGTGCAAGAACGGTTCCCTCAAAGGCTTTCCTGTTTACAACAGACATATTCTGATTTGTCAGGAAGTTAAGACCGTCGAGATTTTCGGCTTCATTTTCAAGGAACAGATCCTTTTTAGGCTTCCTGATGTCAACGACTGTTTCAAACATTATCCTTGAGCCCTCCTGAATGAACTGTCCAAGAGAGTGGAGATCGGTAGAGAATGTTGCCGATGCGGGGAAAATACCTCTGTTATCCTTGCCCTCGCTCTCGCCGAAAAGCTGCTTCCACCATTCAGCCATCATCGTAAAGCCGGGATCGTAGGAAATGAGCATTTCCACCGATTTATTCTTTTTATAAAGGATATTTCTTATTGCCGCATACTTATAGCAGTCATTATTGTCAAAATCAGCGGAAAGCTCGTCCTGAGCCTGCTTAGCGCCCGCCATAACAGCGTCTATATCGCAGCCCGCAACAGCCATCGGGAGAAGTCCTACAGCCGTCAGGACCGAATATCTTCCTCCTACGTCATCGGCAATGACGAAAGTTTCATAGCCCTCTGTATCGGCAAGCTGCTTAAGAGTTCCCCTTGCCTTGTCGGTGGTACAGAATATCCTGTCCTTAGCGCCCTCCTTGCCGTATTTCTTTTCGATCATTTCGCGGAATATCCTGAATGCGAGCGCCGGCTCCGTGGTAGTACCCGACTTGGATATAACGTTTACGGAGAAATCCCGTCCCTCGCAGAGAGAGATGATCTCGTTAAGATATGTCGGACTGATATTATTTCCGGCAAAATATATCTCAGGCGTGTCCTTTTTAAGATTATTATAGAAAGGCGATCTGAGAAGCTCAATAGCAGCTCTTGCGCCCAGATACGAGCCGCCTATTCCGATAACGACCAGAACATCGGAATTGGCTTTTATCTTAGCCGCTGCCGCCTTGATCCTTTCAAATTCAGCCTTGTCGTAATCAGTGGGAAGATCGACCCAGCCGAGAAAATCGCTGCCTGCGCCGGATCTCTCATCAAGAGTTTTAGCCGCAAGCATTGCTGACGCCTTGGCATTTTCTATTTCATGAGGCGCGATAAAGTTCTGAAGGTATTTGGTATTTAATTTTATTGACATTGACCTTCTCCTCCTAAAAGTTATTGATAATTCAATTTTACTATAAATTCAAGAATTTTGCAATGATTTTCTCAATATAAGCTGAAATTCTTGAAACTTTTGGTCATTCTTACTAAAATGTTAAAAGTTTTTTGATAATTATGCCTAATGCTTTTGCAATAGTAATTTTTTCAACAGGCTCATTTGCAAAAATATCCACTGCAAACATCACCTTGTCGCCTCTGAGGAATTGTATCTCTCCCGCCTTAGCTCCCTTTTCCACAGGAGCGTAAAGATAGTCCGTCAGAATTATTCTTGAAGTTACGGAATCTACCGCCCAGTCAGGGAGAACGATATTCCTTACCTGACCGTATCCCAAAGAGACCTCTCCTGCCATTCCTCCCTTTACGGGTATCGAAACCGGAAGCTTTTCCGGAAGAGACGGCGTAAATACAGTATATTCCGAAAAGCCCATATTCATAAGCCGTTTTGCTTCGGAAAGCGCGTATTCCTCCTCATCACTTCCGAGTATCACGGCAATATAGCTTACTCCATCGCGTTCCGCGCCGCAGGCTGCAAAATATCCTGAGCTTTCGGTATATCCTGCTTTGAAGCCTGATATGCCCTTATATGTCCTTACAAGAGTATTGGTATTGACAAGCTCCGTCTGTCCGTCTCTTACAAGATCCCGCCAGCAAGTGAAATATCCTTTCAAAAAATCATATTCGGACAGCTTTGCACAGAGCAGAGCAATATCCTTTGCCGTCGAGATCTGACTGCCGTTGTCATAATATCCGTTGAAATTAGTGAACGACGTATTTTTCATGCCTATTTCAGAAGCCTTTTCGTTCATAAGCTCTGTGAATTTTTCTGCTGAACCTGCCGTACATTCTGCAAGCACGGCGGACGCGTCATTGGCATTCCCGATAATAACGGCTTTGAAAAGCTCATCTATCGTTATTTCCTCACCGGTCATGAGCCATATCTGCGCTCCCTGCATTGAATTTGCAAATGATGAAGTCTTTACCTTTTCATCAAGAGAAAGCTTACCGCTGCTCACCTGTTCTGCGGCAAGCAGGACTGTCATAAGCTTTGCAGCTGTTCCTACAGGAACAGGGGTATCCTCATTCACTCCCTGTATGACCGTTCCCGCCGAAGCTTCGATAAGCACCTCGCAGAATGTGTATTCCTTTTTTTCATCATCGGCATATACGGAAAAAGGCAATGTGACTACCGCCATTAACAAGCATATTGCTCTAACAAAAAAATTCTTTTTCATAATAATACCTCCGATAAAGCTTATGCTTGACTGCCCGATTTTAGACAAGCGGACGGAGGCTTTTAATGCTGCAACATTTGGACTGTTTTATAGGAATATTTTACAGCATGAATGTATTCATAAAAAATTTACATCTCAAACTATCGTAATAGTATTGACATTTGTATACTATTCTGATAGTATAGTATTATAAACTATTGCAATAGTATAAGAAAGGATATGATGCTATGTCGATCAAATTATTTGACTCGGAGCTAAAGGTGATGAACGTCCTCTGGAAAAACGGAGATACTACCGCAAAGCAGATCTCCTGTATCCTTGCGGAGGAAACCGGCTGGAACGTCAATACCACATATACTGTGATAAAGAAATGTATCGCCAAGGGCGCAATTACCCGCAGTGAACCGAATTTTATCTGCCATGCGGAAATTTCCAAGGAGGAAGTGCAGAAGTCGGAGCTTTCCGAATTTATGGATAAGCTTTTTGACGGAGCAGCCGACAAGCTTTTTGCCGCGCTTATCGACAATAAAGAAATGTCTCCCGATGAGATCCAAACTCTGAAAGATATGGTAAACGAGCTTAAATAATATAAAGAAAAAGAAAGGGTGTAACTTATGGGTACGATATTTGCAATGAGTTTTTACGCTTCCATAATGGCAGTATTCATAATTATTTTCAGGGCGCTATTCTATGACAAAATGCCTAAAAAAACATTCAAGATCCTCTGGCTTATAATGGCTTTGAGAATGTTGATACCGGTATTTATCCCGACGCTGCAAACCATACATATCAATGATGATTATACACGGTCGCAAGTCAGACCGCTGTTTGAGTTCAGTCCTGTAATTATAGCAAGTAATCTTGCAAAATATTTTGTATCATTCGATAAGATGTCATCATTGGAAAAAGGGAAATATCTTTTCTATAACATAAGCGCACTTTTATGTGCAACGGGAGCAGTTCTTGCGGTAATTATTTTTGCATACGGATATTTTAAAAATATCAGAAAATACAAAGCTTCAAAAAATGCGCAAAGTCACGACATAAGCAGCGTTATAAATTCCTATGGAATACGCCG
>CANQZS010000149.1 GCA_947628385.1 uncultured Clostridia bacterium | reverse complement strand
TGCGCCGGCTTTCGTGCATCCCCTTTCCCTAAACCTCCACCCCTTTCCTTGCTAATCTCTCGGCGTATAATGCTACTACATTATAAAATAATGTAATACTGTACTTGGTTACTAAGGGTCATATAACTTTAGATTTTAGATAATTTTTTAATTACGCATTTATCTCAACTCTCAAAACTCAACACTATAATTGCTCATTACAAATTACGAATTAAAATAGGGGAACGCATTACACGTTCCCCATTAATATTCAATATTCGCTTATTTTATTATGAGAGACTTTCCTGTCATTTCCTTAGGCTGCGGAAGCCCAAGGATCTCAAGCATGGTAGGACAAATGTCCGCCAGAACCCCTCCGTCACGAAGCTTAAAGTCATTGCCGCAGCCAACTACTATAAGCGGAACAGGATTCGTCGTGTGCGCCGTGAAAGGCGATCCGTCAGGCTCCATAAGCTTGTCAGCATTTCCGTGATCCGCTGTGATGATCGCCGCACCACCCTTTTCAAGGATCGCAGATACCATTCTGCCTACACATTCGTCCACAGCCTCTACCGCTTTCTTTGCCGCGTCAAATACTCCCGTGTGACCTACCATGTCACAGTTTGCATAGTTAAGGATTATAACATCGTATTTATCCGATGCAATAGCCTTTTCTACCGCGTCAGTTACCTCGTAAGCACTCATCTCCGGCTTCATGTCAAATGTCGCTACCTTTGGAGAATCTATCAGGATACGATCCTCTCCCTCAAAGGTGGTCTCCTCACCGCCGTTAAAGAAAAACGTTACATGAGCATATTTCTGAGTTTCCGCTATCCTGAGCTGAGTAAGCCCTTGCTTGCTGATGTATTCGCCCATGGTCATTACAAGTTGCTCCGGAGGGAACGCTACCGAAACGTTCGGCATTTCAGCGTCATACTGCGCCATGCACACAAATTTTACAGGGAAAAAGCCGTTTCTCCTCTCAAATCCCTTGAAATCAGGATCAACAAAGGAACGCGTTATCTGCCTTGCCCTATCCGGTCGGAAGTTAAAGAATACAACGCTGTCGTCAGCCTTTATCATTCCGCTCTTATCTACAACAGCGGGGATCATGAACTCGTCCGTAACGCCGTTTTTATAGGAATTTTCGATAGCTTCAACAGGATCGCTCTCCATAACGCCCTCGCCGTAAACAAGCGCGCTGTATGCCTTTTCAACGCGATCCCAGCAATTGTCACGATCCATTGCATAGAAACGTCCCGCAATGGTCGCAACAGAACCGACGCCGACCTTTTTTATCTCCTCAACGAGCTCTTTCATATATTCCGCAGCGGAGGAGGGCGGTACGTCACGTCCGTCAAGGAACGCATGTACATATACCCTTTCAAGACCGTTTCTCTTAGCCATTTCAAGCAGTCCGTAAAGATGCTCCGAATGACTGTGTACTCCTCCCGGAGAAAGCAGACCCATCAGATGAAGAGCGCTTCCCTTTTTCTTACAGTTTTCCATAGCGGAAACCAGTGCCGGATTTGAGAAAAAGTCACCGTCCTTAATGGATTTTGAGATCTTTACAAGCATCTGATAAACTATACGTCCTGCGCCGATGTTGGTATGACCTACCTCCGAGTTTCCCATCTGACCGTCCGGAAGTCCTACGTCCAGACCGGAAGCGCCGATTATGGTATTCGGATACTCGGCAAAATATCTGTCAAGATTCGGCTTATCGGCAGCGGCAATGGCATTGCCGTAGCTGTCGTTATTTATGCCGAATCCGTCCATGATTATCAAAGCAAGGGGTTTTTTGCTCATGCTATTCGTTCCTTTCCGTAAGCATATGACCGAGGGCGGATAAAAATATTCCTGCCCGTCGGTTCAAATGCTGAAATTTTTGGGGATAAACCAGAATCCCACATAATATTTAGTCTCATTTTCAAAAGGATCATGATCCTTCCAGACCTTATAGAACAGACCGTAATAATCCTCGCTGCCGTTGGGGTACTCCATCACCGATATGCAGAACATCGGAGGCAGCTTTTTTTGCTTTGCTCTGACAAGATCCACCGAAAACATCAGAAAAGCCGCCGAAAGTATCACCGCGCACAATACAGCCATGACTTTGCGGAATTTTGCCGGAACAGATCTGTTCCGCTTTCTTTCCTCCTGCCGGATTCGTTTAAGTCTTGAAGCGTCCATTTATTTCCTCCACAGATCCGGACGGATATTCTCCCTATATGGATCAGCCGTTTACGGCAGCCTGAACTATGGTATTGAAATCAGCAGCCTTTAAGGAAGCTCCGCCGATAAGACCGCCGTCAACATCGGGCTTGGAAAGAAGCTCGGCAGCATTTCCCGCATTCATTGAGCCGCCGTACTGGATAGTAACAGCGTCTGCGGTAGCCTGATCGTAAAGCTTTGCAATAGCAGCGCGGATAAATGCGCAGACCTCCTGAGCCTGATCCGCAGTAGCGGTCTTTCCGGTGCCGATAGCCCATACAGGCTCATAAGCGATAACGGTTTTCTTTACGTCCTCAGCGGAAATTCCGAAGAGATCGAGCTTGATCTGACGTCCTACTACCTCGTCGGTGATGCCGCATTCGCGCTCCCAGAGAAGCTCTCCCACGCAAACTATAGGCTTAAGACCTGCTGCGAGAGCCGCCTTTGTTCTCTTGTTTACGGTCTCGTCAGTTTCGCCGAAATACTGACGTCTCTCGGAGTGTCCGATAACAACATATTCAACGCCTATCTCGGTGAGCATATCAGCGGAGATCTCTCCGGTAAAAGCGCCGCTCTTTTCAAAGTGGACGTTCTCGGCTCCTATCTTTACGTTTGAGCCTGCCGTAGTATTTACCGCTGTTTCAAGGTTAGTGTAAGGAACGCACGCAATAACCTCTACCTTGCCCTCTGCGTTGGCTACGAGCGGCTTGATAGCTTCAAGGAGCTCCTTTGCTTCGGGACGGGTCTTGTTCATTTTCCAGTTTCCTGCGATTATTGCTTTTCTTAAAGACTTGTTCATAATGATTACTCTCCTTTTTATTTCAGCGTGAAAATGATTCACACAAATTTACCATATTTCAGCATTTAAGGCATATCAAAGCTCTGCCACGATTATTATACCATATTTTTCAGCGGAATATATTGCTTTTTTGTGAATATCGCAAAATAATATTTTCCGCTCAGCGTTTTGAGGATATATGCGGGATCCCCTGTCCTTTCACAAAAAACCTATGCTTTCATAATATAGATAAAGGCATTGCTGCACGGCGAACGGGCAGCCATTGCCTTGAATATGATACTTGGAGCTGATATGATGAACTGTTTGAAATGCTTTCTCGGCGGAAGCACGCCGGACGGCTTCCGCACATATTTCGGCAGAATGATAGCCGACACCGATTTCCACACCTACATAATAAAGGGCGGTCCGGGAACCGGAAAATCCTCTCTTATGAAGCGCCTTGCAGAAGCCTTTCCCGATGACAGCAAGGAAATATATTACTGCTCGAGCGATCCGGATTCTCTCGACGCCGTAGTCTTTACCGACAGAAAGGTCATACTTGTGGACGGGACTGCTCCCCACGTCTTTGAGCCGGAATACCCCGGCGCAGTCCAGCAGATACTTGACCTTGGCGCATACTGGGACATAAGCCGTTTAAAGGAAGCCAAAAACGATATAATCGCCGCGAATTCCGCATATCTTCAGCATCATGCAAGATGCAGGCGTTATATCACCGCCCTTGCCGCCGTTGCCGGAGATACGTTCCAGATAGGCGCCTCCGCGCTGAATGAGGAGAAGCTGGAGGGCTTTGTGGAACGTTTCTCCAAAAAGACTCTTCCCAAAAAGCCTGTTCCCTGCACCGGAAAAACGGTGTTCCGGCAGCTTTCCGCCATTACGCCCAAGGGCTTGCTGACCTTTATTCCGGAGGATCACAGCGTTTACCTGCTCAACGACAGCTTTTACGCAGGCTCCGACAGATTTCTCAGGAGGTTTGCCGAAGCCGCCGTAAAAAAAGGCTACGATGTGAGCATAAGCGTTTGCGGATCCTACGGCAATGAGAGCTTTGAGCATATGCTCATACCGGAGCTTAAAGTCGCATTCCTTACAGCCGATCCGATAAACGAGCTTTCCGTGGTTTCAAAGCAGCCGATAAATTTCAGAAGATTCTATGACAAAAGCATTATTTCAGAAAAAAAGCTGCGCTTAAAATTCAACGCAGCCGCAGTAAAGGATCTGTGCGGCGAGGCTGTAGTCTCGCTGAAAAATGCCAAAGCCGAGCATGACGCTCTTGAAAGGCTTTATATTCCCGCAGTTGATTTTGACGGTGTGAACCGTCTTTGCTACAGTCTTATCTCAAAAATAAAAAGTCTCTCGGCGGTCTGAACCGAGCGTCTCAGGCGCAGCTCGGAGAGGAGCTCCCCACGGCTGCGCCGCGAGCCGCGGGAAAAATAGAAGAGCCGCCCCTATGCAGACTCGGAACGGCTTTCTAAACAGATCATATCCGACTGCGGCAAAGCCGCTTCGGAAAGCCTGAGGACTCATTCAAAAAGAGTTCTCGACAGCTTATATAATATTATACCATATTTTTTGAAAAAGTCAAGGGAAAATCTTGAAAAATTTGATAATGACCGTTAATAAGCTCTAAAATGCTCTATATTGCCGTCTCAGGCTGTAGAAAAACATATTAAATTGATTTTGAAACAGTCCACCGGACTGTTTCAAAAGGCTTACATAATATATTCCGTTAGTTTAAGGGGGCGCCCTCTATCGCAGGGCAGCCCCCTCTTGAAGCCGCTTTGCGGCTTAGACGACG
>CANQZS010000148.1 GCA_947628385.1 uncultured Clostridia bacterium | reverse complement strand
AAGATCCACCAGCGGCTGTCTGACTATCTCCGCAGCTTCGTTATTTTCCGCGCCGCCGCCTGTCTGCGCAGGAGCTGCCTCGGCGGAATACTGCTGTCCTATCTGGTTATATCTTTCGCCGATGTTCTGATTTGTCTGCTTTGCTTCATAGATGTGGTAGAAATAGACCGCCAGCACCACTCCGCAAATAATAAGCGCAAGTATCGCCGCCAGAGCAATTATTTTACTGATTATTTCTCCGGTGGGATCGCCTTTCATGGGAATAAAAGCTTCCGCAAAGGTTTTTTTCTTTTTTTTTGCTTTTGGCTTATAGCGCGGTGCCGAACGGACTTCGTCAGACATTGCCATATGCCCATCACCCTTTCTCAGAATTCATCTACACATAATTTTTCTTTCGATCCGTTCCCCGCCTTATGCGGAATATGTACATTCTTTTCCGTCTGCGGAGATATTTATTTTTCCGGATCATATCTGCACTTTACTGAGCTGACGGGACCTCTGTTTCAGATCCCTCCTCCGGAGCCGGAGGCTCAGTTTCAGCGGTATTTTCACTTTCAGCCGTGCTTTCCGTTACGGGCTCCTCCTCTGAGGAGGACGCGGCAGTGGTGCTTTTTTTCTTTTTGGTTTCCTTGGTTTCCTCAGATGAAGCCTCGGTCTTTTTGGTGCTTTTTTCCTTGACCGTTGTTTCGGGAGCCGAGGTCTCGGTCTCTATCGGAGCTGGCGGGATCAGCCGTCTGTCGTCGCTTTTCGCGCCGCTTCCGGTATTTTTCTTTCCGTTGGATTTTGCCCAAGCTTCAAACTCCGTTTCCTCGGGCATATCCTCCTCATCGACTATCTCCTCGTCAATATCCTCCTGAAATTCCTGATCCTCTCCGGACATGATAGCTTCCCAATCCACGCCCTCTGCGTCCGGATTAAGATATGCGCCGGTAAGATCGTAGTCCTCCACGCTTTCGCCGTCGCGGAGCTTTCTTGCAAAAACAACAAAGCGCGAATCGGAGAATTCGTTTGAACAGGTGGAAAGGCAAAGAAGCTTATCGCCGAATCTCACATCAACGGGAGAAACTATTTGATTGCGTTTCTGCACTTCATTTATATACCAATTGAACTTGTATTCGTCATTAAGAGTTTCTATATAGTCGTGATAATGGAACACCTCGCCGTTGCTGTCCTGACTGGCATAAACATTTGTCACGAAATACGCATAAATAAGGTATGTTCCCGTCTCAAATTCCGAGCTGAATCTTACCGTGGGGTGCTCGCTGTAGAATTCCGGATCGTTCTTGTACCATTTAAGGTTACCGAACATTGTTCCGTCCTCCTGATTATGACCGTAAAGAACGATATTCGGAGAGCTGTAGTCCTCGGTCACTTTGCATCTGTAGTCCATAAAGACCGTTCCCGCCTTGTTGTACCCGCCGGAAATGTTGGTTTTCAGATAATAGTCGTTATCGTCTCCCTGAACCACCGGCTCGTAAATATCGCAGCCCTCGACTTCAAGGTAGCCGACGTAATCTTCATTTATATTTTTGTAATACTCCGCGACGTCAAAATTATGCTGTATAACATCTTCCTCCGTGGGAGCCACCGTCTGGACGTTGCCCTCATCATCAATATATGTTGCCACTGTAGTGGTGATTATGCTTTTTGCCTGTTCCTTGACGTCCTGAGCCTCTTTCGACTGGATCAGCGTACTTACAAGCATGATCCCCGCTCCGATAAATACTATAACGGCAATAAGGAATATTATCTTCCGGATAATTTCTCCCACGCTGTCGCCCTTTACCGGAAAAATGCCTTTAAGGAACCTTACCGCCCATTTGTCGTTTACGTCCTCCTGACCGTCGGAGCTTTCCTCCGTCTCTTCCGAGGTCTCCACGACCGCTGTCTCTTCCTCCTTGGGAACGTCCTCCGGCTCGGCTTTTACATTTTCCTCCGGAAGCTCAGGCTCGGACTCGCTTGCCGCGATCTCCGCCCATTCCCTTGCCTCTTGGGGAAGATTTTCAACAGCGGTATCCTCATCTCCGGAGTCTTCCTCCTGAACTATCTCCTCGTCAAAAGGCTCCTCGCTCTCATCGGAGCTTTCGCCGCTTTCGTCATCGTCGGCAAAGATCTCCTCGTTTTCCTCAATATCATTAGCGTCCGCAGTGTCCTCGTCGGAAGCACTCTTCTCCTCCTCCGGAGCCGCCGTTCCGAAAAGCTCTGCGGGAGCGAACATAGGCTTCTGTTCAAAGCTGACGGAAATATCCTCTTCCTCGCAGTCCTCATAATTGTCATACTCTTCCGCTTCATCAGCCTTTTCCGGAGCCGTGATCTCCTCAATTCCGGCAGCGTCAGTAACCTCCGCAGGCGTTTGCTCCTCCGGCTCCGAAGAGATCTCTGCACCGTTCAGATCCTCCGATCCGTGATCCTTATTGTCATATTCCGCAAGAATATCATCAAGTGTAAGCTTCTTATCATCAGACATTGAAATGACCTCTGTTATCTGCCGTAAATGAAACTGTAGTCGGGTTCAAGCATATCCATATTCAGCTCCGCCTTGGAGGTGTCAACCTCGGGGCTTTCTCCATCGCGGACGCGTCTGCCTATGACAACAAATCTTGAAGGCTCAAACTCGTTTGAACAGGTGGAAAGGGTCATGAACTTATCGTCCTCGTTGAAATCCACACCGGTATTAACGGCAGTTCTCTCCATTATATTCTCCTTGAACTTTTCAAAGGAGCGTTCTCCCGCAAAGTTCACATAGTTATGGTAATCGAAGATCACGCCGTCCCTTGTCTGGTAGGGTTCTACCTCAATGACAAAAAGTGCGATGATCTTGTATGTATACTCCTCATAAAGGCTGCTGAAGCTAAATGTGGGGTTCTGGAGGTAAAAATCGAAATTCTTTGTATTTTCTTTCTTTATCTTGTATTTTTTAAGCGTTCCGAACATACTCATATCCGCCTGATTGTGACCGTAAACAACTACGTTATCCGTCTGCTTGTCGTCATAGTCGTTTATAATGCATCTGTAATCAACATATATCTGACCCGCGATATTGCGGTTGCCGTAGAAATCCTTATCAAGGTAGTAATCGTTATTATCCGTCTGTACTACAACATTGTCAATGTTCGTATTCGGGACTGTTATCCAGCCTGCCGTATCGGGATTTTCCTCAACAAAGCTTTCCATGCTTGCAAGAACAACAAGCGGAGGCGGTTCCGTTTCACTTACCGTAGTCTCCGTTTCCGGAGGGGCGGTGGTCGTAGTCTGAGTTATTACCGTAGGCGCGGAATTGTGAAGCTCTCTCTGCTTTTCGATCTCGGCTCGGTTCTGCGCCCGTTTTATAAAATATACCGCAAGGATAGCTAACGAAACAGCAAGTATCACCGAAGCAATTATAGTGACAAGCTTTTTTGAAGTCATGAGAAAACACCTACCTATTGTAAATTACGTTCCAATCGGGCTCTTTGGCGTCAGGATTGAGGTATGCCTGCGAAACGTCCACCGCTTCGTCCTCGCCGTCCCTTACCTTTCTTGCAAAGACGGCAAAGCGCGAGTTGGAAAATTCGTTTGAACAGGTAGAAAGCGTCAGGAATTCGTCACCGTACTCCACGTCCACAGGAGTAATTATCTGGGAACGCAGCATCACGTTATTTATAAAATCGTCATATTCCTCTCTGGTATTGAAATTCAGTCTGTTATGGTAGTCGAAAACATATCCGTCCGCCGTCTGTGATCCCAGCGTAGGCGTTACAAAATACGCAAAGATCTTGTAAACGTCCGACCTGTAATTTGAGCTGAACTTTATAACCGGATGTTGGGAATAATAATCTATGCTCTTTTTATAGTTTGCAAGGTCGCCGAACATTGTCTTATCCTTTTGGTTATGACCGTAGATAACAAGGTTATCCGATCTTTCATGCGCGTTAAGTATGTTTCTCCTGTCAAGAAAGATAGTTCCCGCCTTATTGGAGCTTCCGTCAAAGGCGATCTTAAGGTAAGCCTCATTGCCGTCCTTATCCCGTCTCTGTACTACCGGAAGGGCGATATTCGTACCGTCTATCTGTACCCAGCCCACGGTATCAGGATTTATTTCCAGCAATGCCTTTGCGCTGTCGAGAAGCTCGCCGCCGTTGTCGCCCTTATTTATGTAGGTATAATAAATATCCTTTAGCGAATTATTCAGCCATTTAGAGCTTATCGAAAGTCTCAGCTCGTTTGCAAGGATAACTCCGCAGGCTATCAGCACCAATACTGCGAATTGAGTAAACAGCTTGCTGGCAATTTCCTTGGCGCTGTCGCCTTTCTGTATGAGCAGCCAATGACCGCGCTTTTTCTTTTTCTTAGCCTTTACAGCCTTTCTATAGGCTTTGCGTGCGCTTCCTGAAAGTGCCATATTTCAAGAGCTTCCTCCAATCATCGGTCACGATAATTACCGATACTATAATAATACACCTTTTTAGTCAAATCGTCAAGGAAAACCGAACATTTTGTAGCAAATGTCAAAACCTTTCATCTGATTTACACAAACTTATCAAAAAGCGTCAGGCATTTACAGCTTTATGACCTTAAGCTCGGTATTTTCCACCGCTTCGTCAATAAGCGGTCCGAAGTCAAAGGAATCCTGTGCTTTTTTCACGTCCTCCGGCAGCGGTCTTGTTTTGGGGTGCTTAGGGGTGAACACCGTGCAGCAATCTTCATACGGTTCTATGGAAATATCAAAGGTATCTATTTTTCTTGCTATCTCCACTATCTCGGTCTTATCCATGCCTATGACCGGACGGAATACCGGCATACGGCATACCGCCCTTCAGCTTTCCCGTTTTGACGCAGGTCTTGTCGGGGCAGCC
>CANQZS010000147.1 GCA_947628385.1 uncultured Clostridia bacterium | reverse complement strand
CGTCGTCTAAGCCGCAAAGCGGCTTCAAGAGGGGGCTGCCCTGCGATAGAGGGCGCCCCCTTGAATTAACGGTTTATGTTATGTAAGCCTTTTTAAACAGTCCGGTGGACTGTTTAAAAATCAATAAAGGAACGCTTTTTTAAGGCGTTCCCTTATTATGTATGTGTAAGTATATACTCCGAAAGCTGCTCATAACCCGATTTTTTCAGCCTTACTCCGTTTACCTCGGCAGATGACGCCGGAAGCTTGCCGTCATTGCCCTTGAATCCCGTACTGACATCAATGTAAAATACATTCATTCTGTCCGCAAATTCAAGGAGATGTGAGTTGTAGGTATCTATATCCGAATTCAGAGCGATACGGCTTTCATTTTCCGATGTCACCGGAAGAATTGACATAAGGTAAATTTTCGTTTCACTGCTTTGTTCCTTTATGCTGTCTATAAAATCCTCAAGTCCGCCGAATGAAGCCTCCGGATCGCCGGTACCTACCATTATGTATACCTTTCCGGCATTCGACCGGATCACAGCGTCGGCAATGCCGCTTTCGACTCCTCCCGCCGAAAGGATCACCGTACTAAAATTGTCAAGAGTTATCGAGTCTGATAGCAGCATATTTTCCGGATCAACATATCCATAGTCGGAAAGTCCCGCAAGAACCGAACTTCCTATGAAAACAGCGTCGCTGTAATAGTCCTCTCCTGCCCTTTCGCTCGCCGGAACAGGATTTACGACCGTATTTCCGGAGCCTACAGGCTCAACATATACCACAGTCTCTTCATTAAGCTCTACCATATCCGGAGAAATGACAAAATCCTCTTTCATATACATCACAAAGCACACTGCAAAGCTTGCAAACACAAACAAAAACAGAAATGAGATCCGGAATTTGACTTTTTTCTTTTCGTTATGCTTGACGACCATAATAATGATCTCCTTATAGAATTATTACAAAATTTACAACTGCCATTAACATTATACATTATTTTTACGGAAATTGCAACAGTTAAAAGATCTTTTACAAAATTTTCTTTATTTTTTGTACAATACATATATTTTACTTGAAAAATCAAAAAAAGTGTGATATAATAGCCTTGTTCCTTTTGATTTGGGAACACTGCCGCTTTTGTATGTCCATACCGCATGGACTCAACAAGCCGAGCATGAATATTCAGAACAAGAGGTCATAAAATATGCCTGTTATAAAATCAAAATCAAAGTCCCCCAAGCCCGCAGCAATGATAGTTCTAAGCTTTGCAATAGTAATTGCTATCGGCTCGCTGCTGCTTATGCTGCCAATGTCCTCCTCCGACGGGAAATTCACCGATCCGTCCGCTGCAATATTTACCGCAACGTCAGCCACCTGCGTTACCGGATTGACCGTAGTTGATACCGGTACCTACTGGAGCATTTTCGGACAGATAGTTATTCTGCTAATGATACAGATAGGCGGTCTGGGATTTGTTACATTGGTATCGTTCTTTAACTTTCTTATCAGGAAAAAGCTTGAACTGCGTTCAATACAGGTCGCGTCCGAATCAATGAACACATCAGGATTTTCTGATGTAAAGCTTCTGGTAAAATATGTTATAAAAATCTCGGCAATATGTGAATTTACCGGCGCATTGCTGCTGATGACATCATTTGTGCCAAAATATGGATTTTATGGGATATACATATCCGTATTCATAGCCATTTCAGCATTCTGCAACGCAGGCTTCGATATAATAGGATATGTTGAGGATCCGTTTTGCAGCCTTACGCCATTTGCTTCCGATCCTACGGTAATGATAGTTGTACCATTGCTTATTATAGCCGGAGGTCTCGGCTTCTTTGTGTGGATGGATATTATCGAATACCGCAAAAGAAAACGTCTTTCACTACAGTCAAAAATCGTCCTGATCTTTACGGCTATCCTTATTGCCGTGGGAACGATACTTACATTCGTTTCGGAATGGAGCAATCCCGATACTATAGGAAATTCCGGCATTATCAGAAAGCTGACTGAAAGCTTTTTCTATTCCGTAAGCCTCCGAACGGCGGGATTCAACACCTTTGACCTTGAAAAAATGAATTCCATAACAAAATTGTTTTCAATTCTCCTTATGTTCATAGGAGTTGCCCCCGGTTCAACAGGAGGAGGAATAAAGATCACAACATTTGCAATAATCATAATGACCGTCCTGAGCGTTATACAGAATAAAGGCGACACTATTATAATGGGACGCAGGATAGATAAGGAATCCGTGTATAAATCCCTTTCCATCATAGTTCTTGCCGCTATAGTAGTCAGCGCAACAGCCTTTATATTGTTCTATTCATCAAATACGGCTATTGCAGGAATAGATTCCGCTTACGAAGCTGTATCAGCGTTTTCCACCTCCGGACTCAGCGTAGGAGTTTCAGCGGACAGCGGCATAATTGCAAGAATAATCCTGTGCCTTACAATGTTCATAGGACGAGTAGGACCTGTATCATTTGCAATATCCATGTCAGTAAACCACGCAGGAAGCAAAAATGAAGTCTACCCGGAGGGAAAAATGATGGTCGGATAACGCCGTTCCGTCTGAAAGGAAAAAATAATGCCGGAATTTACATTTGAAGCACTGAGAAATGAAGTTGAGATCTGCGTATCAGAGGATCATAAATTCGGTACCGACTCTTTTTTGCTTGCGGATTTTGCCTCTCCGCGCCATAAGGACAAGGTATGCGATCTCGGAACGGGCTGCGGGATAATCGCCGTGCTTATGAGCATGACGTTCTCGCCTGAGATCATTTACGGAGTCGATATTCAGCCGCAGGCGATCGAACAGCTGCGGATCACAATAAATAAAAACCATTTTGAAAATATTTTTCCTATATGTGGAGATATAAAGGAAATACATAACGAGATCCCCTGCGGAGCTATTGACGTTATTACGTGCAATCCCCCGTACAAGGCGGCAAATTCCGGAATAGAAAGCCTTTCAGAAGCTCAGAGGATAGCTCGTCACGAGATACTATGCAATATAAACGACATTTGCAGAGCATCATCAAGGCTCCTGAAATACGGAGGAAAACTTTGTATATGCAACCGTCCGGAAAGACTTGCCGACGTAATATCCGCAATGAAAGCAAATGATATAGAGCCTAAATCATTAAGATTCGTCTGCAAATCTCCCGACACCGCGCCTTGGCTTTTCCTTATCAGCGGGAGCAAGGGCGGAAAGCCCTTTATGAAGGTTCTTCCACAGCTTTATATAAACGGCGAAAACGGATTTTCAAACGAGCTTCTCAAAATTTACGGCGGCGGAAAAACAAACTAAAGTCAGCTGTTTTACTACTATTCCCACTTCAAAAGGAGATGGATTTTTATGACCGGAAAGCTTTACGTTGTGGGAACTCCCATAGGAAATCTCGGCGATATTACATACCGCGCTGTGGAAACTCTGAAAAATGTTGATTTTATCTGCGCTGAGGACACCAGAGTAACAATAAAGCTTCTTAACAAATTTGAAATAAAGAAACGTCTTGTAAGCTATCATGAACATTCCGTCAAACAAGTCTCGGAGGAAATTATCGAGCATATGCTTTCCGGCGAGACCTGCGCTGTTGTTTCCGACGCAGGTATGCCGTGCATTTCCGACCCCGGCGAGGATCTGATCCGCCGCTGCATCGAAAACGATATTCCTATAGAGGTAGTCCCGGGACCCACGGCAGTGGCGTCCGCAGCAGCCATAAGCGGATTGTCCTCGGCAAGATTTGCATTTGAGGGATTCCTTTCCGTAACCAAAAAGCAGCGCTATGCCCACCTTGAAGAGGCTGCCAAGGATACGCACACGCTGATATTTTACGAAGCTCCCCATAAGCTGACGGCAACTCTTTCGGATATGCTGGAATATTTTGGTGACAGAAAAATTTCCATCTGCCGAGAGCTTACCAAGATCCACGAGGAGGTCATTCGCACCACTATTTCAGGAGCCATAGAATATTATTCGGACAAAAATCCAAAAGGCGAATACGTACTTGTGGTAGAGGGCGCAAGCCGTGAGCAGAAAAACGAAGATCTTACCATTGAGGACGCGGTGATCCAAGCACGGAAGCTCGTCTCACAGGGAATGAAGCCCTCGGAGGCGTGCAAGGAAGCCTCAAAACTTACCGGCTTCAAAAAGGGAGATATTTATTCGGAATTAAACAAAAGCTGATACGATGTAATTAGATCCGTTGATTTTCGGATCCAAGACCATTGTCTGACGATCGTTTTTTTATTTCGGTCACGGCATAAATAAAATACGCATATTATAATGCAGAGGCAGAGCGCGGCTCTATCCTCTGCATTTTCTTTTTCATATTGTATAAACGGAATGGAAAGGAGATGTGCCGAAGAGTCGGCATGACAATACAATGAAAAAATATACTATAGCTTTCAGCTCGGTCACAGTCGCAATGAAAGCTCAAAGCGTTTTCCGCGCCTCGGGCTACCGAACGGAAATTATCCGCACGCCTAAGAACCTTGCCTCAGGCTGCGGGTACAGTCTTATCTTTTATGGAGATATTGAAGCTGCGACCGAATTATTAGAAAGAAAAGGTATCAAATTCAAATCAATTATGGAGCATTTCCGATAATGTCAGAATACTCCATTGGAGGCTTCGGATAATGATAAATTTCGATAATTCCGCTACCTCTTTTCCCAAACCTGCCGCCGTAAGGAAAGCGCTTATCTCAGCGGTCACAAAATACGGCGGCAATCCGGGAAGAAGCGGACATGTGCTTTCTCTAAGGACCGCGGAAGCGGTCTATTCAGCCAGAAGTGCAGCCGCAGATTTTTTCGGAGCAGAGCCGGATAATACCGTTTTCACCATGAATTGTACGCACGCACTTAATATGGCTATAAAGGGTACGG
>CANQZS010000146.1 GCA_947628385.1 uncultured Clostridia bacterium | reverse complement strand
TTTATTCTATCAGATTTTCGTCTATCTCTCTACTTTTTTTTCTTAATTTTGTCCAATATCTATTGTAGTACTACAAAGAAATAATATACCTGTTTACAAAAAGACTTGACAAAGCAAAATAACTATGCTATAATATAAATGTAATAAAAGAGCAATAATAAATAAGTGCTATTCGAGGTGGTAAATTTCGTAGCAACCACACGCCGCCGGTAATGACAGGGAGCGATCCCGAGAGATGCAGGAGAATGCTACGCCTGCCGAATAGCAAACCTTGCGCCGCCCCACGGGCGGCGCTTTTATTTGACAAAGCTCTTGATGTGTGATATAATATAAATCAAGGGGTGATAATGTGCTTAAAGTTGCTACCGGAGGGCGGAGAAATGAAAAGCCGTTATCAAATGAGCAAATTGCTGACGTGATAAGCTATGCTGTTTCATTGGGAATGTCTCCGGAACGGATATACTATGTTGACTATGACTGTACAGGATACGGCTGCTCTTTTGATCTTCTAAGAATAGGCACCGACGTCTACCCGTCCGGCATATATCAGCACAGCGCAAACAGCAGGATTTCCATGCACGGCGCTATAGCGCATGAATTGATCGGACACAGAGCAGCAGCCTTGGCAGACAAAACACAGGAAAACGATACTCTCGAAGAAGCTCAGGCAAGTATAAGAGCGGCAAAATTTACTCCGGATCTTACCTCTTCCGAACGGATAACTTTGTATCGTGATGCAATTGCAAGATTAAAAAACGAAAATATTAAACTTAAAGACGTAAAACAAAGCTTACATATTTTTAAGGAGTGATATATATGTGTATGATAATCAATGCTACAAAAATAGGCAATGATACGGTTCTTGACTGTTCTGAATATAACGGCGATTTTCTCGGTTCAAAGATCTTAAAGATCATAGACCATAATAAACAGATCTTTACAACATCGGATTTTATCGTTGAAAAAACACGGAATTGCTTTGGGAACGGCGGTTTCCCATGGGTAATGGTAAAAGGAGATATACCGGTCAATTTTAAAGCAAAAGGCAACACCATACTTTTTGAATCATAATATTTATAAGGAATGACCTTGCGCCGCCCCACGGGCGGCGCTTTTATTTGACAAAATTTTCTATTGACAACTACTATTTAATAGGGTATAATATATATGGGTGACAAAATATGTACAGAGAATTTGTAATGCTTCCGGAGTTTGAAAAGCAGTGGAAACAACTCGGATTATCAGACAATGAGCTTCAGGATCTTCAATTGGAATTACTTAACGACCCGCTGACCGGCGATGTTATCCAAGATACCGGCGGCGTCCGCAAGATGAGATTCGCTCTGAAAAACCGCGGCAAAAGAGGAAGTATCCGCATAATATATGTAGACTTTCTCGTTTATGAGAAATTGTACCTCATTACCGCATATGCAAAAAATAATAAAGATACGCTTACAAAAGCTGAATGCAGATCAATAAAACAAGCGGTAGAGCATTTGAAAAAAGCTCTCGAAAGCAAGAAAGGAGAACGGCATCATGAATGTTTTTGAAAGTATTATGACAGGCTTGCAGGAAGCCGCCGATCACGAGGAAGAACGTATCAAGGCAAAAACCGTTAAGCTATATGTTGAACCGATACCCGATATTTCATCAGAGGAAATACGGAATATCCGCTGCTCTGCGGGGCTGACGCAATCATTGCTTGCGGAGGTGCTGGGGGTTTCCGTTAAAACCGTTGAAGCATGGGAGCATGGCACAAATAAGCCTATAGGTCCGGCACGAAGAATGCTTTCTCTCATAAGATCCGATCCAAAGCTTATTTCAAAATACAACATAATAAACAGCTGAACCTTGCGCCGCCCCACGGGCGGCGCTTTTATTTGACAAATCCTACTGACCGTGGTATAATTTATTAAGAATTTTATTGAGAGGAAGTTTTTTTATGAGCGCTAAATTCGGTCCTGCCGGCACCGCCGAAAGCTTCAGGACTATGGGCTATAAAAGATCCGTTCAGCTCGGTGAGTATCTTGAAAAGTTCGGTCTTGACCACTTTGAATATCAGTGCGGTCAGGGCGTCAGAGTAAGTCAGGAAGCCGCCGCGGAGATCGGAAAAGCCCTTGCCGAAAAAAATATCACGGTCTCCATTCATGCACCATACTTTATATCGCTTTCAGGAATAGATGAGGAAAAACGAAACGGCTCGGTAAATTATATTTTGCAGTCAGCTGCCGCAGTCAAGGCTATGGGCGGCGACAGGATCGTCGTACACAGCGGCTCCTGCTCCAAAATTTCCCGCGAGGAAGCCCTCGGGCTTGCTAAGGAAACTCTTAAAAAAGCCCGCGAAGCCCTCGTTTCTGAGGGTCTGGGGGACGTTCATTGCTGTCCCGAAACTATGGGAAAAATAAACCAGCTCGGCGACCTCCGCGAGGTCATGGAGCTTTGCAAGGTGGACGACAGCTTTATCCCCTGTATTGATTTCGGACACCTGAACGCCCGCACATTCGGCGAAATAAAGGGCAAGGCGGAATATAAAAAAATTCTCGATACTATCGAAAATGAGCTCGGTTCAGACCGCGCAAAAATTTTCCACTCGCATTTTTCTAAAATACAATACACCGACAAGGGCGGCGAAAAATGTCACCTGACCTTTGCGGACAATGTATACGGTCCTGATTTTGAACCGCTTATGGAGCTTGTGTACGAGCGCGGACTTTCCCCTATCTTTATCTGCGAAAGCTCCGGAACTCAGACCGAGGACGCCCAAGCTATGAAAAATTACTACGATTCCCTTAAAAAATAACGCCGGCATTGCCGCACATGAATAAAATTATCCGGTCTTTTACAAGTTCTCTATTGACATTAAGAGAAATATACTATATAATAGTCTTTTAGAATGTCGTTTGTAAATAAGGTCAAGAAAGGAAATGATAAAATGGCTGTAAAAAAAGTCAGAATGTCCGCAGAGGGCTATAAAAACCTCGAACAGGAGCTTGAATATCTTATTACCGTAAGACGTGCGGAGGTCGCCCAGAAGCTTAAGGAGGCAAGAGCTTTCGGAGACCTTTCGGAAAACGCAGAATACGATGAAGCCAAAAACGAACAGGGTATCCTCGAAGCTAAAATACAGGAAATGGAGCTCACTATCGCAAACGCTATAGTTGTGGACGAATCCGAGCTTTCCAACGACGAGGTAGGCGTAGGCTCCTATGTTACTCTCAAAGATCTTGAATTAGATGAGGAAATGACCGTTCAGATCGTCGGCTCCACCGAAGCCGATCCGGACAATAACAAAATATCCGAGGACGCTCCTATCGGCATTGCCGCTCTTAAAAAGAAAGTCGGCGATATTATCGAGGTAGAAGCTCCCATAGGTATCATCAGAATGGAAATTTTAGCTATAGGAAAGTAACGAAAGGATAGATAGGAAATGTCCGATGAAATTCTGGTAAACTCCGCTCCCGAAGCCAAGGAGGAGGAACAGACCGAGCAGGATATTAATATCCTGAAAAAAATACGCATCGAAAAGCTGGAAGATCTCAAAGCAAGGAATATGGATCCCTACGAGATCACAAAATATGACGTAACATTCTCAAATGCCGGACTCAGAAGCGCTTATGAGGGATCGGAAGCAAAGATAATCGCAGAGTGCGGCGACGACGAGGAAAAGAAAAAAGCCGCTCTTGAAGCCGCAAGGATAAACGTCCGCATAGCAGGACGTATCATGTCGTGGCGGGATATGGGCAAGGCGAATTTCATAGATATACGCGACGCCAGCGACCGTATGCAGGTATATGTGCGAATGAACGACGTGGGCGAGGAAGCCTTTGCCGAATTCAAAAAATGGGATATTGGCGATATTATCGGCGTTGAGGGCTTCGTTTTCAGAACACGCAAGGGAGAGATCTCCGTTCACGCGCGGGAAATAGTCCTGCTTTCCAAGTCGCTTATGCCGCTGCCGGAAAAATGGCACGGACTGAAAAATCAGGATCTCAGATACCGTCAGAGATACACCGATCTTATCTGCAATCCCTCGGTAAGGGACACCTTTGTAAAGCGTTCAAAAATAATAGCGTCCATACGCAGATTTCTGGACGGCAGAGGCTTTATGGAGGTAGAAACTCCTATGCTCGTCTCAAACGCCGGCGGCGCGGCTGCAAGACCGTTCGACACGCATTACAATGCGCTTGACGAGGACGTAAAGCTCCGCATATCTCTTGAACTTTATCTGAAAAGGCTTATCGTGGGCGGCTTGGAAAAGGTCTACGAAATAGGCAGAGTTTTCAGAAACGAGGGAGTTGACGCCCGACATAATCCGGAATTTACGCTTATGGAGCTGTATCAGGCATATACGGATTATCACGGAATGATGGAGCTCACCGAGTCAATGTTCAAATATCTTGCAAATGAAGTCAACGGCAGCGATAAAGTAAAATACGGGGATCTTGAAATAGATTTCGGAAAGCCCTTTGAAAAGCTTACCATGATCGAAGCGGTAAAGAAATATTCCGGCGTGGATTTCAATAGCATTGAAACACTGGAGCAGGCAAGAGCGGAAGCCGACAAGCATCATGTTGAATACGAGGAACGCCACAAAAAAGGCGACATTCTCAATCTGTTTTTCGAGCAGTTCGCAGAGGAGCATCTTTTGCAGCCTACCTTCATAATGGATCACCCGATAGAGATCTCCCCTCTTACAAAGAAAAAGCCGGACGCTCCGGAATATGTTGAAAGATTCGAGCTTTATATAAACGGCTGGGAAATGTGCAACGCTTATTCCGAGCTGAACGATCCCATAGATCAGAGGGAAAGATTCATCGAGCAGGAAAAGCTGCTTTCACAAGGGGACGAGGAAGCAAACAGGATCGACGAGGACTTCCTCAACGCGCTGGAAATAGGTATG
>CANQZS010000145.1 GCA_947628385.1 uncultured Clostridia bacterium | reverse complement strand
GAAGCGCAAAATATAAAGCTGGTCAAGCCAGACAAAACCTTTGGTTTTGTTTTGCACAGACTTGCGGGGTCTAAGGGGAAAACGACCTGCGGTCGTCTAAGCCCTTGCCGCCGTCCGCAGACGGCGGAATCCTCTGCCTTTAAGAGCTCCGCAAAGGGTGTGAATAAAACGACGCAAGCGTCGTCTAAGCCGCAAAGCGGCTTCAAGAGGGGGAACGCCTCTGCGAAAACCAAACTTCGTTTGGCTGAGGGCGCCCCCTTGAATTAACGGTTTATTAGATGTAAGCCTTTTTAAACAGTCCGGTGGACTGTTTAAAAATCAATTTAATATGTTTTTATACAGTTTGAGGCACCGGAAAACTCCGGTGCCTCTGTTTGTTTTGTTTATCAGTCGTCCTTTACGCCGTTTGCATATTTTGCAAATATGCTTCCGCTGTCAGGTGTCTGAACATCTTTCTTGAGAAGTACATAATACTTGCTTCCGCCATAGCCTACGACCTCTACATGATCGTCGCCTGTGCCTGTAGGCAGCAGCGAGTAGATAACATTGTACTCAAACATTCCGGTATCCTTTGCGATAGCGTCATTTGCCTGTGCAATTCCGCTGTCGTCAGCAGGAACTACCATGTACCTGTACTTGCCGCCCTTTACATACATCTGGATCTTATCCTTGGTGCCTGTAACTGTGGGCCACTTGTCATATCCGGTATAGTAGGTGTATGAACTGTGAGATGCAATGTCCTCGTCCCTGATCTTTGTCAATCTGTCATAGTCGTAGCTGCTGTAAGGAATAAGTATGTACCTGTTCATTGTCTCGCCCTTGGAATTAGTTACCATCCATGTTTCTACTACGTCCCATGAATCGTGTACCGTCGGACGCTCGGAATATACCGTCCAGTATTCATATGAACCGTTATACTTAGCCAGTGCTGTGTCAAGCATTACCTGATCGTAATTCTTGGGAAGCAGAACATATCTCGTTCCGTAATTATAACTGCGGTTCGTGTGATAGAATGAATAATATGTGTCATCAGACGACATACGAGAGGGGATCTCGGTATAAACGTTGTAATACTGGTATTTGTTAAGCTGTCTGCCGATTATAGAATTTACATATGCCGGATCATAGCCTGCCGGTGCAAGCATATAGTATATAGTATTTGTATTGATCTGGATCTTTATTACCTCATCGGTAGAATTCTGCTTCTTGGCAATAGGAGTGGTGTACAGCTCATAATATTTATTAGCCGTTACTGTCACCTTTACGTCATAATAGGTCTTGGTATTGTTCTTGTCGTAGAATCTTATCGTGGTGCTTCCTGCATTGACTCCTGTAATGGTAAATCCTCTCATGGAATCATTTACTTTTCCTGCCGATACGGAAATAATGCTCGTATCGCCTACCGTATAAGCCAGACGGGACTGATTCGTAGAATATACCTGAAGCAGATAGGATTCATTTGCCGAAAGATCTATGGAATTTGAATACGGAAGTATAGAAAGCTTTGAACCTCCCGTGCTGCTGTCCGGATCTTCATCCGCTGTAGTATTGCCGACATTTACGGAAATGTTCTTATAGCAGGTAGACTTATAGTTTTTAAGGTATACCTTGATCGTGGCAGTACCTGTGCCCTGAGCCGTTACCTTTATCTTTATCTTGTCGCCGTCCCATTCAACGGGCTTTACCCATGAAGCTGAAGCCACGCTCTTATTGGTAGTTCCTACCGTAAGACCGCTGTGACTGCCCTTAACTGTGATCGTAATGGTTTTTGTCTCTCCCTTTTTGGAGAACGTCACATTTGACGAGCTTGCTGTTATCTTGGCAGCAACTACCGTTACCTTACATTTAAGGGTATTACCGCCGACTTTTGCATAAACATATGTAGAACCGGGTGCCTTGCCGACTACCTTTCCTTTAGAGCTTACCGTAGCAATTGATTTATCTCCTGTGGACCATGTAACGGTCTTGGAGGTTCCCGATACGGAAAGCGTGGTCTGATAGCCCTTTGTAAGCGTTATCGAACTGCTGCTGAGCGAGATCGCGCTTGACGGTACTGCCGCCAGAGATACGACCATGAACACAGCAAGGAAAACGCTGATAAGTGATTTTAACATCTTTGTCATACAGATTCCTCCGTTCTGTTTTATTCTTTAAGCATATTGTATCACTAATTTTATCGTTTGTCAATAAACAATACGGTGACAAATGGTAACAATTCAGTAACAAAAACGCGGAAACGGTTAAAATTTGTCATAAAATGCTGAATTCGCCATGTGAATTCCCATTTTCAAGCATTTTGAGGATAAAGCTTCCATTCTCATATATCATATAGCTTTTCGGATCTCCGTTTTTGGGAAGAGATACCGAGCCGGGATTCAGATATGTATATTCTCCTGACGTATCTATGGCGCTTATATGCGTGTGACCGTGAATGAGAATATCTCCCTTGTTCAGTGCCGGAGGATCCTGAACCCCGATCTTATGCCCGTGAGTCAGAAAAGCCGTTTTTCCCTCAAGAAAAAGCAGTGCATATTCCGCCATTATGGGGAATTCAAGAACCATTTGATCCACCTCGCAGTCGCAGTTGCCGCGCACGCAGAAAAGCTTGTCTTTCCGCGCGTTCAGCATGGAAATTACCTCCTTTGGAGCATATGCCGCCGGAAGATCGTTCCTCGGTCCATGATAGAGAATATCCCCAAGCAGAAAAAGCTTATCCGCATTTTCTTTGTCGAAGCGTTCCAGCATAAGCTTACAGCTTTCGGCGCAGCCGTGAATATCAGAAGCAAACATGAGCTTCATGCAGGATCCTCCTTATTTTGTAAAGAATCTCTGAGAAACAGTATATGTCTCCCCTCCGGAAATTTCCGTATATCCGCTTTCCTCTCTGCTCATATCAAGGTTAGGAGCATTTACCTGTGCGGTCATAGGCTCCGGACAGAAATAATTTTTGAATCCCTTATCGTTCCAGATTATCCAGAATTTATATTTTTCGTCCGACTCATAGCAAAGGCGTTTGCCGCTTTCGGTATCGGTCATAACGCAGCCGTGGAAGTCCTCGCCGTCAAGCTTTACAGTTCCTGCGGTAAACATATCGTTGCAAATATCGCGCAGAACGGGACACTTTGTTCCCTCAAGATATTTCTTGTCGTTCTTGTCCAGCGGACGCTGTTCACCGGTTGGCAGCCAGCGGCGCTTGTCAAAAATTATCCTCTGAACGGCAGGAACCTGCAGTCTGATATTTTCAAGCTTTCCTCCGTCAACAAAGGGAGCATTTATAGTAGTATGGGTCGCAATGGATATAGGCATCATCTTATCGGAATCATTCGTCAGAGAAATAGTATGCTTCATGCCGTTTTCGGAAAGCTCTATCGTTATCCGAGCGGTAAATTTTATCGGGAAGCAGGTAAAGAAAAAGTCGTTCTCATCGTAAACGAATTCCGTAGTAACATAAGCTCTGCCGTTTTCAGCGGCAAGCTCAACTATTCTGTGCGCTCTTTTCTGTAGGAACCCATGCAGATGATTGCCGAATTTTCCCTCATTGACGGGAAGATGATATTCGCCGTCGGAAGTTTTCAGCAAGCCCCCGTCAAACCTGTTCGGAAGATACAGCGTAGGGAGTCCCCATATCTCCGTAGAATTCATTATCTCGGCAATAGAAGTTTCGTCCTTATAGCGGAAAACTTCTATCCCCTTTTCGTTATCCCTCAGGCGGAGGACATTCGTGCCTATCTGCGGAGCAACTACCGCATAGTAACCTCCCGCCGCGAGCTCTACCGCTTCAATACCCTTGTGCTGTGCTTTTCTTGCATAAAATTCCATTGTGATTACTCCTTTGCAAAATATTTCAGCCGTTCAGCCATTTATCGTCTATTTCCCGTTTCAATTCCTCAAAAGCGGGAATAAAGTCCGTTTTTATTTTTTTCGGGGGAATATCATATTTTTTACCCGTCATACCTTCTCACCCTTAATTCTATACCCAGCGACATTGCCACGGCTTTACAGCGGCTTATATCTTCCGGCGGGATAACGTCCACTACCGTGAACATTACTTTCGGAACGAATTTCTTGCAGTCAGCCGCAAAGGAGATCATCGAATCAAAGGAATCCTCCCATTCCGGACGTGTCACCGCGTTATATTTTTCGGAATTACATTGGTTCAGCGAAATTGAGACGGTATCTACTGCGCCCTCTAAAAGCTCTGCGGTAGGACGTTCGTTTATCCTGTCCCCAAGACCGTTGGTATTCAGACGGACGGGAACCTTAAAGTTATCCTTTATGAAACGTCCGATATACGCCACATCGTCGGGACGTTCCATAGGCTCTCCGTAGCCGCAGAAAACGGCTTCCGCATACTTTGACATATCGGTATTTTCAATTGCGGAAATAACTTCGTCCACCGTTGGTTCACGGTCGAGCCAGAGGCTGTCCGAGCCGTAAGCGCCGTCGCCGTTCTGTCTTATGCAGAACGTGCAGTTGCACGGGCAGCGGTTAGTAAGATTGATATAAAGCTTATTTCCCACTTCATAAAGAATAGTCATCATAGCACATTATCCTCTCTTATAGTTTTAAGAGCCTTTATAGTTTTGAGAGTGGAGAGTTGAGAGTTGAGATATTGACGGAACTCAACACTTAACTCTCAACTCTCAACATTATTTGTGGTATTTGCCGCCGTTAAGTATCTGAAAGCTGCGGTAAAGCTGTTCAAGCACCATTACCCTCGCAAGCTGGTGCGGGAATGTCATATCCGACATTGAAAGCCGCAGATCGCACTGCTTTTTGACCTCCTCGGAGATCCCGCAGGAGCTGCCGATCACTATGTTAAGAGTGCTTTTCCCGTCAACGGAAATTTTTCCGATGCGTTCCGCAAGCTTTTCGGAGGAAAGCCGGCTGCCCTCTATGCACATGGCAATATTGTAACAGCCCTTTGCGGAAAGGATAGGTAGCA
>CANQZS010000144.1 GCA_947628385.1 uncultured Clostridia bacterium | reverse complement strand
GCCTGACGAAGAGCCTTGTCTATGGCGTTTACGGGACCGTCTCCCTCATCGGCGGCAATTTCCGTTTTGTCTCCGACGGCTACCTTTACGATAGCTGAGGACGGGTTCTGAGTTTCGCCGCTTTTTTCTCCGATTATTTTAAAATAGCTTATGTCAAAGAAATTTTCCGTCATGCCGAGATACTGTTTTACAAGAAGCTCAAAGGAAGCCTCTGCGGCTTCGTATTGATAGCCCTTGAATTCCATTTCCTTTAAAAGATCGATAATAGACTGCGTTTCGGGACTGTCCTTTGTAAGCTCGGGAGCGATCTCGTTTATTCTCTGTAGGATCGCCGAACGTCCCGCTACCTCGGATAAAAGAATATTTCGTTTGTTTCCTATTGCTTCGGGAGGGATATGCTCGAAGCTGATAGGATTTTTCTTTACGCCGTCGGCGTGCATACCGCCTTTATGGGCAAATGCGCTTTTTCCCACAAACGGCATAGTTCCCACAAGCTTCATATTGCATACCTCGGCAATAAGACGTGTTACCTGAGTAAGCTGAGAGATATTTTCCTGCGGGACACATTCATTTCCGAGCTTTGCCTGTAAATTCCCTATAACGGTGGAAAGATTGGTATTTCCGCAGCGTTCGCCTATTCCGGTCATTGTTCCTTGGATCTGCAATGCTCCCGCTTTTACTGCGGCTATGGAATTTGCCACGGCGCAGCCGGTGTCGTTATGACAGTGTATCCCCACGGGAATTTTTACGGTCTCAACGGCTTTTGCGGTAATTTCCGCGATCTCATCGGGGAAGCAGCCGCCGTTGGTATCGCATAAAATTATTTCAAACGCTCCGGCTTTTTCGGCTGCTGAAATTGTTTTCAGGGCATATTCAGGGTTCCGTTTATATCCGTCAAAAAAATGCTCAGCGTCAAAGAAAACCTTTTTGCCCTTTCCGGTAAGATATTTTACGGTATCGGAGATCATGTTAAGGTTCTCTTCAAGAGTAGTGCCTAAAATTTCCGTCGCGTGAAGATCCCAGCTCTTGCCGAAAACCGAAACATACTCTACGTTTGTATCTGCAAGAGCGTTAAGGTTCGCGTCATCTGCGCAGGAGATATTTTTCCGTCTTGTTGATCCGAAAGCTACGAGCTTTGAATGTTTTGGGGGGGATTGTTCGGCTCTTTTGAAAAATTCCAGATCCTTTGGATTTGAAGCCGGATTTCCCGCTTCGATAAAATCTATGCCGAACTCGTCAAGAGCTTTCATCACGCTGAATTTATCCTCAACGGAAAAATTCACGCTTTCGCCCTGTGCTCCGTCGCGGAGCGTGGAATCAAATATCTGAATTTTCATAAATTTCCTCCTTAAGGTGTCTCACTTGATCTCAAGTATTGGTTCAGCTATGGACGCTCCTGCCGGCACCATTGGCAGAACATTCACGTCCTTGCCGATAATGCAGTTGATAAGCACGGGCTTTCCACAGGAGATCGCCTTTTCCAGAACGGGACGAATGTCGCTTTTCTTTGAAATGGTCATGGCTTCAATTCCGATAGCCTTTCCAAGAAGCTCAAAGTCGGTAGGCTTTTCAAGAGTTGTCTGTGAGAATCTTCCGCCGTAGAAAAGCTTCTGCCACTGGCGAACCATTCCGAGAACGCTGTTGTTGAACACAAGCTCAATGACCGGAAGCTGATATTTTGCAAGAGTGGTAAGCTCGTTCATATTCATATAGAAGCTTCCGTCTCCGGCACAGTTTACTACGGTTTTGTCGGGATTTCCCACTTTGCAGCCTATTGCCGCGCCCAGACCGTAGCCCATAGTTCCCAGACCGCCTGAGGAAGCAAAGCACCTCGGCTTGCGGAAATTGTAGAATTCCGCCGTCCACATCTGATGCTGTCCCACCTCGGTGGAAATTATCGCTTCGCCGTGAGTAAGCTCGTCAAGAGCTTCTATTACATCTTTGGGGAGAACGTCGTCGGGATTTTCTGAGACCTGCGAAAGGGGATATTCCTTTTTCCACTCTGCTATCTGTTTCAGCCATTCGGAATGGTCTTTCTTATTTATTGCCTTATTGAGCTTTTGGAGAACAAGCTCTACATTCCCGCAGATCCTGTAATTTGCGGGGATATTTTTGTTCACCTCGGCAGGATCTATGTCGATATGGAGGATCCTTGCATTTCCCATAGCGTTTTGGAAGCTCTGCGCCGAGCAGGTGACGCGATCGGAAAATCTCGAACCGAGCACTATAAGCAGGTCGCAATGAGTAAGCGCAAGAGAGGAGGTCTTTGTGCCGTGCATACCCATCATGCCCGTATAACGTTCGCTGGAATTATCAAACGCGCATTGTCCCATAAGTGAAAGCGAGACAGGAGCGTCGATAAGCTCTGCAAATTCTGCAAGCTCATCTGCGGCATCGCAGGAAACTACGCCGCCGCCCGCATAGATAAACGGCTTTTCAGACTCGTTTATGATCTTTACCGCTTCGGCAATTTCGTCCTCGTCCACTTCATAGCTGTGCGCTTTGGGAGCCTGCGGAGTATATTCGCATTTTGCCGCTGTGATGTCCTTGGGAATATCTATCAGCACGGGACCTTTGCGCCCGTCGTTTGCGATAAAGAAAGCGTTCCTTATAGCGTCTGCAAGCTTTGTGACGTCCTTTACGATATAATTGTGCTTGGTTATCGGCATGGTGATGCCGGTTATGTCTACCTCTTGAAAGCTGTCAAGACCTAACAGGTCTGTTGTAACGTTTCCGGTTATAGCCACTATGGGGATACTGTCCATATAAGCTGTTGCAAGACCGGTAACAAGGTTTGTTGCGCCCGGACCGGAGGTCGCGATCACGACGCCGGTTTTTCCGGTCGAACGCGCGTATCCGTCTGCGGCGTGTGAAGCTCCCTGTTCATGAGATGTGAGGATATGTGTTATCCTGTCTGAATATTCGTAAAGCGCGTCGTAAATATTCAGCACTGCGCCTCCGGGATAGCCGAACACGGTATCCGCTCCCTGTTCCAAAAGACATTCAAGAATTATTCGTGAGCCGTCCAAGATCATTTTAAATATCTCCCTTAATAAAAATTTGCAAATAAAAAAGCTTTCACCTCATGAAAAGATCCAAGAGGTGAAAGCATAAACTTCCACGGTACCACTCTTATTCGGCATGATAAAGCCGCGCTCGTTCACGTCAGACAACGTGTGCCACTGTAACGGGAGGATCCCGTTCCGTCCTACTTAGAAGCTGCTGTTCGGCGGAAAGCTCCGAGGTGATATATTATCGGCTGAAAATTGCTGTCTTGCACCTTGGGAGAAAATTTATAAATTGCTCCCGACGACAGCTCTCTGTGAATTTTGCATGCCGTTTTGCTCCTCATCAAAGCATTTGCACATATTGTTATACATAATATCACTGTGCGGAAATTTTGTCAATTAACTTTTTGTGAATATTTTATCAAGCTTTATAATGACAAGCCTTTGCCGCGCAGGAATTATATTCCCGCAGAACCATAACCTGCCTTGAATACCTGTTATCGGAGCAGGCATATAATATTGACAATGAATATTTTTCCGGATACGGAAATTACGTTAAATTATGTAACGAGGGGAGACGCTGTAATGGACAAGCGAGCTGTAAAGACCGTGATAATAACGGCGTTTCTTGCAGCGGCGGCAGTGGCGGCTGCGGTGAAGCCGGAATTTTTTATGGGAATGATCTCGCGGACGGCGGATCTGCTGATGCCGGTATTTATCGGCGCTGCAATTGCTTTTGTAATGAATATGCCGGTGTGCTCGATAAGAAAATTATTCATAAAAAAATTCAGGAACGCAAGCGACCGCACCGCTTCGATAGTTTCCGTAGGAACGGCATACATTCTTTTGCTTGCGCTTATTACGGGAATAGTCTGGATAATAATCCCTCAGCTCGCGGCGAGCGTAAGGCTGTTCCTGAGCAATGCGGATCGCTATTATGAGAATTTTCTGAAATATTGCAGCGTGCTTGAGGACAAGGACAGCTTCGGCTTTTTTGCGGCTCTGAGAAAGGCTCTGGAGGGTATCGGACAAAAGCTTCCCGCCATGCTTGGATCCGCATATTCCAAGACTGCCGATATGATCGGCGGAGCGGTGGATCTTCTGATAGGCTTTGTGCTTTCGATATATATCCTTATCAGCAAGCAAAGCATACGCTGTGCGGTATCGGCTATGGCAAAATGCTTTGCGGGAAAATATTATGACAGGCTGAAACGAGGCTACAGACTCGTATTTTCCACATTCAGCAGATTTGTTGTGGGGCAGCTTACGGAGGCTGTTATATTAGGGGTATTATGCTTTGGCGGAATGAAGCTTTTCGGATTTGAATATGCGCTCCTTAAAAGCACCATAATAGGAGTTACCGCTCTTATACCGCTGGTGGGAGCGATAATAGGGACAGTTCCGTCGGCGTTCCTGCTGTTCCTGATAAAGCCTCTGGACGCGGTATGGTTCGTTGTATTCATAATAGTTTTGCAGCAGCTGGAGAATAACCTTATCTATCCGAGGATAGTGGGAAAAAGTCTCGGCATACCGCCGCTGCTGGTATTTCTTGCAATACTTCTCGGAGCGGGTATCGGCGGCACGGCAGGCATACTTCTGGGCGTACCGCTGATGTCGGTGATCTATGTTCTTATGCGGGAAAAGATCTGCGGCAGGCAGACAGCCGCGGAATAAATTGTTCAAAATATATATATAAAATCTGCTTGACATCAGCCTGTTCAGCATATATAATTATCTCGGCAATAACGGAAACGAAAGCGAGGAGCAGAAAATGATCTTTACCGTAGATGCAGGAAATACCAATATCGTACTCGGCGGCTTTGAAAACGACAAGCTGCTGTTTACTTCCCGTGTGGCAACTCAAACCGCGCTTATGGCGGACGAGTATGCCGTCAAATTCGGTGAGATACTTTCCATTTACGGTTACAGCGCTTCTTCAATAGAAGGCTCGATCGTTTCAAGCGTTGTAACGCCCCTGACTCCGGTGCTGAATTCCGCCGTAAAA
>CANQZS010000143.1 GCA_947628385.1 uncultured Clostridia bacterium | reverse complement strand
CGTGATGTATTCGCCGAAAGTTCCGTTATCCTTTTTCACCTGCCAAGGACTCTCTGGAACGGTTTGCAGACGGTTACTTTTTCACTTCACAGCCTTTTTTATCTGAAAACATTGTACCATAGGAAAAAGCTTTTGTCAACGGCAAATATGAGCCTGTCCTTACTTTTTCTTTACGGCTTCCTCCTGAGCGTCGTGGATAGTAGCGTTTTCCGAGATAGCCCAGAGCTTTACCCTGATCTTTGAACGGTCGCCGCCGGTCTCGATAACTACGGTATCGTCGCCCTTGCGGACGATTATTCCGGTTATTCCGCCGATGGTCGTAACCTCGTCGCCGATCTGAAGATTATCCCGCATTTCCTTTGCTTCTTTTTCCTTTTTCTTTTGGGGACGTATCATCATGAAATACATCAGCACCATTACCAGCACCATTACTACTATGCTGGAGATAAGAGAGCCTGTCATATCCACTTCACCGGCTTGTGCAGGCTGAGCGGTAGCTTCTGCTCTGAGAATAAGATCCATAATTGCAATATTCATTTATTATCCTCCTAATAAAATAACACATATTACTATTATAACATGATTTTTCCAAGTTGCAAGGGTTTATCGTGATTTTTTTATGAATAAGTTAAAATTTTTTTTGAATTTCTTTGCACGGAATATCCGTCTGCTGACGGGAACGTCATTCTATATCAAATGAGAACATTTCCGTCCACGCGGGCTGATAGCCGGCTTTTCCGGCAGTTCTCTGGGAAGCGATGTTGCCGATCCATGTTCCGTAATAGGGAACAGCTCCGTGCATGAACACCTCCTGAGTCAGAACGGATACCAGCTCGCTTCCGATGCCCATTCTGCGGTATTCCGGCAGAACGTCGATGCCTATCTGCCACATTATGGGACTGTCGCTGCTTGCGCCTGCTATCCCGATTATCCTGTCGCCGTTGAAAGCGCATACCGCAAGCTTATCCGTTCTTGCGCCGTCGCATCTGTAAAGGAGAGCATTGTTGAAGCCCTTTACTCTGTAAAGCTCGGAAAATATTTCCCATTCCTCATAAAGCCGCAGCCTGAAGCTGTTCTGCGGGATATGTCTGTACTGCGGCTTAGGCAGAAAGTAAACGCTTGCCGCTCCTATGACCTTGTTATATCCTGCAAGAGCGCAGTTTATCGCCCATATATTTTTCTGCTCGAATATTTCCGCTCCGGAGGTGCTTTCCGCAAGTCTTTTTGAGAATTCCAGCATTTCGCTTGAAGCGGAGATCACCGTTCCCTGTCCCATGGTAGCCGCGCGGAAAAAATCCGGCTCTTTACGGAAGTGCCTTTGTCCGTCGGCGGATCGTGAGAGAGTGACTGTATTTTTGTCCCTGAGCAGATCGTTGGGGGAGCAGCAGTAATCCCTTGCAAGCTGCGCTGCGGCGGCTTCCGTAAGTTCACTGCGAAATTCCATGGCTTGCCTCCGGAGCGTCATTGCGTTTTTTCTCGTTTTTCAGGTGATCGTTGAGTAGGTTCCAGCCTACGCTGTCATATCTCAGGAGCTGCTGCGCATATTTCAGCGGGAACCATTCCGCGCCGTCTACTTCCACAGAAGTTTTCAGCTCTGCTTTTCTGACTCTGCAAAGATAGCCGAGCATAAGGTTGTCCCTTTTGGCATAATAGTAGCTGCCGATGTATCTGCATGAGACCGTATCGAGACCGATCTCCTCCTTTACCTCGCGGACAGCTGTTTTTTCGGGTATTTCACCCTGTTTGACATATCCGGCAACATTGATATAGTTATCGGAAACATATTTCTGCTTTATAAGAGCGATCTCGGAATCATCTTCGGTCACGCACAGGCAGATAACGCAGCAGTATGAAAACGGGAAAAACGGTCTGCCGCATTTATCGCAGAATGGGATATTACCCTCGTCTCCGCAGAGCTTGGGGTAAAGCTTTTCGCCGCACTGCGGGCAATATTTAAAGTCCATGGTGAACCTCCGCTATTTTGTTTGATCCATTTTATAAGCCATAGCCTGAACGGCGAGCAGGTAGCCGTCCTTTCCGAATCCGAAAAGACTTCCCGCGCAGACGGGTGCTATAACGGAGGTGTGGCGGAAATCCTCTCTTGCGCAGATATTGGATATATGGACTTCTATTACCGGTATCCTCACTGCGGCGATAGCGTCTCTCAGGGCATAGCTGTAATGGGTGAACGCTCCTGCGTTGAGTATTATCCCGCACTTATCGAGTCTGGCGGCATGGATCCTGTCGATGATCTCTCCCTCATGATTTGACTGGAAGCATTCGCAGCTGTCAAAGCCGAGCTCCTTGGCTTTTTGGGTTATTTCAGAGCATATGCTTTCGTAGGTATCAGAGCCGTATGTTCCGGGCTCGCGTTCTCCGAGGAGATTAAGGTTAGGACCGTTTATTACGAGTAGATTTTTCATGCTGTACAAATATGCCTGACAGAGCAGGCAATTCTCCTTTCGGTTCAATATTTTAATATCAGTATAACGATACTATATATTTTAATACAAATTTCCGGAAAAGTCAATGCTGCGGCGAAAAATTAACGCCCCGCACAATGTGCGGGGCGCGGAACGTTATTCCTCAGTCTCCTGAGGTTCGGGATATGTCATTCCCAGCTGCTCATAAAGGAAGTCTATCCTGCTGTTAAGATCGTCTATCTGCTGTACGTAGCTCTGTTCCTTTTCCTCCTGCGCAGCCTTTATCTTGCTGTCTGCGGAAAGACGGATCGCAAATCCTGCCGTTACCGCAAGCGCAAAAACGGTAAGCACTGTGGTGAGCGGATTAAAATATCCCTTGCTGACAGGCTTTCCCTCGGTCATGTAGGAGAATCCCGACGCCTTTAACGCTTTCTTAAGAGCTATGGACAGCGGGACGGCTATTATGACCGCAAGGACGCCGTTTATACATGATGTGGCGGCTTTTGTTGCCATTACAGACGCAGCCGTTTCAAAGGGATTGCCGAGAATAAGCTGCTCGATAAAGGATTTTCCCAGATACAGGGCGATATATGCCAATTGTCCGCAGACAGCGGCAATAAGCGTTCTTGTATATTCGTTTTTTATTCCGGAACGGTTTATTTTTCCTGCGGTCCAGCCCATGGCAAATTTATTTATGAACGTCATCGGCGCGGAGGTTATATATATCGGACTGAACAGATCGTACAGCCCGCCGCCTATGCCGGAGGCAAGACCTCCCGTAAGGCTGCCGAAAAGCAATCCTGCCAGCAGACACATTGAATTTCCAAGATGTATCCTTGTATCGTTCTGGAATTTTATTTCCATATAATTTCCGATATAGACCAGCGCAGCCATAAGTCCTACGACAATGATCCTGTAAAGGCGTTTGCGGTTTTCGTTTGCGTTATTCATGCTAAAGCTTCCTTTCGGTTTGGTATGATAAAAGTATATCCCGTTTCCGGCGGCTTTGCAAGTTAAAGAAATGAGGAAATATTTTGTTCAGATCTGTTGATATTGCCTGATTTTTTGCGGAATTTCCCTGTAAAACCGTTAATTTTCCACAAAAATAAATTTTCTGAAAATTACAGTAAAAAGGCGGTGGGTGAAATTCACCAACCGCCCTGACTTTTTATGCAGATATTTTAGCGAAAATGAAGAATTTTACTTCTTTTCGTTCAGCTTCATGGTGAGGGAGATCCTCTTACGCTTTACGTCAACGTCAAGAACACGTACCTTGACGACTTCTCCGACCTTTACCGCTTCAAGCGGGTGCTTGATGTAGCGGTCACAGATCTGCGAGATATGCACCAGACCGTCCTCATGGACGCCTATGTCAACAAAGCAGCCGAAATCAATAACGTTCCGAACGGTACCCATAAGCTCCATGCCTGCTTTAAGATCCTTAAGCTCCATAATATCGCCGCTGCGGAGCAGTGGAGGGGGAAGCTCGTCGCGGGGGTCGCGCCCGGGCTTGGCAAGCTCCCTGAGAATGTCGTTCACGGTGGGAAGTCCAGTTCCTACGCTGTCGGCAAGCTTTTTAACGCCGATCCTTTCGGCTGCTGCGGTTATCTCCGAGGTCTTTCCCGCGCTGAGGTCGGCGAGCTTGAATCCGCACTCGGAAATTATCTTTTCCGCAGCCTCGTAGCTTTCGGGGTGGACTGCCGTATTGTCAAGCGGATTTTTTCCGCCCTGAACACGCAGGAATCCCGCGCATTGCTCAAAAGCCTTAGGACCGAGTTTGGCGACCTTAAGGAGCTGCTTTCTGTCGGTAAAGGAGCCGTTTTCCTCGCGGTAAGCGACGATATTCTTTGCGACAGCGGAGCTTATTCCCGAAATATATGAAAGCAGCGAATATGAAGCCGTGTTCAGGTCAACACCGACGCTGTTTACGCAATCCTCCACCACGCCTGAAAGAGCCTCGTCCATGCGCGCCTTTGGCATATCGTGCTGATACTGACCTACGCCTATGGCTTTAGGATCTATCTTGACAAGCTCGGCAAGGGGATCCTGCAGGCGCCTTGCGATAGATACGGCGCTGCGGAGTGAGACGTCGTATTCCGGAAATTCCTCTGCGGCAAGCTTTGAAGCGGAATATACCGACGCGCCGGCTTCCGAGACCACCATATAAGCAGCCTTTTGCGGCAGTTCCTTTATAAGCTCGGCGATGAACGCCTCGGATTCTCTTGAAGCCGTGCCGTTGCCGATGGCTATTATGGAAACGCCGTGCTTCAGGATAAGCTGCTTTACAAGAAGCTTTCCCTGTTCGATCTTTCTTTGCTCGCCGGTAGTGATATAAGCCACTCCCGTATCGAGGACCCTTCCGGTATCGTCGACCACTGCGAGCTTGCAGCCGGTGCGGTAGCCCGGGTCAAGACCGAGAGCGACCTTTCCCTTGACCGGAGGCTGCATCAGCAGCTGACGGAGGTTTGAGGCAAAGACCTTTATTGCCGCTTCACTGGCGTTTTCGGTGAGCCAAGAGCGGATCTCGCGCTCGGACGAGGGGAATATCAGACGCTTGAAGCTGTCCTCGGCGGCGGCTTTTACCAGATCGCCGCATGGAG
>CANQZS010000142.1 GCA_947628385.1 uncultured Clostridia bacterium | reverse complement strand
CCTATAGGAGTATTAAAATCCGTCAGGAAGCGGAGGTCACGGTTTGTAAGGATACCTACCAGCTTTCCCTCCTTATCCACTACCGGAACGCCGGAGATCCTGTATTTTCCCATAAGCTCGTCAGCCTCTGAAACGAGCCTGTCCGGAGTAAGCGAGAACGGATTTACTATAACGCCGTTTTCCGAGCGCTTTACCTTATCCACCTCGTCAGCCTGCTTTTCGATCGTCATATTTTTGTGTATTATGCCGATACCGCCCTCTCTTGCAATTGCAATTGCCATATTGGCTTCTGTGACGGTATCCATGGCGGAAGTCATAATAGGAGTATTGAGCATGATGTCCTTTGCAAGTCTCGTTCTCAGATCGACCATATTAGGCGTACAGTCAGACTTTGCCGGAATGAGCAGTACATCGTCAAAAGTAAGACCCTCTTTAACGAACTTGTTTTCGCAGTTTGTTATCGGCATAAAATTACCTCCTTATTAAATTTGCTTTCAGATCATTTATTCGGATATTTCTATATAGGATAACACTTTACGAGCATTTAGTCAAGTCATTTTTATGAATTTGAAGATAAAATTATTTCAATATAGCCGAACAATTTTTGTGCAATTTTTCAGACCGACTTTTTTCTCCGCAATTTTATGCAAACAGCAATATAAACGCCCGATCCGATAATGCCTGCCGCCGAACAAGCGGCTCCAATATCTCTCGGTACGGAATGATAAACGCAGCGCACCGTATGCCGTCCCTCCGGAACGGGTATAGCCTGAAATCCGAAATTTGCCTTTATCAGCGGGACCTCCTCGCCGTCCACATAAGCTGTAAAGCCCTTGTCATAGGCAACGCTGAAAAATACCAGCTCCGGCTCGTCAAGCTCTATCTCGGCGTTATAGGAATCATCGTCCGTAAAATAGTGTGAAGCCGAGATCTCCGCGCGTTTTGCACATTCTGCGGAAAGCTCCTCATCATCAAGAGCGTAAATTTCCTCCTTGGGGATAGGAGCCAGATATTCCGAAACTTCATCAGTATCCTCTACGACCATAGCTTTCAGCATAAGCCTGCCTCTTATATCCTTATCCAGCGCAAGAATATCCTCCTCAGAAATGCAGTATTCATAGCAAAAGCCCATGGGGATATAATTCCTGTTCTCATAATAAAAATACATATCGTCTGCGCCATTATATGTAAACATTCCCCCGTAGCCCAATGCTTCGGGAATATTTTCGATAAATTCCCTGTCCTCACCGTACGCTGCCGGATAATACATTATCAGATCCTTTACCGACATAAGGCATTGAACGGAAATATCCTTTCTCATACCGGCGTCTTCTATATCCAGCGCGCGGCAGTAGCTGTCAAGATACGGAGTGACTATGCTTGTAAAGAAAAACGGCGAGGACGTTCCCCATAATATATTCCTATTGTCAAGATCGCTGCTCATATTCACCCTTGATCCCTCTGGAGACTCTTTATCAATACCGACCGAATATGCCGACTGAGCATACAGCTCCGGATCATCGGTCTCTCCGCGTGAAAAAAGCATGGTGATCTCAGAAAAAGCAAATGCAAACGCCGCAGCCACAACAAGCAGCTTCTGCGGATATGTGCTGTCTCTTTTCATTATAAGCAGCATAACAAAGGCTGATAATATGCCTACAGCCGACAATGACAGATCTATCCACTTCTGAACATTGCTGTATGAAGCCATAGCCTCCCAGCGGGCAAGGCTCTCAATGGGGAATATTACCGAAAACGCGGCAAGCAGTACGATAGCCGCCGCCTCCGCTGCAAGACCTGCTTTAAAATACCTTGGATCGTTTTCAAGAGCGCAAGCCGTCATAAGCGAGATCATCAGCGTAGGCGCAAACATCCACCTTGCATAGTAAAGCGAGCTTCCCATAGAAAACAGTCCGTTCAGCACCGGAACGAACGCCATGACAACACAGACAGCAAAAAGTCTTGAAAGCCAGCTTTTTCTGTCCGCCAAGGCAAACGCCAGCGCTCCCGATATTCCGAACATCGGCACATACATAGCCAGCGATGACCACATCGAGCCATAGGGATAATCGTCGCTGAGATCCGGAAAAATATTAGTATTTCCGGACTGATCCGGAAATGTGAACATTGCCTGCAATATCCTGCCGTATCTCCAAGGAGTTTCATAAAGCAGCATATCACGTATGCTCCCGAATGGCTCTCCGAGACGCGGACTGTTCAGCATATATACCACAGCCGGAACTATAACTATTCCGGCTGCCATTATTCCGAGAACGGTTTCCGCAGCAAGGCAGAAAAAGTCCTTTACCGTTATCCTGAAGCTTTTGTCCGAATGTCTCAGGATAAAATATATCACTATAAAGATCGCCGCCATTCCGAATATGTAATAATTAACGGCAGCGCATAAAAAAACAGCCGCTCCGAAAACGCCTCTCCGTTTTTCGTTTACCGCCGATTCCAGAGCTGCGAGCATAAGCGGAAAAAACGCCAGTGCGTCCAGATAATGGAACATCAGCGTTATCATTACATATCCTGAATACGCATAAAGAAGCGCGCCTATAAGAGCGTATTCCTCCGTTTTACAGTACCTTGAAATATAAATATATGCCGAAAGTCCGCAGACGCCGAATTTAAGAGCTATCACCAACGCAGCGGCATACGGCAGCAGACTGTCCGGAAACAGCGCATATATCAGTGTGAACGGACTGAACAGACCATAAAATGAATAAGCGTTTATATAATCAAGACCCGCTCCCGCGCTGAAATCAAATTCCGGAAAGCGCAGCGCCCTGATATTTCTGCTTATATAAAATGTGAACGGCAGCTGCTGTGAGTTAAAATCGCCGTTCATATAGAATATCCCGCCGCTTTGAACGGCAAATGATACCGCCGTCAGCAGGAACGGCAGAAGTCCTGCCAGAAATGCCAAGGCGTACCGCTTTTTCCTGCCGGAGGTCTTTAACGTTGTTTCCATAGCCTTGTCACCGGATCGTCCCGACCGGCAGCTTTCCCCCTTCCATAAGGAGCTTATAAAGCGTCGGCTCAAAGGAAAATTCCCTCATCACCCTTTCAGCCTCGGAAAGATACATTATGCGGTTCTCAATGGAATTTTCCCTTTTTACCGCTCTTATAAGTATATTTTTCGGAGTATGTTCAAGATCTATAAATTCCAGAAGCTGAGTTTTATATCCGCAGCTCTCCAGAAGATTCGCCCTTATAGCGTCGGTAAAAAGAGCCGCAGTGCGCTCCTTGATTATACCGTATCTTGTCAGAAGAGAAAAATTGTCCGTTTTCATCTGTCCGTTAAGCTCATGCTGACAGCACGGCACCGAAAAAATCATCTCAGCGCCTCTTATCACCGCGTTATACAGAGCGTAGTCCGTAGCGGTATCGCAGGCGTGGAGCGTTACGGCAATATCGAGCCTGCCGCTCATGGAAGCGCTGCTGATGTCCCCTGTTTCAAACCGCAGACCGGTATATCCGTATCTTTTCGCAGCGGCACCACACTTTTCGATAACGTCGGCTTTCAGGTCAAGACCGAGCATTTCCGTCTCTATTCCCATTATTTCGGTAAAATAGTGATAAAGAACAAATGTCAGGTAGGATTTCCCGCAGCCGAAGTCCATTACCCTAAGCGGCTTGGGAATATCCTTTTTTTCTCTCAGAGCGTCGTCGATGATCTCCGCAAAACGATTTATCTGCCGGAATTTATCATACATGGAATTTACTATTTTTCCGTCCTTAGTAAATATGCCCATATCCACCAGAGCGGGAAAGGGCTTATCCTCAGAAATGATATAATTCTTTTTTTCTGTTATGAGGATTTTCTGCGGTCTTGTTCTCATTATGCGTATTAAGACGCTTACCGAAAAGCAGCTTTCCCTTTTTTGAAACGGAAAGTGAAAATTCCAGCCGTTCTCCCCATGCGTTGAGCTGTGACCAGCCCTCCGAAAGAAGCTCCAGACATCTTTCCAAAGCTTCTCTTTCGGAATGGTTCTCGTGGAATACCTGTTTTTGGGTAAGCTTTTCAAACATATAGCCCTTGTCCGTTCTCAGGACGCGGATCTTAACAAATTCCGAGCCATGAGGCGGCTTGCTCAGAACGATCCTTGACGGAACGTCCTCAAAGACAGCTCTGAGATATTTTTCGCAGGAACTCCTGTCGATCATAAAAACCGCTCCTTGACCGGAATTTTTCATCATGCTTTAAAGCGTTACTTTTTTGACTTTGTTTTGATAAGATCCTTAAGCACAAGAGCCTTGTCGAGATCTCCCTCGACCTTGAGCTTGCCTGTGAAATAAGCCTGTATCGGATCGAGCTTTCCCTCTGCGATCCTGATAAGATCCTTTGAATCCGCGATAAGACGAGCGTTCCTGTCCTTGTAGTCATAAGGCTCTACCGAAAGCTTTCCGCCCTTGAATTCAGCGTAAAAGGTTCCCGCGCCCTCGCCGGTGAGGTCGATCTGCAAAGCCATATCTCCGCTGATCTTAGAGATGTCAGCTTTCATAAATATTTTTTTGATGTTTTCAAAATTTTCCTGAAAAGTCATATTCCCCTATCCTTTCTGGTACCGTTCCCTGATCAAAGCTCAGACAGAACATCTGCGCAAAGCCGCATATATGCAGGCTTTTATCGGGAACCGATATAAACATTAAAGTATTGATATTATACCACGTTTTTCCGTTTACGTCAAGCCAATAAAAAATAAAAACGAGCGCAGCAAGAACGACTGCGCTCTGAAAATTATCGGATCGTCTTTATCTTGTTTCCTCGGCGAAACCACTCTCTACAAGCTCGATAAGACCTGCAACGGCAGCTTCTTCATCTGCTCCGTCGGCAATAATTCTGATCTGTGTACCGCCGACAATGCCGAGGGAAAGGATACCGAGAAGTGACTTAGCGTTTACGCGGCGCTCCTCCTTTTCGATCCAGATGGAAGACTTGAACTCATTAGCCTTCTGGATAAAGAAGGTAGCAGGACGTGCATGAAGACCAACCTGATTCTGAACCATTACATCTTTAACGAACATAATACTCTCTCCTAACTCATTTCTTTGCATCTTGTATGATCCGGAACGTAT
>CANQZS010000141.1 GCA_947628385.1 uncultured Clostridia bacterium | reverse complement strand
TTCCATGTTCTGTTGGAACGGTGATGTGAATGGGAAACCTTTATACCAAAAGTAACGCCCTTTCCGCAAATATCGCACTTTGCCATGGGGCTACACCTCCTTTTCAATATCTTTTTTATAAAGTCAACGTTACTATTTTACCACATTCTTTCATCAATTGCAAGTGTTTTTTGAAAAAAAGTCTGATAATTTTAAAATTTTAAGAAAAATTCAATTAAAATTGGTAATAGTTCTTGTAATTTTAAGCCGGATATAGTATAATATCATTATACTTGCTTTAAAAATGTTGGCAAAAAAGCTCTTTTTAACAGGAGTGTACATATTATATGAATAATAGATTAACAGAAGTACTCATTCATGCTCTTATACTGCTTACGGCATTTCCTATCCATGAATGTGCCCATGCGCTGACAGCGTATTGGCTTGGCGATGATACGGCTAAAAAACAAGGACGAATATCGCTGAATCCTTTAAGACATCTTGACCTTTTCGGAACGGTTTTCATGCTGATAGCAGGCTTCGGCTGGGCAAAGCCAGTTCCGATAGATCCCAACAATTTCAGGAACAGAAAGGTCGGAATGGCGCTTTCATCACTTGCAGGACCGTTTTCAAACCTGCTGCTTGCTTATGTTTCCATAATACTATATAAAATATCGGTGTATTTTGCTTTTATGGATCAAGGCTCCATGTCGGGCGCGGCAGTGCTTGACGCGCTTTCAACGGTGTTTTTGTATTCGGTGATGCTTAATGTGGGATTGGCAGTGTTCAACCTGCTGCCGATACCGCCGCTGGACGGCTCAAGGATATTTAATCTTGTGCTTTCCGAAAAAACATACTTTAAGATAATGAAGTATGAAAATATTATTTTTGGAGTGCTGTTTTTGGCTGTATTTCTGGGATTCCTTGACAGACCGCTTAATTTTCTCAGAAGTGAAACGGTAAAATTTATGGATATGATTTCCCGATGGGTCGATATTCTGTTTTTGAAAAGTACAGCGATTTAACGGTCAGGATACTGCCCTGTTAGGAGAATAAGATCTGATGGAAAAAATTTCTTTTAAACTTGAAGTCTTTGAGGGTCCTCTTGACCTGCTGCTTTACCTTATTTCAAAGCATAAGCTGAACATAAACGATATTCCGATATTTACACTGCTTGAACAGTACCTTGACTATATTGACAAAATGTCTGAGCAGAATATGGAAATTGCCGGAGAATTCCTTGAAATGGCTGCAAGGCTGGTGTATATCAAAACGGTATCTCTTCTTCCTCAGAAGGAAGAAGCCGAACAGCTGAAAAAGGAATTGCAGGGACGTTTGATAGAGTATTCCTTGTGTAAAAAGGCTGCCGTACTTATGCGGGAACGATATATAGGCAATGTTAATGCGGTCAGGAAGCCTCTGATAATAGAATTTGACAATACCTATTCTCTCATACATGATCCTCAGGAGCTTTATGACGCATATATGAAGATCCGTATAAAGCCTCAGGCTGAACAGGTCAGGGCTGAATCCTTCAATAGCCTTGTCAAAAAAAAGGTCATTTCCGTTACATCTAAAATAATATACGTGCTAAGATGCCTTTATCAGTCGGGAAGCTGCATGATAGACGATCTTTTCGGCGGAATGACAGATCGCTCGGAAAGAGTCGCAACATTCCTTGCAGTCCTTGAACTGACTAAATCGGGCAGGATATGGCTTAATGATGATAACACGGTGATAACGTTCAACAGGAACAGAGATAGCACGGAAATTCAGCATAGTGAAACGGAGGTCTCTTATCAATGAAAATAAATGAGGGAGTTTCTGTTATAGAAGCTATCCTTTTTGCACATGGCGATCCTATAGAAGCTGATAAGCTTTGTGCGGCAGCTGGAATTGAAGCGGATACTCTTGAAAAGCTAATTGAGCTGCTTTCTGACAGGTATGAAGCGGAGTCAAGCTCATTGCAGGTAATGAAATTAGGGAATTCCTACCAGCTTGCGGTCAGAGCCGATTATTCGGAATACGTCAGAGCGGCTATGGAAACCAAGAAAAATACACCTCTCTCTCCGGCGGCAATGGAGGTACTGACTATAATCGCATATAATCAGCCGGTATCAAAGGGCTTTGTTGAGCACGTACGCGGAATAGACAGTTCAAGCATTGTAAATTCTCTGGTCGAAAAGGATCTTCTGGAGGAAGCAGGAAGATTGGACGTTCCGGGAAAGCCTATCGCCTACAAAACTACCTCCGCTTTCCTGAGATGCTTTCAGCTTTCGTCCATCGACGATCTTCCTCCGCTGCCGGGGGCGGAAAGTCAGGTAAGCTTTGATGAAATACTTGTTCCGGAGGAAAGTGTTCCTGAGAATGACGAAAGCTATAATGACGATCAATGATCCTTGGTAAGGTGGTGACGCTTTGACGGCGCTGATAATTATAGGAATAATCGTTCTGATATTTGCGTTCATTCTTAATGTCAGGATCAGAGCGGAAGTGAAATTCTACGGCGGCATTCTTGATCTTAAGGTGAAATATCTTTTCTTTACTATATTTCCGTTTAAAAAGAAAGAAAAAAAGATAAAGACGGCAAAAAAGCCAAAGAAAGATAAAAAGCCGGCGGGATCTGAAAAGAAAGCCGTAAGGAAACATTCTGAAAGCAATGAGGATATTTCCGCAGCCGAAGAGCCCGGCGATGATGAGGAGCTTTCGGATAGGATCCATGACGATGATGAAAATGAAGCGGCGGACGATCAGAAAAAAAAGAAAAAGAAAAAGGACAAGGACAAGCCTAAAAAAAGTCTTTCCGAAAAGTTTGATGATCTGTCGGGTATCATTGAAAAGGTCAAGGTCGTTTGGGAAGCCTCTCAAAAGGGCTTGAAAAAGCTGTTCCTGAATATTTATATAGACGATCTGACGGTAGATTTCCGTATCGCCGGAGATGACGCCTATAAAACCGCTCTGAACTACGGCAGGATAAGCGCGGCAGTGTACAATATCATTGCTTTTCTTTCCGTGTATTTCAGAACAAAGATAAAAACGGTCGATGTTGTCTGTGATTTTACCGGAGAAAGATCTGCCTTTGACGGAGAGGTCAAGGTCGCTATAAAACCGTCGACTATATTTTCTGCTGTGTTTATAATTCTTTTCGGACTTCTGAAAAATTATAAAGTTCTTTTAGGAAAAACAAGCGCCAAACCCAAAAAGCCGGAAAACAAAAAGGCTGTAACTGTATAAAGGAGAATGAATATGGATACTAAAGTAAAAGATCTCGTTACATCAGCTATCGGAAATATACACGATCTTTCCGATACGGATACTATTATCGGAGACGCCATAAAGGCGGGCGACGATATAACTATCATTCCCGTCTCTAAGGTTTCTTATGGATTTGCAGCGGGAGGATCGGATCTGCCATCAAAAAACGAAAAGGAGCTTTTCGGCGGAGGAAGTGGCGCAGGCGTTTCGATACAGCCTATTGCGTTTATTGTTATAAACGGCAGCGACGTAAGGCTTCTTGAGCTCGGCGCTGGAAATTCTCCGGCAAATGCGATAGTCAATGCCGTTCCGGATCTTATTTCAAAGGTCCAGTCAATGTTTTCCAAAAAGAAAAACGGTGACGGCGCAGAAAGCGGCGCGTCAGATACAGACTCCGTAAGCGCTGAAGAGCCTGTTATCGAAAAGGTAGAGATCAACACTGAGGGCTTTGATTTCTGAGATCTTAGGATCAGTTTAACAGCGGAATAATATTTGCGTTTAAAATCTCCATAATATATGTTGGGAAAATTCCCGCCGATCAAAATATTGCTGCAGGCTTTGCCTGCATGGAGGTCTTTATGAAACGTAGTATAATATCTGCCGTTATTGCTTCATTGATCCTATTTGTATTTGCACCATGTGCTGACGCTTCGGGATTTTCAATGTCCGGAATATCAGCAAAGGCGGCTGTTCTGATCGACGCTCAGACAGGCAGGGTGATTGCCGGAAAAAATGAGGATTCGGCGATGCCTATGGCAAGCACTACAAAGATAATGTCTGCTTTGCTGCTGCTTGAAAGCGGAGATCTTGACAGTGAATTCAGGGTCGACAATAACGCTATTATGGTCGAAGGCTCTTCAATGGGACTTCGTGAAAACGACATTGTCACAAAACGTATTCTTTGTTACGGAATGCTTCTGCCGTCGGGAAATGACGCAGCTAATGAAACGGCGGTACTCCTTGCCGGAAGTGCGGAGAAATTTGCCGTAATGATGAATGAAAAAGCTGTAAGCTTAGGTCTTGAAAATACTCATTTTGTAACGCCGTCGGGTCTGCATGACGACGATCATTATTCAACGGCTTACGATATGGCTATGCTTACCCGCGAGGCTATGAAAAATGAGATCTTCTGTGAGATCTGCAAAACAAAACAGATAAAGCTCAGATTCGGCGATCCGCCGTATGAACGGTGGCTTACGAATACGAACAAGCTGCTTTCCCTGTATGATGGCTGCATAGGCGTTAAGACCGGATTTACCGACGAAGCGGGAAGATGTCTTGTTTCGGCTGCTGAAAGAAACGGTGTACGGCTTATTTGTGTGACTCTGAACGCTTCCGACGATTGGAACGATCATATGAAGCTGTATGAATATGGATTTTCCGCAGTAAAAAGCCGCAAGGCTGAATGTGACCTGTCAGAGCTTTCGGTCAATGTAGCCGGAGGAACAAGAACAAAGGTCAGGATCGAACCCTCCGAGCTTCCTCGGTATACGGTGATAGACGGTGTTGAGCCGGAAATATCATATAAAACGGAAATAGAAAGGTTCATTTACGCTCCTGTGGAAAAAGGAAAAAAAGCAGGAAAAATAAGCTTTTATTCGGACGGAATGTTTATAGGTTCAGCAGATCTTGTTTCGTCCGAATACTGCGATGCGGTAATAAAGGAATATGAACCTTCTTTCTATGACAGGATCATTGATCTCATAAAAAAATTGCTTTGAATCATATGGAGACAGGGCGGTCTTACCGTTAATGATACGGGAGACGGATAATTAAGACCTGCAAATAAAAGTCAAGTCCCCCAAAGCTGAATTTACAGATAATTCACAATGATAAAAAAGTGCACGACAAA
>CANQZS010000140.1 GCA_947628385.1 uncultured Clostridia bacterium | reverse complement strand
CTTTGGAATCCGCAAGCTGTGCTCAGCTTGACCAGCTTTATATTTTGCGCTTCGCGCAAAATAGTAATCACTTTTTCGACAGACTAAATAACTTATATGCCGGAAATAAATTTCCAGAGGGATCTGTTATGGAAAGTAAATTTTTTGCGATAATTTCAAGAATGAAATATATAAGCAGATGGGGACTTATGCGCAGCACCATGCCCGAAAATATAAGCGAGCATAGCCTTGAAACTGCATTTATAGCTCACGTTCTTGCACTGTACAGAAACGTCCGCTTCGGAGGGAACGTCGATCCGGAGCGCGCGGCTCTCCTTGCAATGTACCACGACGTTACCGAAATAATCACCGGAGATCTTCCTACTCCGGTCAAATATTACAATCCTGAGATAAAGGCACAATACGACAGGATCGAGGAAATGGCAAAAAATAAGCTTATAGGACTTATTCCCGAGGATCTCAGGGAATATTATTCTCCCCTTTTCGGAAAGACCGATGAAGAGGCTGAATTATGGAAATTAGTCAAGGCTGCGGACAAGCTTTCCGCACTGATAAAGTGCATGGAGGAACGTCTTATGGGGAACGGCGAGTTCGCCAATGCGGAGCGATCCACTCTCGAGTCGATCCACGCCATGGAGCTTCCCGAGGCGGAGGAATTTATCAGGGAATTTCTTGTTTCATACAGTCTGACGCTTGACGATCAGGTCATATGACTTTTGCAGAAGGGCGGCTATACTATGGATACCTATAATTATTATTACATAGAAACAGAGGACGGAAAATACGTCTACAAGCGCAGCGCGCTTGTGGGAGACAACGCTCTCGCAAGGAAATTCCAGACCAAGGTACAGGCTGTTCAGTATGCTAAAAAGCATCTTGACAGCATAAGCTACACCGTCAAGGGAGGCGGCGGTCTTAAAGAAAAGACGGATTACGAATATTATCAAACGAGAAAATGATCCGTATCAAAATATCTCTTCCGATCATTCTGCGCTGTCTGCGTGTATGCAGACAGCGTTAATTTTTTATACCGGTCATCAATTTTACCGTTCAGTAACTTTAATGCTGCGGCAGGCATAGTATGATGTATCAAATCCAATTAAATCACAGGCAAAAATGTACATAAGGAGTGATCGTTTTGGGTCTTACCGCCAATTCCGTCGGAAAAAATGCCTGCGGCGGAAGCTTTACCCTTGAAAAAAATGATGGTGAAAAAGTCATCGCCCTTGCGGGAAATCCCAACGTTGGAAAATCCACCGTTTTTAATGAGCTTACCGGAATGAAGCAGCATACCGGCAACTGGACGGGAAAAACCGTTCAGAACGCTCAGGGACATTGCTCCTGCGGCAATAACAGCTACCTTATGGTGGATATTCCGGGAACGTATTCCCTGCTTGCTCATTCCGCCGAGGAGGAGGTCGCCAGAGATTTTATCTGCTTCGGAGGGACCGACGCCGTGATCGTAGTCTGTGACGCCTCCTGCCTTGAAAGAAACCTGAACCTCGTTCTCCAGACCATTGAGATCACCGGAAACACCCTCGTTTGCGTAAACCTTTTGGACGAAGCCAAAAAGAAAAAAATATCCGTTGATATTGAAAAGCTTTCCGAAAAATTAGGCGTTCCCGTCTGCGGGACCTCCGCAAGGAGCGGCGCCGGTATTCCGGAAATGATGGAGCTTCTGCCCAAGGTAATATCAAATGGGAGCAGGATCGCTCCTCCGGTGATCTATCCCCGCGAAATAGAAAACGCGATCGGCATCATTCAGCCGATAATAGAAAAAAAGCTGTCCGGAAAACTTTCCTCCCGCTGGACAGCAATAAGACTTCTTGATAACGACAAAAAATTAAATTCCGGAATAAGTAAATATGTTGGCTTTGACATTGAAGCCGATGAGGAAATTTCCGCCGCCGTTTCAAAGGCAGCCGGCTATCTTTCGGAAAATAATATTTCCCACGCTGAATTAAAGGATATTATCGTAAACTCAATAGTTCATAAGGCTGAAAAAACAGCCGCCGAATGTGTTTCCTTTGACAAAAAGGACTATTATGAACGCGATCGGCGCATAGACAGGATCCTTACACATAAAATATGGGGAGTTCCCATAATGGCAGCTATGCTGCTGGTAATTTTCTGGATAACGATAGAGGGTGCAAATTATCCGTCTGAGCTTCTTTTCAGCGCATTATTTTCACTTGGAGAAAAGCTTTCCGGTTTCCTTTGCGAATGTAACGCTCCGGAATGGCTCAACAGTATGCTTATTGACGGGATATATCGCGTTCTCGCGTGGGTAACAGCTGTAATGCTCCCGCCAATGGCAATATTTTTCCCGCTTTTTACAATACTTGAAGATGTAGGGTACCTGCCAAGAGTGGCATTTAATCTGGACAGATACTTCAAGCGCTCCAACGCCTGCGGAAAGCAGGCTCTTACCATGATGATGGGATTCGGCTGCAATGCTGCGGGAGTGACCGGCTGCCGGATAATAGATTCCCCGAGGGAAAGGCTCATAGCCATTCTTACAAACAGCTTTGTGCCGTGCAATGGACGGTTCCCTACGCTCATTGCAATAATTACGATGTTTTTCACTGTCGGAGCGTCCGGATTCGGAAAAAGCTTTTTGTCGGTGCTTATACTGACCGGAGTTATAATTCTTGGAGTCATACTTACATTCTTAATGTCAAAGCTGCTTTCCTCCACGATACTGAAAGGAGTTCCCTCCTCGTTTGCGCTGGAGCTTCCGCCATATCGTATGCCTCAGATCGGAAAGGTAATAGTCCGCTCCATATTTGACAGGACAATATTCGTTCTGGGAAGAGCCGCTGCGGTAGCTGCTCCCGCAGGACTTTTAATATGGCTTCTTGGGAATATACATTTTGCGGGCGGTTCACTGCTGACCGTTTGTGCGGATCTGCTTGATCCGTTTGCCGAATTTATCGGTCTGGACGGCGTAATACTTCTGGCGTTTATTTTAGGATTTCCCGCAAACGAGATAGTAGTTCCGATAATGCTGATGATGTATCTTTCCACCGGCAAGATAGTTGAATATGAAAGTCTTGATTCTTTAAGGAATATTCTTACGGACAATGGTTGGAGCATTACAACGGCGATATGCACGATAATTTTCATGCTTTGTCATTTTCCGTGTTCCACCACGTGTATGACGATAAAAAAAGAGACAGGGAGCATAAAATGGACCGTTACGGCATTCATACTGCCATTTCTTACGGGGATCATTCTATGCGCCTTGACTGCAAATATAATGAGGATATTTACATAAAAATTCGCGGTCATATTTAACCTGAGTTAAATATGACCGCCGTCCGCATCGTCAGATGCCGGTATAAGCATATAAAGCTTCCTGAGCAGCTCGTCTATGTCTACCGGCTTTGCTATAAAATCGTCCATTCCGCACGCAAATGCCTTGTCCCTTTCCTCAACAAAGGAATTCGCCGTACAAGCAAATATACGAACTGTTTTCGCATCGGCTCGGTCAAGAGCGCGTATCGCCTTTGCAGTCTCAAAACCGTCCATTTCCGGCATGAGAAGATCCATAAGCACTGCCCCGAACGTTCCTGCCTCGGAGCCTGAAAATTTTTCAAGAGCTTTCTTTCCGTTTTCCGCAAGCTCTACTTCAAATCCTACGCTTTTCAGAAGCTCCTGTATTATCTCGCCGTTAAGCTCGTTATCCTCCGCAACAAGTATGCGTGGAAGCTTGGTGCCTTGCGGGATATTCTGCACAGTCAGCTTTTCGCATGGATCAGCCTCCTCGGCAATAAAGGTGAACGTAAAGGAGCTTCCTTCGTCTTTCTTGCTGACGCAGGTAATATCTCCGCCCATAAGACGCGCCAGTCTGCGGCTTATGGAAAGTCCGAGACCGGTCCCCTGATTGCCCTTGGAGACCGTATCAAGCTCACGGGAAAATACATCGAAGATCTTTTTCTGGAATTCCTCGCTCATTCCCTTTCCCGTGTCTGAGATCACTATACTGGTAAGGATCTTATTATCCTCGGTTTTTTCCTGATCGGCAGAAAGCTCCACAAAGCCTCCCATATTTGTAAATTTTCTTGCATTATCGAGCAGATTCAGAATGACCTGCTGTATACGTATTTCATCGCCGATAATATACGGATACTTAATGTTTGCGTGCAGATGATAAACGATATTTTTTTCCGCCATAGAAGCTTGTTCCATAGCGCCCACCGCGTCAAGCACGAAATTCAGATCCACCGGCTGCCTGAGCATTTCCATTTTATCCTCTTCAAGCTTTGAGGAATCGAGAATGTCGTTCACAAGCGACAGCAGATATTTTGCCGTAGTGGAGGATTTTTCTATATACTCTTCAAGCTTTTCTTTATCATCAAGCTTCTGGGACATGAGATAGTTGAGCCCGATAAGACCGTTAAGAGGAGTGCGTATCTCGTGGCTCATCGTAGACAGGAACTGCCCCTTGATCCTTGCATCGGCTCTGCTTTCCGCAAAGCGTATGCGCTGACGGGCAAGCATGATAAACAGGATCACTATCACCACAAGCAATAGTGAAAGCACGATAAGCGCATAACGATAGCGGCTCATAAAGTCGGAAAACGTATAATTGTACTGATTTTCCATTACGCCCTGTATCGTATAGCTTCCGATCTCGTCATTGCTTATTTGTGATATGACCTTATCAAGAATATCTATCAGTATCTGACCCTCTTCCTGAGAGGGACCCTCGCTGTCATCAAACACTACTACAGCCGAAAAGCAGAGCTTATCGTCAAGACCCGTGATCGGTATGACCTTAAGCTTTTCATATTTAGGCTTTGCGAGCCAGTATTCCACAACATACTGGTTCTGTATTAGAACATCGGCATCGCCCGATTTAACGGCGTCGAGACATTCCGATATATTATCGTAATCCTTAAGCTCAAAGCTCGGGAACATTGACGAAAGCACCTTTTTGAGCGTTTGCGAGCCTGTGGAAACAGCCGCGGTAAGGTTTGCGCCGTATCTGAAATCCAGATCATCTCTTGCGACGATCACCTTACGGCTTGAAAGGTACGGTTCGCTTATGAGTATACCTCTTGCTTTTTTGTTTTCCTCGTTATATTCAACGCTTGTGACCAGATCGAAGCCCTCGCCGAGGAGATAATCATAAGTGACATCGCC
>CANQZS010000139.1 GCA_947628385.1 uncultured Clostridia bacterium | reverse complement strand
CCTCTCCGGGAGTTCCCACTACCTGTATCTCTTTCAGAAGATAATCGAAAAATTCCCAGCTTCCCATGCCGTTGGGACATTTTAACCAGATGTATGGGGAATTCTTTCCGCCGGTGTATTTTATCCCAAGCTCGTCGCAGGTCTCGGACATTATACGGGCGTTTTCCATATAATAGTCAATGTTTTTGCGCGTCTCGGCAAGTCCCTCCGGTGTGAATACCGCTGCTGCCGCGCACTGTACGGGATAGGATACGCCGTTGAATTTGCTTCCCTGACGTCTGCACCAGAGCTTGAAAACATTAACGGGGTTTCCGTCAGTATCATATGCAGTCAGATCTTTTGGAATGACCGTATATCCGCATCTCATTCCGGTAAAGCCCGCTGTTTTGGAAAGCGAACATATTTCGATAGCACATTCCTTTGCGCCGTCTATGGTGAAAATGCTGCGGGGAAGAGTCTCATCGCGGATAAAGGCTTCATATGCGGAATCAAAAATTATGATCGCGCTTTTGCTTTTTGCGTAGGCTACCCATTTTTCAAGCTGTTCCTTTGTGTAAACTGAGCCTGTGGGATTGTTCGGTGAGCAGAGATATATCAGGTCGCAGTCCACGGAATCGTCGGGCATTGCAGCAAAGCCGTTTTCCTCGTTGGAGGAGGCATAGATGATGTCCTTTCCGCTCATGGTGTTGGAATCAACATATACCGGATAGGCGGGATCGGTTATAAGAACGATATTGTTTTCTCCGAAAATATCAACGATGTTTCCGCAGTCGCTTTTAGCGCCGTCGCTTATAAGGATCTCCTCAGGATCAATATCCGCGCCGAAGCTTTTGTAATATCCGGCAACAGCTTTTCTCAGGAATTCGTAGCCGCGTCCGCTGTCCTCATATCCTCTGAACGTTTCCTTATGAGTCATTTCCTCCGTGCCCTTTTTCATGGCTTCGGCGGTAACGGGAGCGATAGGCAGGGTAACGTCTCCTATTCCCATGCGGATAAGAGTCTTATCGGGATTTTCAGCCTGATAAGCCTTTATTTTTTTTGCAATGTCGATAAAAAGGTAATTTTCTTTCAGGTCAAGGAAATTTTCATTTATAAAAGCCATTGGTATCCGTCCTTTCGTTTAATTTGATGCGGGAGTGTTCCTTGCCGCGTTTTCAACATCTATCTCGCCGTCAAAGACCTTTGCGGCAGGACCTCTCATAAGAACGCGTCCGTCCTGCTTGTAGGTTATTTTAAGGATCCCTCCGCGTAGGATAAGGGTTATTTCCTCGCCGCGTTTACAGTGTCCGCAAAGCACCGAAGCTACGGCGGAAGCGCAGGCTCCCGTTCCGCAAGCCCATGTTTCGCCGCTGCCGCGTTCCCAGACGCGCATTTTAACGGTGTGATCGTCAATTATCTCGCAGAATTCGGTATTTACTCTTTCGGGGAAAAGCGGGTGGTTCTCAAAATTCGTGCCGATCTTTTCAAGATCGAGGGAATCTATTCCCGATGTGAAAATAACGCAGTGAGGATTGCCCATGGAAACTGCTGTGATATTGCAGGCTTTTCCGTTCACCTCTATAGGCTTATTTATGAACGTTTCGCCGTCGGCTTTCATGGGGATAAGAGACGGCTTTAATATGGCTTCGCCCATATCGACCTCCACGGTTTCGGTAAGACCGTCCTTGACGAAAAGCCGGAGATATTTTATACCGCTTTTTGTTTCAAGGGAAATTTCCGTTTTATCGGTCAGGCGGTTGTCGTAAACGTATTTTCCTATACAGCGGGAAGCATTTCCGCACATCATTCCCTCCGAGCCGTCGGCGTTGAACATTCTCATACGGAAGTCTGCTTTTTCCGACGGCATTATCAGCACAAGTCCGTCGGAGCCTATGCCGAAATGCCTGTCGCTGACTATACGCGAAACGTATTCCGGATCGTTTACCGTTTCTTTAAAGCAGTTCACATAAACATAGTCGTTGCCTGTGCCGTGCATTTTTGTAAATTTCATAAGTAATTTCCTTTCGGTCACATTTCATATGTTTTAAGAATATCCCGTGCGATCTCCACCTGCGGCAGACGCATATCCATAGCCCGCTTTTGTATCTGACGGTGAGCGTCGGCTTCGGATATTCGCAGATATTCCACAAGAACGCACTTTGCGCGGTCAACAAGCTTTACATCTTTGAGCTTTGCTTCAAGCTCGGAATTTTTATTTTCAAGTCCGAGCCGGATATTCCTTGAAAGCAGTACGAATCTGAACGCTTGTGTAAGGATATTTTTATTTAGCGGACGGGGGAGAATGAAAGCGTTCATTTCGTTTATTCTTTTTGCAATATCGTTACAGTGCTTGGAGGCTGCGCAAATTATCACTCCGCAGCCTTGCTTTGACGCAAAGGCTGCAAGGTCAAGTCCGAATTCCTTTTCAAGAGGAGTATTGACCAAGACTACATCAAAATGCTTTTCGGTAAGCAGATCTCTTGCGCCGCTTCCGTCGGAAACGGAGATCTCTCCGAAGCCTGCGTCATTTGCCGTAAGGACGATATTGTCGAGAGCTTCTCCCTCGGTCGAGAAAATTATAATGCTTTTTTTATCCTGCATGGTAATTTCCTCCTGTCAGTGATATTTGCAATAAGTATACCATAAATTCCGCCGTATTGCAAGGCGGGAATTTATCAGTTATTTACATAAAGCTGTTTATATGGGCTTGCGGTGTTCGGAGTGAGCTTAAAGAAATGATCTTTCATAAGCTTCTCGGCGTTATAGCCGAAATTCTGCGCGAATTCCTCAATGTCGGGACGGATATTTTCCATGTCCTCGGGAGATGCGTCCGCACATTTTACCTGTATGGGAAGTCCCGTCGGTGCGTGATCCGTGCGGATATATATCGCTCCGCCGTGCATACCCGTTCCGCAGAAGCTGCCTACGGGACAGCTGTCCTCATGACCTATGCCGAGAACGATGATCCTGCCGCCCGCTTGGTATTCGCCCAGAAAATCGCCTACCTTACCGCCGATAACAAGGAAAGGTATATGCTGCTGATATTCTTTCATATGTATTCCTGCGCGGTAGCCTGCGTTGCCCTTTATAAGGATCTTTCCGGCGCGCATACCGTAGCCTGCCGCATCGCCGCAGTTGCCGTGAACGATTATCTCGCCGGAATTCATGGTGTCGCCGGTAGCGTCCTGCGCGTTTGAGTAAACGGTTATGCGGGTCTTGTTGAGATATGCGCCGAGAGCATTCCCGGGGATACCGTGTATCTCGATATTTTTATCCTGCGCACCCGTGCCTATGTAACGGTGTCCGAGAGCGTTTTCTATTATCACGTCCTTGTCATTTGTGGTGCTGACAAGGTGGTTAAGGTCTTTGTAATGCAGACCTGCCGCATTTATTTTAGTCGGCATTTCCAACACCTCCTGCGAGCTTATCGTTCCGGCGTTCTCTGGTGAACGCCATCATCTGGGGCGCTTTTTTCAGCAGCTCATAATCACATTCGCTGACGGCGATATGCTGTTTTATCAGCGATGTGTAAATTCCGGCGCGCTTTACGTCTCCCATAAGGATAAATCCTTTAAGCTCGCCGTCCTTTGTAACAAGTTTTTTGTAATTTCTTTCGCCGTCTGTTTCAACGAATTCCTCGCCGTCATAGCTTCCGGCTGTGATTATATGCAGCCCAAAGAATCCTATGGCGTTCATGGGTATAGCGTTCAGGTAGCGGAAGTCCGTGCCAGCCATGTTCTTTCCCGCAGCTTCGCCCTGCATGAATGCATTTGGGAGAAGCGCAAGGATCTTCTGCTGTCCGGTGGTGATGTCAAGGGATTCGGTGCAGTCTCCCGCTGCAAAAACGTCCTTTAAGCCCTCTACTATCTGGCGGTTGTCGGTGACGATGCCTCTGTTTACCTTTCCGCCTGCTTCTGAAACAAGCTCGGTGTTGGGACGAACGCCTACCGCAAGTATCACCATATCAAAATCGACCTTATCGCCGTTTGCAAGGACTGCGGAATTTTCGCTGAATTCTTTAACGCTTGTTCCGAGAATGAATTTAACGCCTCTGCTTTCGATATGCTTCTGCATTATTGCGGAGGCTTGGGAGTCAAGTATCGACGGCAGGATCCTGTCTGCAAGATCAATGACGGTCATATCAGCGCCGTAATGCTCCAGAGCTTCGGCGGCTTTAAGACCGATAAGTCCCGCGCCTATGATAAGGATCTTTATTCCCTCGGAAATTTTTTCTTTTATTGCCTTTACGCTGTCAAAGGTCATGAATGTAAACTTGTTTTTCACCTTATCCAAACCGTCCATAGGCGGAACGAAAGGCTTTGAGCCTGTTGCCACCATGAGCTTGTCGTAGCTTATCTCGTTGCCGTTTTCAATGGTAACGGTCTTTTTGGAAGCGTTTATCTTGGTTACCCTTGTTCCGAGGAGAGTGTCCACGTTGTTCTTTTCGTAGAAATCCTCGTCGCGGTAACGCATATTTTCGTCCGATACGTCGCCTTTAAGCCAGTAGGAAATAAGGGGACGCGAATATGTATGATAGGATTCATCGGAGATAACTACTATCTGTCCCTCAGCGTCAACTGAGCGTATGCCCTGTATCGTTCCGACAGCAGCGGCTGAATTGCCGATAATAACGTATTTCATCAGTCCTCACCTCTTTCCTCGAAAACTATCGCCCTGTTGGGGCAATTTGCCACACAGGCGGGCTCGCCGGAATTGTTCTTGATGCACAGATCGCATTTCGCGATAGTTTTTCCGCCGTTCTTTTCGTCGATCACGATACAGCCGTAGGGACAGGAAAGAACGCAGGTATAGCAGCCCACGCAGCGGTCGGTATTTACCGAAATAACGCCGTTTTCCACCGAAAGCGCACCTGTTATGCAGCCCTTTACACAAGGGTGTTCCGCACAGTGACGGCACTGTACGGCGAAATTTATCCCGTCGCCCTCTTCCACGGTAATGCGGGGAACAGGCGCGCGGTCAAGCTTGAATGCCTTTGCCATGTCGGTCTCGCCGCTGTTGGCAAAAGCGCAGTAATATTCGCAAAGATGGCAGCCTAAACACCAATCTTCGTTTACATACACTCTTTTCATCTGTAAAAACATCCTTTCTTATCAGAAGTGAGATGTTAGAGTTCAAAGATATTTTGAACCTCTATAAGGGTCAAGGTTTTGCCTTGCCG
>CANQZS010000138.1 GCA_947628385.1 uncultured Clostridia bacterium | reverse complement strand
CCCCGCCTCCTTGCGGTTTTCCCCTCGCGCTCCCCTTTCCCTAAACCTCCACCCCTTTCCTTGCTAATCTCTCGGAGCGTAATATTACATAATAGTAAAATATAGTTAGTTTTGTACTTGGTTACTAAGGATCATATAACTTTAGATTTTAGATGATTTTTTTAATTACGTATTTATCTCAACTCTCAACTCTTAACTCTCAACACTAATTACGCATTACGCATTACGAATTACGCATTAAATTTTAAGCGAGGGAAAGAAAAGCTTTCCCTCGCTTAAATACTATTTATATGATCGAACTCCCTGTATCAGCTTGCCATAAGTCCAAGTATCGTGAGTCCTTTGTCCTCACTGCCCTCAGCAGGCTTTACTTCAATAGTGTGCTTTGTGCGCTCAGCCGCAAAAAGTACTTGCTGAGTCTCTCCGTAATTTCCCCAGCCGCCGGTGAAATCAGCATTGAGAGTGCCTTTCTTTGTTCCGTCAACATATACCTCAAACTTGCCGCCCTTGCCGTCTGTGGTGCGCATAAAAAAGAACCCGAGATTGCTGCACTCTAATTCAAAGGTAATTCTTCCTCCGGAAACAGTCTTCCAGTTGTTGTGGAACTGATCGTAAAAATCCTTTTCTACTACCTCAAAGCCGTCAGAGAAAACTGCGGTAATGTCCGCAGCACTTAGCATTTTTGCATCTGCATAATAATCCTTTGTAAAGGCTTCCGCAGTAAATGCAGAGGGCTCTTCCGTAATGGAATCAAGATCGTTGTAAACACCGTCAAGATAACGGCTGATTATCTGATTTATGATCTCATGACCCGCGTCGTTGGGGTGGATATTGTCCGGAGAAATATCCTTCCAGTTGAGAGTTCCGGCAGCGACCTCGGGATATACGGCGTCATGATAGCTTATCATTGGCAGATCGTAAGCCGCGCCGATCTCCTTGTGAACGTCCTGAAGACTTGTGCCGTCCTCCATGGTGGTGAAAAGGAGAATAACGGCAGGATCCGACTCGCAGGCAAGGATCTTCCTTACAAGGCTGTCGTAGGAATACTTGTTCATTACCTTGTCGGTGTCATTTACCGAAAATTCCATGATGACCACATCGGGCTTATAGGAAAGAAGCTGCTCGTCCACACGGTGAACGCCAAGATAGCTGTTCGTTCCGCCTATGCCGGCATTTACGAAATCAACATTTCCGGGGAATTTATTCTGCCACCAGTCGTTGAATTTTGAAGCATAGCAGTTTGCGGGGATCGAAGCAAGACTTCCCTGAGTTATTGAGCCGCCTATGACTCCTACCGTGATCTTTTCACCGTTTTTTGCCTTTTTCATTGCCGCCGCGAGACGAACGGTGTTTCCCTCGCTCAGTATAGCTCTGTTGTACATTTTATCCGACACCCTTTCATTAAGATCTACTGGAACGCTTGGATCAACGTCGTTTGACGTATCTGAAGCCATAGTCACGGGCTGGGAAGCTTCCGCAGCCGCTGATGTGCCGTCACCGCCGACGAGCGTTTCTCCGCCGTCATCGGAGGCGATCCTGCCGCCGCAGGCTGAAAGCATTGAAGCACATACGAGCAGCGCGGCAGCACAAGCTGTGCATTTTTTTATTTTGAAAGACATTTTTATCATTCCTTTTTATAGCGTTTTATTTGTTAATTGCCGTCAAAGAACGCTGCAACAAATACCGCTGCCGAATTACAGTATATCGTCGCCTCATTCGTTGAAAAGCTGTATACAATGTCATAATAGCATTTTGCGGGGAATTCCTCAGACGGAATGTTCCACTGAGTAAATTTATCCTGAGAACGCTTATTTGGTCCGCAGACGAGCAGTCCCGGAACAGGCTCGTCAATGTCGTCAGCCTCCGACGGTCTGTGATGAGGATGCTTTACACTGTCGCTTCCCATGCCCGTAATGAAGCATATCCCCATAGGATTTTTACCCAGAACATATCCGAACTGTTCATATGCCGTGTCAACGTATTCCTTGGATCCGAAAAGCTTATGTGCCGTTATAAGCAGCATACTGTCGGTCATGGAATACATATTGCTGCCGCGTATATAGTCGTTTTCGGATTTTGCCGTTCCGTAGCCGCTTTGCTCGGCGAGAGCGCAAAGATCGTCCGCTCTTATACGGAATTGCAGCTTTATGGCGTGCTCGACCTTTTTATCCTTTGGACGGCTGCCGAATATATATGCCAGCGAGCCGAAGCCGCCGTTATCCCTGTTAAGGAATCCGGTAAGCTTTACATTCCCGCAGAGCTCGCGTATCTTATCGTGGAACATTTCGTCTCCGGTGGTCTCATAAAGTTCACAGACCGCCCAGAACATATCGTCATCGTTATTGTTGTCAAAAAAATCTCCCGCCGCGCTTATTATTGTTGTAGGAGGGTTCACAAAGGGCTTATATTCCGGATTGTTCATAAGCCATATCCATGCGTTTATTGAAGCCGTATTGAGCCTGCCGGAAAATTCCGCGTCGTATGGAGCGTAAACTCTTGAAGCCAGTGCAGCGACCGCGCAGAAGCAAGTCGCCGCTTGGTGGGAGTGCGGAAAAACATATTGCTGGACGTCGTCGTCCTCAGGCATGACCAGCGGAGTAGCCGTCATAGGAGCGATCTTGTGATATACGCCGCCGTCTCTTGTCTGCATTTTCAGCAGCCATTCAAGACCTACGCGGCATTCGATAAGTATATCCGGTATCCTGCTTCCCGAGCCGGGGATACCGGTACGGTCGGAAAAGCGTTCCGGAAAGAGCGAAAAGGCATACAGGAGATGTCCAATTGCAACGCAGGTGCAGACGGAATATTTACCGTATCCTCCCGAGTCATGCCAGCCGCCTGAAACATCGAGCTTTATGGAGTTGTTCTCGAACAGCGGTATCAGCTCGCTGTGGCACTGACCGTGGCAATATTCTCCGGCGAAGCGCTCGTCAAGAGCTGAGCAGCGGTTATAATAAAGACCTTTGAGAAGATCCGTTTTCAGCTTTTTATACGGATCTGCGGATATTGTGAACGGTCGGGACTTTTTTATTCCGGCTTTTATGCAGAATTCTCCGTGTTCGCTTAATCCGGAAAAGTCTATGAGCGAGACGGTATCTCCGGAAGCCGGATCATAAACGGCTTGGGAGGGCGTACCTGAAAAAACGGTTTTCCCGCCCTTTGCCCTGATTATCTGGAACGAATCTGAGGAGCCGGTAAGGTATGCTTTTTTTGGCATTTTGTCAATATATCCTATTTGATTGAAGATGATCTTTTTTACCATTCTACCGCCCCCTTTGGCAGGTTTACAATAGCGCGTTCCGATAATGAAAAAGTTTACAATTATCCTTACATATATTATACATTATTTTATCAAAATAAATAATGACATTTTTTATAACTTTTTTAATTTATTTATTGGTTATTGCTTGATAAAACCTTTAATATGTGGTAAAATTGAATTATATACATACAATATGCACAATTTATTAAGAGGGTGTGAAAAGCATGAAAATTATGCACGATGACAAGAGGGTACTTTATATGGGCAGATATGACAGGACCGCCGATGAGACAAGGCTGTATTATGCCGGTTCTCAGATAAAGCTGAGATTCAGAGGAACGTCGCTTTCGATGAGCTTCCTTGCTTCGGTAATGTGGGGGAATGTCAGTATCGGCGCGGTAATAGACGGAAAAATTACCGCCGTTCCGCTTATCGCCGAAAATAACGGAAAGGAGATCACCGTTCCGATAGCGGGGGGTCTTGAGAACCGTGAGCATGACGCGGTGATCTACAAGCGCCATTCGTCAAATTATTATCTGTTCGTAAGAGGCTTTGAGACAGACGGGGAATTCCTTGAACCGGAACCGCTTCCGGAGCTTAAGATCGAGGTCTACGGAGACAGCGTATGCGCCGGGGAGGTCTCCGAAGCGGTAGAATATGTTGGAAAGAACGATCCGGAAAACCACAACAGCGTTTATGACAATGTATGGCACAGCTTTGTAATGCAGACGGCAAGAGCTCTTAACGCTCAGATACATAACATCTGTCAGGGAGGGATAGCGCTTTTTGACGGAACGGGTTATTTCCACTATCCCGATACCTTGGGACTGGAGAGCGTTTATGACAAGACCTGCTATTTCCCCGAAGCAGGAGAGGCGACGATATGGGATTTTTCAAGATATGTTCCGGATATTGTAATTATTGCCATAGGACAGAACGATCAGCATAATGCCGTAACAAAGACCAATGACAGGAACATTTCCGATCCGGAATACCGCAAAAAGTGGAAAGGGAAATACATAGAGATCGTCAGGGATCTTGACAGGCATTATAAAACCGCAGGATTCATACTGACTACCACTGTCCTTATGCACGACGCCGACTGGGATAACGCCATAGACGAGATCGCCGCCGAGCTTAACGGCATGGGGATAAAGACGTACCACAATATGTTCAGCAGGAACGGCGCAGCTACTCCGGGGCACCCAAGGATACCGGAGCATAACGAAATGGCGCAGGAGCTTACGGAATTCATCAGAAAGAATATGTCTGAAATATTATGATCCATTTAACGATAGCTTAGGGAGGCGGTTCTTTTGAAATATTTAAATCCGATCATTAAGGGATTTTTTCCCGATCCGAGCGTTTGCTTTGCAGAGGGGAAATATTATCTTGTAAGCAGCTCTTTTCAGTATTTCCCCGGTGTGCCATTGTTTGAAAGCAGCGATCTTGTGAACTGGAAGCAGATAGGTCACGTTCTCACAAGGAAAAGTCAGGTAATGCTCGAAAAAATAAACAGTTCGGGCGGAGTATTTGCACCGACTATACGCTACAATAACGGGCGGTTCTATATGGTGACTACCAACGACACCACTCACGAGAATTTCTACGTTTACACCGATGATATTCACGGCGAATGGTCGGATCCCGTTACTGTAGCGCAGGACGGCATAGATCCGTCTCTCTATTTTGAGAATGGTCATACATATTTCATCAGCAACGGCAGCGATGATAACGGCGACCACGGAGTCGTCCAGTGCGAGATAAATATTGAAACGGGGGAGAAGCTTTCCCCATCAAAATGCATCTGGCACGGCTCCGGAGGAAGATACCTTGAAAGTCCCCATATGTACAAAATTGGCGGCAAATATTATCTTATGGCTGCGGAGGGCGGCACG
>CANQZS010000137.1 GCA_947628385.1 uncultured Clostridia bacterium | reverse complement strand
AGCATTTATCTGGCTGTTGTAGAACAGTCCAGAGAGTCCGGCAGGATCAAGAACGTTCAGCCTATGCTCCCCTTTATAAATAAGGTGTTCATGGCGTTTGCAATAGGAATTGCCGTTCTTTCGCTCATAAATCTGTTCCTTGTGTCAAAGCCTAAAAAGGGCGAACGCTGCGAGATCGAGCCGAGATACCAGCTGTTCCTTATGATGCTGCCTATCATAGCGCTGGCGTTCGTGTTCAGCTATCTGCCGCTTTACGGCTGGAGATACGCGTTCTTTGACTATAAATCCGGCGAAACTCTTTCAATGGATAAATTCGTAGGCTTCAAATGGTTCACTAACCTTTTCCAGAACGCCGCCACAAGGCGCGATATGCTCACCGTTCTTAAAAATACGCTTGCAATGAGCGGTCTGGGTATTGCTACGAGCTGGCTGCCTATGGCGTTCGCAATATTCCTTTCGGAAATAAAGAACCTTACGTTCAGAAGATTTGTACAGACATTTACCACTATCCCCAACTTCATAAGCTGGGTACTGGTTTACGCTCTGGCAATTGCAATGTTCAATACCGACGGCTTCATCAATACAATGATAAACAGCATGAACAGCGGAGGAGCTGCGGTCACCACAAACTACCTGATGGATTCCTCACATATGTGGCTGAAAATGCTTGCATGGGGCACATGGAAAGGCATAGGCTGGAGCGCGATCATCTATATTGCAGCGATCTCCGGAATAGATCAGGGACTTTATGAGGCTGCCACAGTTGACGGCGCGGGAAGATTCGCAAAAATGTGGTACATAACGGTGCCGGAGCTTGTGCCGACCTACTGCGTTCTGCTGCTGATGTCCATTGCAAACATTCTTACAAACGGAATGGATCAGTACCTCGTATTCTCAAATGCTATGAACCGTGAATCTATACAGGTCCTTGACCTTTATGTATATAACCTCGGTATCGGAAGCGGACTTATCCCGCTGTCCACGGTAATAGGCATGGTCAAATCTGTAATAAGCGTAACTCTCCTCTTTGCCGCAAACGGAGTTTCAAAGGCTATCCGCGGCGAGAGCATAGTATAAGGAGGTCCGGATATGGCTGAAGACATAAAGCTTACTCATGAGCAGAAGCGCGAAGAGAAAAAATATTTCAAGGAGCATCGCTCCCATATAAAACCCACATTCGGAGACATAGTTTTCAACATAATTAATTACCTGTTTTTCGGACTCTTTACACTGAGCTGTATTTTCCCGTTCTATTATATTTTCATAAACACCATATCGAGCAATGAGTTCATAAACAGAGGCGCGATAACGCTTCTGCCAAAGGGTCTGACGCTTTACAACTACATTCAGATGGGACGTGTTGATAACCTGTGGACATCTGTAGGCATAACGTTCCTGAGAACATTTATAGGAACCGCCATAATGGTTTTCGTTTCGGCGCTGGCAGGCTACCTCGTTACAAAAAAGGAAATGTGGCACAGACAATTCTGGTACCGCTTCCTTGTTATCACGATGTACTTTAACGCCGGACTTATCCCATGGTACCTGAACATGGCTATGCTCGGTCTTACGGACAGCTTTGCCGCATACATAATCCCCGGCATAGTTTCTCCCTATAATATCATTCTTGTAAAGACGTATATCGAATCCATTCCGGGCGAGATCGAGGAAAGCGCCTATATGGACGGCGCAAGCTACTGGACGATATTCCATAAGATAATATGGCCGCTGAGCAAGCCTATACTTGCAACGATAGCCATATTCGGCGCGGTGGGACACTGGAACTCGTTCCAAGATTCCCTTATCCTTAACGCCAACACGCCGGAGCTGTACACATTGCAGCACAGATTGTACATCTACCTGAACCAGAGCTCGAACCTCGGCGCTCTTGTAAACGGCGGAACAAGCGCTTCGGATACGGCGGCGCTTGCTAATCAGATGAGTACCAAGACCATTCAGTATACCATCTCAATGGTTACGATAATCCCTATCCTGTGCGTTTATCCGTTCATGCAGAGATACTTTGAAAAGGGTCTTATGCTCGGTGCTGTAAAGGGCTGATGCTTTAAACGGTCATTGCGCCGCATTGCAAAAAGTTCGCATTTATTTGTTTTTATCAAGCGCTTACGCTTTTTAAAGGAAATACATCAAATTTTTAAGGAGGAAATTTATGAAGATCAAAAAAATTGCTGCAGGTCTTACCGCTCTTGCAATGGCAGGCACCTTTGCCGCTTGCAGTGCGGAGGTCCCTGAGGAGCTTGAAAACGATACGGGCTCTACATCAGCCGCAGCCAATGATGACGGCGACAGCGCAGAGGCAGAGGGAGATACCACCACAGCCGCTGCCGACGACGGAACAAACGGCGGAGGAACTACTCCGGAATCGGAAACTCCCATTAAGGAGGAGCTCAACGAGCTTTACGGCGTTGAGGACGGCAATCCTATCCAGCTCACCTGCTACAGTCAGCTTGCTAACTATTCCGGAAAGCTGACAGGCTGGTTCGCAGAGGTGCTCAGACGTGAATTCAACTGCGAGATCACTATTGTTCCCGATTCGGACGGAACATTTGATACCCGTATGGAATCCGGTAACCTTGGCGATATTGTAGTATTCGGTTCAAATGGCGACCAGTACCAGAGAGCCGCAACAGAGGGTATGCTCTTTGACTGGAACGAAGAGGATCTTATGAATACATGGGGTACATATACCCGTGACAACATGAAGTATGCTCTCGAAAATAATATGGACTTCAACGAGTCGTTCCTTGGCGAGGGCAACAGACCGCTGTACGGTTTCGGACACAATGTTGCTACAAGCCCTGAGAACCACGAGGCATTCATGTACACTTGGGATATTCGCTGGGATCTCTATAAAGAGCTCGGCTATCCTGAGGTAAAGGATCTTGACGATCTGAAACAGCTTTTCGTTGATATGAAGGCTCTCCAGCCTACAGATGAGAACGGCAATGAAACATATGCAGTTTCCCTCTGGCCGGACTGGGACGGCAACATGGTAATGTATGTAAAGTCCTTTGCAACGGCTTACTGGGGCTATGATGAAATGGGCTTCGGTCTTTATGACACAACAACAGGTATATACCATGACGCTCTTGAAGCTGACGGACCTTATATGAAGTCCCTCAAGTTCTTTAATCAGCTTTATCAGGCAGATCTTGTTGACCCTAACTCAATGACTCAGACATATGCTGAGATGATCGAAAAACTTGGTGCAAGCGGTTCGTTCTTCTCCATCTTCAACTATGCGGGACGTGACGCTTACAATACCGAAGATCACGTCAACAGCGGCAGATATATGTACACCATGAAGCCTACCGAAGCAAATCCTATCGCTTACGGTATGAACGTAAAGGGCGGCAACAGACTCTGGACAATCGGAGCAACTACCGAATATCCCGAACTTTGCATGGCTATCATCAACTGGCTCACCACTCCCGAAGGATTCATGACATACTATTGGGGACCCAAGGACGTTTGCTGGTACTATGACGATGAAGGCAATACCTGCTTCACTGAACTCGGTGAAAAGGCTTATGCCGACAGAACAGGTACTATGATGCCCGAAGAATGGGGCGGCGGAAACTTCAACGACGGTACATTCCAGGCAAACAACACCACATGGTCACTTGACGCTTCCAACCCTGATTCCAACGGTGAAACATACAACTGCATCAACTGGAAGAGCCGCCGTACAGGCGCAACCTCCGACATTCAGCAGGACTGGATGGATCACATGGGATTCTATGACGCTGACGAATATCTTGAAACTCAGACATACACCGTAGCTCCTGCTACAAGCTATGCCGAGTCCAAGAGAAGCGACGAGCTGAAAGTTATCTGGCAGCAGGTCGCGGATTGCCTTGTAAACTATACATGGCAGGCGATCTATGCTGAAAGTGATGAAGAATTTGACAGGATCGTTGCCGAAATGACTCAGAAGTGCAAGGAATATGACCCCAATGGCGAATGCCTTGCATGGTGCAACAATGAAGCGTCGATCAGACACGCTCTTGAACTTGAAGTAACAGGCTGATAACTTCTATTAAAAAGGCGGGTGCAGAACGTCTGCGCCCGCTTTGTATTTGTGAAAGGAATTTTTATATGGCAGGATTTTTCAGTACCGACAGCAAGCTATACAAGTTTATGACGAAACTCACCGAGCTTTTTATTCTTAATATAATGTGGCTGGTTTTCAGTCTGCCGATAGTTACGCTGGGAATATCTACCATTGCGGCATATACCGTTGCGCTGCGTATGGCGGAGGACGAGGAGGGCTACATTGCAAAGGATTTTCTGAAAGCGTTCAAGGCGAACTGGAAACAGGGTATCCCGATGAGTTTCATAACGATCATCTGCGCATGGGCGGTGTATCTTGATTTTCAGGTATATAATGCGGCAACGCAGAATGCGTTTGTTTTCCTGCTTATCGGAGTAGTTTCGGCGTATATTTTTGTATTTTCGCTGCTGTATGTTTACCCGCTGCTGGCAAGGTATGACAACACTATTGCCAACAGCCTGAAAAATTCTTTCCGTATCAGCATGAAATATTTCCTGCGTTCGCTGCTGCTGGTAGTTCTGGTCGCATTTGAAATAGCTGTAATGATATGGAACAAAAAGACGCTTATACTGATAGTTCTCGTAGGACCTGCGTTTGTAATGCTGACGATAAGCGGCTTTGCGATGAAAATTTTCCGTGATCTTGAAAAGATCCCCGGAACAGTGGCTGAGCCGACTGCGGAAATTTCCGAAAGCGAAAGCACGGAGAAAGAATAAAATAAAAACATTCGGAAACAAGCCATTCCGAATGTTTTTTATTTTATTCATCGGTTTCCGTTTCGTCGGTATCGGAATTTTCTTCCTCCGGATTGCTTCCGGAAATATCCTCTATTTGTTCAAGAATGTCATAAACCGTTTCAGAAAGCCTTGATGTTGGACGTTCTATGCGTTCCATAGCTTCATCATCAAGAACAATAACATTGCCGTTAAGATATGCGCTCAGAGAGGAAATTTCCTCCGGAGCGTTTTCATTGACCGCTTCGGGAAGTATCAGCCATTCCGGGTCAAGCTCGGCAAGTCTTTCCGCAGTAAGGACCATATCCTCTTCGCTGTCGGCAGCATTTGTTCCGAAATGTGAGAAGAAATTTCCCGCAA
>CANQZS010000136.1 GCA_947628385.1 uncultured Clostridia bacterium | reverse complement strand
GGAGGATCGAAATAGTGTCCTCAACGGTAGGCTCGTCCGCCATAACGGGCTGGAAACGTCTTTCAAGAGCGGGATCCTTTTCAATGTACTTGCGGTACTCGTTGAGAGTGGTCGCGCCTATGCAGTGGAGCTCGCCGCGGGCAAGCATAGGTTTCAGCAGGTTTCCCGCGTCCATAGCGCCGTCGGTCTTTCCTGCGCCCACAATTGTGTGAAGTTCGTCAATAAACAGGATTATCCGTCCGTCCGACTTCTTTACCTCGTTGAGGACGGCTTTAAGGCGTTCCTCAAATTCACCGCGGAACTTTGCGCCGGAAATAAGGCTGCCCATATCGAGACTGAACAGGCGGCGGTCTTTCAGGTTATCCGGAACATCGCCGCGGACGATACGCAGAGCAAGTCCCTCAACAATGGCAGTCTTGCCGACGCCGGGTTCACCGATGATAACGGGATTGTTTTTGGTTTTTCTGGAAAGTATGCGGATAACGTTTCTTATTTCCGCGTCACGTCCGATAACCGGGTCAAGCTTGTTCTGACGGGCAAGTTCCACCAGATCCTGACCGTATTTTTTAAGAACGTCGTATGTTTCTTCGGGAGTGTCGCTGGTGACGCGCTGATTTCCGCGGACTTCTTTAAGCGCTTCAAGGAAGCGTTTCTTATCGGTGGAAAATGTGCTGAACAGCTTTTTCAGGCGGTCGTTCGCCGTATCGAAAAGCGCGAGCATGATATGTTCCACCGAGACGAACTCGTCTTTCATGCTTTCGGCAATGTCCTCGGCTTTGTTGAGACATCTGTCAACGTCCTGAGAAATGTAGACGGTATTTGCCTGACGTCCCGTGCCGGTGACTTTCGGAAGAGCGGCGATAAGTTTTTCCGCAGAGCCCTCCAGCGAAATGGAGTCGATCCCCATTTTTGTAAAAAGCTGGGGGATAAGACCGCCGTCCTGTGTCATCAGCGAATAAAAGAGGTGCTCCTGTTCGACGTTCATGTTCTGATAGTCGATCGCGGTGCTCTGGGCTTCGTTGATGGCTTCCAGAGATTTTTTGGTAAGTTTCTGAGAATTCATAAACATTCCGCCTTTCTTTGTATTCTGCGAATTTTGTAGATTTATACGGATATATCGTCCCGCAGGACGAATATTGATAATTTTCACGGAATTATTCGGCATTGCTCCGAAATGTTGATATTGCCGCCTGTGCTGCCGCTGCGGTATAATTTAAACATGGGCGCCGATATCATCAATAAGGAAGGAATAATTCTATGAAAACTATAAGCACTGTTGAAACAGCCAACGGAAAACTGGTATATACGCTTTTTTCCGAACCGGCGGAGGATAGCGAAAGATACGGCATAACCGTTTTGTCAAGGATCTTCGGAGACACCGAAACGGCTACTGTAAGAGATATCACCGCTGACTGCGGATCTGCGGAAAAACTGATGTTTCTTCTTGCGGATAACACCGTCCTGCCGTCAACGCTTTCCGAAGTGGTGGAGGAATATGTTTCCGCCGCAGCTGCGGTATAAATTTTTGAAAAACCCTTGACAAAATGCCGAAAATATATTATAATACAATATTACCGAAATGCCATCAGAAAAGGACGTTTGCTATGGACAAGACTTCTTTCAAGACGATCGCCGAAAACCGCAAGGCGCGGCACGATTATTTTATACTTGACAGCTATGAAGCCGGTATCGAACTTGTTGGCACCGAGGTAAAATCCATACGCCGCGGCGGCGTGAACCTTAAAGACAGCTGGTGTACCATAGAGGACGGCGAACTGTGGGTCAAGGGTATGCACATTTCTCCATACGATCATGGGAACATCTTCAACCGCGACCCTATGAGAGTACGGAAACTGCTGCTGCACAAAAAGCAGATAATGCAGCTTCTGGGAAAGGTGAAACAGGAGGGCTTGACGCTTATTCCCATTTCATTGTATTTCAAAGGTTCAATGGTGAAAATGCAGGTCGGGCTGTGCAAGGGCAAAAAGCTCCATGACAAGCGTGACGATATGGCGGAACGCGCTGCAAAGCGTGACATTGAACGTGCCGTCAAGGAACGCAATAACCGTTAAGCTCATTTCCCGCTGCTTGGCGGCGGGATAACATGGGGATGTAAAGGTCTCGACGGGGATCATGAAACATGATAAGCGAGCAGAGGAAGCGCCATTCTCTTTAAACGGCGACGTTTTAAAATTAGACGACAACAATAATTTTGAATTAGCAGCCGCTTGAGTGCTGCTCGTCCTGCCTTTGAGTACCGTGGCTTAGGCAAGGGCGTCGACTAACGGTGAACGTCACAGAAAAGTGCCTGCGTTTCTGTGATGTATTGCAGGCTACCGAGTTCTTTTGGGTGTTTGTCCCCGAAAGAGCAAGGGAATGTAAATGACAAACTACGCTCGTAGAAATTCATGTGGAGAGGTTTTCGGACACGGGTTCGATTCCCGTCATCTCCACCAAGCTGAGCTTGGAGGCGAATATTCTTTTATGGGAATATTCGTGCTCTGAGCTTTTTTATTATCTTAGCAAAAAATTCCTTTGCAGTAACAACAGCAAGCTGAGCTTGGAGGCATATATTACTTAGTTGGAATATATGTCACCCAAGCTTTTTTATTTCTAAGTTGGGGAATTTTGACCGTTAAAACACCAAGCTGAGCTTGGAGGCGAATATTACTTTATGGGAATATTCGTGCTCTGAGCTTTTTTCTATGCAAATTTTTATGATCGTTACAATTTACGAATTCATCTCAACTCTCAACTCTCCACTCTCAACACTATATAGTATAGCTGTATAATATGAATATTTTATTATTATAATATGTCCTTAATGTAAAAATTAGCACTCGAAGTTTGAGAGTGCTAAAATTGCATATCCTGCTTTTGCATTGACTTTTGCTCCGCTAAGTGGTATAATTTGATTATCATTATCCCAAAAAGGGGGAACGGAGCTTTATGGAATATTTAAGGAGGGGAAACGATATTCTCCTTAAAACGCCGGATCTTGACCTTGACGAGACCCTTGACTGCGGTCAGGCGTTCCGCTGGGAACGCGAGGGAAACGGCGCGGAATGTAAATATCACGGCTTCAGACTCAATACGCCCCTTGCAGTCTCCGCCGAAAAGGACTATTTCCGGTTTTTTGATACCGGCGAGGAAGAGTTCCTCAGCGTATGGGTGCCGTATTTTGACCTTGAAACAGACTATTCCGAAATAAAACGCATACTTTCCGAGGATAGGACGCTTGCAAAGGCGTGCGCCTATGCCGGCGGGATACGGATACTCCGGCAGGACAGCTGGGAGGCGCTTTGCTCGTTTATTATCTCTCAGAACAATAATATTCCGAGAATAAAGGGAATAATCAGGCGGCTTTGCGAAATGTACGGCGGCTTTCCTGATATTACACAGATGAAAGGCGTTTCGCCGGAGGAGCTTGCTCCGCTCAGGGCAGGATTCCGCGCAAAATACATAGCCGACTGCGTCCGGAAGCTCAACGACGGAGAGATAGTTCTTGATGAAATAAAGGAGCTTCCCACAGATGAGATACGAAAGGTCCTTATGCGGATAAAGGGCGTCGGTCCCAAGGTGGCGGATTGCGCAATGCTTTACGGAATGTACCGTATCGACTGCGTTCCGGTGGACGTCTGGATAAAACGCGTTATGGAACAATTCTATCCGGACGGATTTCCGGAATTCGTACTGCCGTATGCAGGAATTGCTCAGCAGTACCTGTTCCATTATATGAGGACTTCAAACTGAAACGGAAAGGAATTTTATTATGCGTGAAAGTATTCTTACCATACCAATAAGCGAGATCCTTGAACCAATGGAGGGCTGTCCGATATGCCGCATGAGGGATATGCTGGAGCAGCGGACGGTAGAATATATAATGGGTGCGGCAATGATGGAGCCGGACGTGCGGATAGAAACCAACCGCGCAGGATTCTGCCATACTCATTTCCGGCAGATGCTAAAGCAGAAAAACCGCCTTTCACTGGCGCTTATGCTCCAGACTCACCTTGAAGAGGTGGACAAACAGCTTTTTTCAAGGAAAAAACTTTTTGAACCCAAAAATTCACGCAAAGCAAAGCTTTCGGAAATAAACAGCACCTGCTTCGTCTGCGAAAAGGTCGATTGGGGAATGGAACGCCTTATGAGAACTTTCTTTGAGATGTATTCTCAAAAGGATTTCCGTGAGCTGCTTGAAAAGCAGGAATTCGTCTGCCTGCCGCATTACGATCTTTTGCAGTCGCTTGCGCCGGTCTATCTGAAAAAGGACGACCTTGAAAGCTTCAATAAGCTCGTGGGCGGGCTTACGGAAAAATATATCGCACTGCTTTATAAGGACGTTTCCCATTACTGCACCATGTATGACTACCGCAATTCAGGCAAGGACGCCGACTGGGGGAATTCCAAGGACAGCATCGAACGAGCGATAAAGTTCCTTGTTTCAAGAGATTGAGCCTAAATTTTTTATCGGGAGAATGGATATGTATATTGATTTTCACACACACGCCTTTACGGAAGCCATTGCGGGAAAGGCTATGTCAAATCTTACCAAAACAATGATGGATTCGGATTTCCGCGAAAAGGCAATGCCTGTTACGGACGGAACGGTCAGCGATCTGCTTGAAAAAATGAACGAATGGGGAATTGACAGATCCGTGATCCTGCCTATTGCAACAAAACCGTCTCAACAGCATACTATTAATAATTGGGCGAAAAGCGTTCAGGAGGAATTTTCCAACAGGCTCGTCTGCTTCGGCACCGTACACCCTGACGCCGAGGACGCGCTTGCCGAGCTTGAAAGGATCAGGGAGCTCGGACTGCACGGAGTAAAGCTCCATCCGGATTATCAAGGCTTCTGCGCAGACGAGGAAAGAGCCTTTCCGATCTATGAAAAATGCGCGGAGCTCGGACTTCCGCTGATATTCCACGCGGGCTTTGACGTGGTGTCGCCTGATCTTATACACTGCACTCCGGAAATGGGCGCAAGGATAATAGAGGAATTCCCCGATCTTAAGCTGATAATGGCGCATCTCGGAGGGTGCGACTGCTGGGACGATACCGAAAAATATCTTGTGGGAAAAAATGTTTATCTTGATACCGCCTTTATAGACGGTCTTATTCCCGACGAGCAGGCGCTCAGGATATTCAGAGCCCACGGCACGGACAGGATCCTTTTTGCTTC
>CANQZS010000135.1 GCA_947628385.1 uncultured Clostridia bacterium | reverse complement strand
CTGCGGGCGGCGACCAAAGGCTCTGCCTTTGGAATCCGCAAGCTGGGCTCAGCTTGACCAGCTTTTCAATTTTGCGCTATAAGCGCAAAATTGTTAAGAAGCTTCGTCGCTTCTGCGCTCACAGCTCCGAAATAAGCCCCGCATAATACCTGCTCAGCTTTTCCGCAAGAATATTCAGCAGCTTAATGGAATCCGTCTTTAACTGCCTGTCGGCATAAATGCCTTTCTCAGAAAGCTCCGCCGCCTGCTTGGCATACTCAACGGCTTTTACGGTGTTTTCCTCAGCAAGCGATTCCGCCAGATGATAACAGCATTTCGCGGATATAGCCGTCAGCTCGTCATAAAACGCTCCATGCTCGTCGTTTTCTCCGATAAGCTCCTGCGCGCCGTAATAGCTGCCCTCCAGAAAAAGCATCTTCACCCGCACAAGCTTTTCCGCTCCGGATATGACCGTCGGCTCCTCCTCTTCGCCCTGAGTGTACGCTGTAATGGGAATATCTAACACCGATGCAAGATATTCCAGCGTTTTTACCGACGGAGTAGCCTTTCCGCTTTCTATCTGACTGAGCATATTGCGTGTGATGAAATTCCCCGCGACTTCGCTCTGGGACATTTTTTTTGAGATCCGTGCTTCCTTGATGATCTTTCCTCTTTCAGCCGGCGTCACAGCGTTCCCACCCTTGCTAAGTAAATTTGATTTACTTTATTGTAGCACATTTCCCGAAAGATTGCAAGAGGTAAATAAAAATTTATTTCAAAAACCTCTTGACAAGCGGGGGATATTCCGCTATAATCAAATCAGTAAATTAAATTTACCTTTTTGAGGAGCCGATGGATATGTGCCGTTTTGATGGACCTCTGGAAGCTTTTATATGGCTCTGGAGCTTATTTTATGCGCTTTTGTCACCATTTTGCGGCTTTTTGTGGATTTTTATCAAAAAGCACTTGACAAATTTTTTAAGTGGGAGTATAATGTAGTAAATGATATTTACATTGACCCGCTGAAGTATATGAAAGGGAGAGATCTTATGTCCGAATGGTGGGGTTCGTTATCATCTTTATTGAAAGTCCTGTATTGCTTTGCAGTTCCGTCAACCATTATCCTGCTTTTGCAGACTATATTTTCAATATCCGGCTTCGGGCATGACGGAGATATAAATATCAGCGACACAAGCGGTCTGGACGGCGGCTTTGATGTTCCCGACGGCGGCATTGATGTAAATACCGACATTGACGCGGGTCTTGATACGGATTTGAACGCCGACGTTTGTCCTCACGGCGATGCGGATATGAATGTGCACGTTCACGGAGATTTCACTCCGCTGAAGCTTTTTACGGTTCAGGGAATAGTTGCGTTTTTCGCAGTCTCCGGCTGGGTGTCCATAGCGGCGATAAGCGGCGGAATGCCGCCGTTCCTCGGTCTGCCTCTCGGAATAATCGCGGGATTTTTCGCAATGTACGGTATCGCGAAACTTATTCAGTTAAGCAGGAAACTTGTGGAAAACGGCACTGTAGATTTCCGCAACGCCATCGGCGAAGCCGCGACGGTCTACATACCTATCCCTCCCAACGGCGAGGGCGAGGGAAAGGTCACGCTGACTTTGCAAGGACGTTTTATGGAATGTGAAGCCGTCTCCTACGGCAGAGAAGCTCTTAAGACCGGCACACAGGTGCGGGTCACCGACCTTAACGGCGAGACGCTCGTTGTAGAAAAAACTGAAATAAATTCGTAATACTCTCAACTCTCAACTCTTAACTCTCAACACTAATTAACGTGTCAACGATGTTGAAAAAATTTAAAATAAATGGGAGGTCTTTTATATGGAACACATCGAAACCCTTATTGCGATCTGCGTAATTGTCGTAGTCCTTTTTGCGGCAGTTGCGGCTATCCTGTCACGGTACAGAAAATGTCCGTCCGACAAGGTAATGGTAATTTACGGTAAGGTCGGCACGGATAAGGACGGTCAGGCACGAAGCGCAAAATGTATCCACGGCGGCGCGGCGTTTATCGTGCCTATTATCCAGTCTTATCAGTATCTCGATCTTACGCCTATTTCCATTAATGTGGATCTGAAAAACGCGCTTTCCAAGCAGAATATCCGTGTTGACGTTCCGTCAAGATTTACGGTGGGAATTTCCACCGAGCCGGGTATCATGCAGAATGCTGCGGAACGTCTCCTCGGTCTGAAAATGATGGAGATACAGGAGCTTGCAAAGGATATTATTTTCGGACAGCTCAGACTTGTAATTGCTACAATGGACATCGAGGAAATAAACACTGACCGTGATAAATTCCTTGTTGCAGTTTCAAATAACGTTGAGATCGAGCTTAAAAAGATAGGCTTGCGGCTCATCAACGTAAACGTTACCGATATAAACGACGAATCCGGCTACATAGACGCTCTCGGTAAGGAAGCCGCCGCAAAGGCTATCAACGACGCTAAAAAGAGCGTTGCCGAAAAGGACAGAGACGGTGCTATCGGTGAAGCAAACGCCAAGAAAGACCAGCGTATCCAAGTTGCCGCCGCAAACGCAGCCGCTATCGAGGGTGAAAACGACGCCAAGATCGCAGTTGCCCAGTCCGAAGCGTTCCGCCGCCAGAAAGAAGCCGAAGCCGACGCCAAAGCTACCAACGACGCTAAGGTCGCAGTTGCCGAGACCGGACGTGACGGTGAGATCGGTCAGGCAAACGCTATGAAAGATCAGCGTATACAAGTTGCCGCCGCCAACGCTTCCGCTATCGAGGGTGAAAACGACGCCAAGATCGCAGTTGCCCAGTCCGAAGCAAAGCGCCGCGAAAAAGAAGCCGAAGCCCTCAAAACAGCTATCACTGCCGAAGCCGTTCAAGCTGCCAAGGCAAAGGAGGAAGCCTACATTGCTCAGCAGGAAGCCGAAAACAAGCGTGCCGAGCTTGAAATGGCTACTCAGAAAGCGGACGTTATCGTAAAGGCTCAGATCGAAAAGGAAAAAGCCGAGATCGCCGCAGAAGCCGAAGCGGAAGTCCTCCGCAGGAAAGCACGAGGCGAAGCGGACGCTATCTATGCAAAAATGGCTGCCGAAGCAAAGGGTGCAATGGAGATCCTACAGAAGCAAGCCGAGGGTATGCGTGCGCTTGTTGACGCCGCCGGAGATGCGGATTCCGCAGTTAAAATGGTGATCGCCGACAAGCTGGAGGATCTTATGAGGATCCAAGTAGACGCTATCAAGAACATAAAGATAGACAAGATAACCGTCTGGGACGGCGGAAAAAATCCCGACGGCAACACTGCCACAGCGGATTTTATTGCGGGAATGATGAGATCAGTTCCCCCGCTGAATGAAGTTTTCAAACAAGCGGGAATGGAGCTCCCGTCGCTTCTCGGCAAAGAGCTTGGCGGTCCTGCGGAGGTTTCCGCAGAGTCCGGTACAGATACGGTCGAATAAGATAATATTCCGAGCCGCTTTGGTTATCCGAAGCGGCTAATATTTTCCCCAAAACACAAAATTCCCCAAAATTTAATAATTTGAAAAATAATGCCTCCGACCGTTGACTTTTGACCGGATCTGTATTATAATAATTATAACTATTTTTGTATCGCTTTTTATAAGATCTTTTAAAGGAATGATAAATATGAAACTCGGAAGGGTCATCGCTGCGGTGCTTGCCGCCTTAATCTCAGCCGTCTGCCTTACATCATGCAATAAGGAGGAACCCGTCGAATTGTCAGAATACTCCGGCATACTTACAAGAGTAAAGCTCGGTATGCCGCTTACCAAGATAGTCACTATGCAGCCCGACGGTGTGGAGCTTTATTACGAAAACGATACTCAGGTCTGGAGCATAAACAACGATACCGAATTAAGAGAGGTCGCCTCTCTTATTCCGGAGGAAAGCGCCTACTACTACGCCGACGATTCCATAATAACCTATAATTTCAGAACAGTCAACGGCGACGACGAGATCTATCTCAACGGCTATATGCAGGAAATAAGCGTGCTTATGGACAGGGAGACCGCCCGCAAATACTTTGCCGAAAAAACTCTTGCCCTCGAAAATAAACACGGCGAACACGTAAGTACCATGATCGGCGTTGAAGATATTGATATGACCCTTACATATAAGGAAACCTTTAACTGCCCCTCATATACCGTGGTATTTTCTTATCAGGAAACCTATGAGACCGTTGATAACGTCGACGGCTATTACGGCACGTTCTTTTCCATTGAGGTCACCGAAAAGGACGAAAAGGACGAGATCGCAAGCAACCTGAACCCAGACAGTGAATAACGCTCAGGAATAATTAAAAAAGCTTTCAAATTTCGCGCAAGGATATATGCTTTGCGCGGAATTTATATAAACACATAAAGGAGAATTGCTATGGTAACAAACAATATGCCCGAAGTAAAGCTTGGCATCTGCGCCGTGAGCCGCGACTGCTTCCCTATGGAGCTTTCCGCAAGGCGCCGCTCCGAGGTCGTAAAAGCCTGCAAAGCGGCAGGTATTGATATTTATGAATGTCCCATAACGGTGGAAAATGAAAAGCATATGCTCTCAGCCGTGGAAGATATGAAAAAAGCAGGAGTGAACGCTCTTGTTGTATATCTCGGAAATTTCGGTCCTGAAACTGCCGAAACTCTCCTTGCAAAGCAGTTCCGCGCTCCGGTCATGTTCACTGCAGCCGCAGAGGAAGACTCCGATAAGCTCGTTGACGGACGAGGCGACGCTTACTGCGGTATGCTGAACGCAAGCTATAATCTGGGGCTTCGCGGCGTAAAAGCGTATATTCCGGAATATCCCGTGGGAACTGCCGCCGAAACTGCCGAAAAAATAAAGGATTTCATTCCCGTGGCAAGAACGCTCCTCGGACTTGCAGACCTGAAAATAATTTCCTTTGGACCGCGTCCTCAGGACTTCCTTGCCTGTAACGCGCCTATCGCACAGCTTTATAATGTAGGTGCGGAGATCGAGGAAAATTCCGAGCTTGACCTTTTTGAAGCTTACAACAAGCACGCGGGAGATAAGCGTATCCCTGAAGTCATTTCCGATATGGAAAAGGAGCTTGGCGACGGAAACAAAATGGCGGGGATCCTCCCTAAGCTCGCGCAGTATGAGATAACTCTCCTTGACTGGGCTGAGGAGCATAAAGGCAGCAGAAAATATGTTGTATTTGCAAATAAATGCTGGCCCGCGTTCCAGACTCAATTCGGATTCGTTCCATGCTACGTCAACAGCCGTCTTGCATCAAAGG
>CANQZS010000134.1 GCA_947628385.1 uncultured Clostridia bacterium | reverse complement strand
CCCGGACGATGAGATAATACATTTCCTCGACGACGCTACTCTCAGACGGTGGGGAGTCCCGAGAGAGGTAGTGATGTCCGTGGCGGACAGAAATATGTGCCGTATGCTCGCCCGCGCCGAGGTGAGCGAGGAGATACTCAGCGGAGATATAAAGGCTCTCGACTTCAAGGTCAGCTCTCCGTCGTTTTGCAGCTCGCTTATCCTGTGCAATGATTTCCGCTCCGCAGTTTATGACAGGCTCGGCTCGAAATTCCTTGTAGTCGCCCCGTCAAGGGAAAGCCTGCTGGTGTTGAAAAATATTACCAATGATATTCTTGAGGGACTTGGTACCGTTATCCTCAGCGAATACCGCAAAGCGAAAAATCCCCTGACCACCGACGTGCTCCTCTTTACTCCTACGGGGATACAAACTGCGGGACGCTTTTCAATAGGTCACAGCAACATAAAAGGAGATAAGCAAAATGGGAATAAATAACCGTAAATACAATAAAAAGAAATCCCTTTTTTCAAGAATAATCATTGCCGTTTTTGCCGTTATATTTATTCTTGGAATAGTAATGATACCGATAAGATCCAGCGCCGCTGACGATACAGGAGAAAATATCACCGTGGAGAACTTTGAATCCGGCAAGCTCTCCGACGCCATCAGTGAGGCTGCAAACGGAACTGACTACAATTTCATTAAAAATGTCGCCGTACTTTCCGGAACTCTAACCGCCGAGGACTTTACCGCCCTGACCGCTATACCTAACCTTGAGATCCTCGAGCTTGCGGGAACAGAGGTCGAAAACGGCGTTATCCCCGAAAACGCTCTTATGTCAAGGAACCAGCTTTCGTTCATATCGCTTCCGAAAAACACCTCAGAAATAGGCAGCAATGCCTTTTCGGGAAACAGAAAGCTCGTTAAGATCTCCATGCCGTCCTCGGTGAAAAAAATAGGAGACTTTGCTTTCGACGCCTGTGAATCGCTTGAAAGCTTCCCCATTTCTGAGTCGGTGGAATATATTGGCGAGGGCGCGTTCCGCGACTGTAAATCAATTACCGAATTCGCCATTCCCTCCGGAATAACAGAAATATATCCCGATACATTCAGCAAATGCGGATTTGAAAGCATTTCCATAGGTCCCGACATTACCAGTATAGGCAGCGGCGTATTTGCGGATTGCAGCAATTTGAAAAATATCTACGCCTATGCCAAGGAAGCTCCCGCACTTGACGGAGACGTTTTCAGGAACGTAAGCGCAGCCGTCCACTGCTATGCGGATTCCGAGGAAAGCTATCAAAGCTGGCTTATGCAGAATATGACCGTTTCCGGAGATCTTACGGGGGAATATGTTGTTTCCGGCGAGGAAGCTCCGGAGGAGACTCCCGCAGCAGCTGCCTCCGCCGCAGAAAGTGAAGAGTCCGTCGGGACGACTGAGGCAGCGCCGGTACCCTCCGAGAGCGTTACATCTGCGGCAGCTCAGACGGAAGCCGCAGCTCCCGCTCAGTCCGGAGGCATAAGCGTTGGCGTGACCGTTGTAATAGTCATCATGGCAATGATAATAGCCGTCCTTGCGACCATACTTGTTATGAATTCAAAGAAAAACAAACAATGATCCGACCCTTAGAACGGTTTTTTAAGAGGGTGAAATATTGGCTGATCTTGTAGGTTCTATATATAAAAACGTTGCCTCGGCGGATCTTCCGTCAGGCGTTCAGAAGCTTATAAACAGATTCGGGGGAATTTTCTTCCCCCTTTTGCTGTGTATAGTGCTTATGGATTCCGGAATTTATATCTATACGGAAAGCTCCATGAACGTCTACTCCGTTATCGCGGCAGTATTCTGCATACTGATGTTCGCGCTTCTTTCCAAGCTCAGGAAAATACGGTTCGGCGGACTTATCTATTTTGCGATCCTCTTTTTCGGATCATTTATCCCCGGTATGATGCTTACCGGCTGGAGAACGAGAATGGAATTCGTTCAATGGTTCTTTTCCGGAGGTCAGGCTGTGGAATCGAAACCGGTGTTCCTTATAACGTTCACTCTGCTTTTCAGCTTCTTTTTCTGCTCGGTAGTGTTCTATTTTTCGCAGGTGATATACCGTTCCGCAGCGGTAGTGCTGATCTCGCTGATACCTATGGCGCTGTACGTAAAGGCAGCGGCGGCGATACCGACCTATTATCCTATCCTGATCGCTTCAATAGATCTGATAATATTTATTTTTTACAGCAGGAGAAATATCTCCGAACGCAGCATTACAGGCAGCAAGACCGCTGCTCTGGTGGTATATACGGATTTTGCGGTAGCGGCGATAGCTCTTTCGCTTATTATCCCCAAGCCTACCGAAACGCCGTTTTACGAAAAATTCGAGTCGTTTATGAATATATTCCAGTTCGGCGGAAGCGGAGAAACTGCCATGAGCGGAGAATATAACAGATATTCCGGAAACGCCGACAATATGCTTCAGGGTGAAAGCCGTCTCCTTTACGTTTTAAATACTCAGGATCCGGCTTATATGAAAACTCAGGTATTTGACAGATACGACGCCGCGGGCAACCGTTGGGAATCCCTCGGAGAAAACATTTCCGGCAGCCGCAGCTGGCAGGAGAACGCACAGCTCCTTAATTACGAAAAGCTCAGTCAGGCATTCCGCAAGGCTGCGGAATACGATCCGGAGTTCTATGAAAAATACCCCTCTGCGGCGCTTTATGATAATATTTCCGAAAAGGAAAGCTACAGTATAGTATATTCCCGTGAATTCCCCACAATATATGTCATAGCTCCGATGAGAACTATAGATGTGAATATTTCCAACACCGGCGCAAGGTACAGCGTAAGGTCGGACAAGGGAGAGATCTTTACCAGCCTTTCATCGCTTCCGGGAAACACCAATTATATCGTAAGATATTACAGCGAGGAGGTGTTTTATTCCGGAATTATCGACGGCAGCGGACTTTGCAGCATTTCCGCAGAGGAATTTGACAAAATGCTCAATGAAGCGATATGGGATATTTACAATAACGAGGGCTCGGAAAATGAAAGCTGCCAAGTTCTGTACGCGTTCCTGAATGAAAATACCGCAGCAATGAAATATAAGGAGGATAATCCCACCGAGGTCTCCGACAGGATACAGGAGCTTGCCGACAGCATAACCGAGGGACTGGAATACGATAATCAGAAAGCGAGAGCCATAGAACAGTATTTCTACACGAACGGATTTGCTTATAACCTTACCTATCAGCCTCCTGAGGGATCGGACACGCCGGAATATTTCCTCTTTGAAAGCAAGCTCGGCACCTGCTCCGATTTTGCCACAGCTTATACTCTCCTTGCAAGAGCCGCAGGTCTTACGGTGCGGTACACCGAGGGCTTCGTTCCCGACGCCGGAGAGGATCCCACTCCGAACACATACTATATTTATACCGAAAACGCACATGCTTATCCTGAGGTCTACATTCCCGGCGCAGGCTGGATCATATACGAGCCTACCCAGTCAGACAATGCCGCAGGCGGCGAGGGCGGCGGCGGGCTTGACGAAACGGATATTCTCACTATAATTTTTACCGCAGTCATCGGCGTTATTTGCTTGGGAATATTCCTGCTGTTCATAATATTCAAAAGACAGATCTTAGAAACATTTTTCAGAGCGACGCTGAGATTCTCGGAAAACGGCTCCGCAGTCAGAAAGCTTTATGTTCGCCATGCGGGAACTGTAGGCTCAAAATACGGCGCGAATCACCTTGCCATGACGGCTGAGGAGATCTCCTCGCTTACGGAGGAAAAGACCGGAATGCCGCTTTCCCCGCTTGCAGACAGCTTTGTAAGATCATGCTACGGAGGAATAAAACCCACCGACGAGGAAAGAGCCTCAGCATATGACTGCTACAAAAAGCAGTATAAGGAAATTTACCGCAAAAAGAAAAAACGAAAGGATAGATGATCTATGACCGCACTTATTACAGGAGCAAGCTCTGGTATCGGACGGGAAATGGCACGCTGTCTGGGACGTATGGGGATACGTCTTGTGATCTCCGGACGGAACAGGGAAAATCTTGAAAAGCTCAGGCAGGAGATCGGCGAAAAGCAGGTGAAGATAATCACCGCCGACATTGCCTCAAAGGACGAGTGTATACGTCTTTATCAGGAAGCGTCAAGGTACAATATAGACATTCTTATAAACAATGCTGGCTTCGGACTTTTCGGGAAATTTTCCGACACCGACCTTGACCGTGAGCTTGAAATGATAGACGTAAACATAAAAGCTCTGCATATCCTGACAAAGCTTTTCCTGAAAGACATGATAAAACGCGACAAAGGATATATCCTGAACGTTGCGTCCTCTGCGGGATTCCTGCCCGGACCGCTCATGTCAACTTATTATGCCACAAAGAATTATGTTGTCCGTCTGACGGAAGCCATTCACGAGGAGCTCAGGAGCACGGGAAGACGCGTTTACGTCGGAGCGTTCTGTCCCGGTCCCGTTGATACGAATTTCAACAAAACGGCAGGAGTAAGCTTTGCCGTTAAGGGCATACCCGCCGACTATGCCGCAGCCTATGCCGTTACAAAAATGATAAACAGAGAAATGATAATCGTTCCCACAGCTTTAATGAAAACAGGTCTTGCGGCGGCAAGATTTGTTCCGGATCCTCTGCTTGTACGGGCAACACGCTTCATACAATCGAAAAGGCGTGGATAACCGCAGATATTTGAACCTTTTCTCAAAAAATATTTCAAATTTTTATAAAAAAATTTGAATTTTAGCAAATTTATGATGTTTTTGGATTTTTTTCAAAAATCTCTTGCAAAATTTATTTGTATAGTGTATAATTGTATTGTATGCGGCGTATGAACGAAAGCGCGCCGTTCCAAATCAAAAAATTTAATAGGGAGGATTTAAACAATGGCGTTTAAAAACGAATACCTCAAGGGCGTTTACGAAAAGGTCGAGAAGAGAAATCCCGGCGAAAAGGAATTTCTCCAAGCGGTAAGAGAGGTTCTGGAATCATTTGAACCTGTAGTTGAAAAGGATAAGTCCTATGAAACAAACGGTATCATAGACAGGATCGTTGAACCCGAAAGATTCATTCAGTTCAGAGTTTCATGGATCGACGACAACGGAAACGTTCAGGTAAACCGCGGCTATCGCTGCCAGTTCAATTCCGCTATCGGTCCCTACAAGGGCGGTCTGAGACTTCACCCCTCTGTATGCGCATCGGTCATCAAGTTCCTCGGATTTGAGCAGATATTCAAGAACAGCCTTACAGGTCTGCCTATGGGCGGCGGTAAGGGCGGCTCCGACTTTGATCCCAAGGGCAAGTCTGACAG
>CANQZS010000133.1 GCA_947628385.1 uncultured Clostridia bacterium | reverse complement strand
CCCGCCTCCGGCAGCTTTCTTTATTACCCTGTCGATATTGTCGTTGGGAACATTGTTTGCCTTTGCTTTAGCGATAAGATCGCGGAGCTTTGCATTGTTATTGGGATCAGCGCCGCCCTCTTTTACACAAACGGTGATCTCACGTCCTATTTTAGTGAAAATTTTTGCTCTTGCGCCGTCTGTGGCTTCCTTTTTCCTTTTGATATTATTCCATTTGGAATGTCCTGACATAAAATTCTCTCCTTAAATTATTTTATATGAATTTTTTTGAAAACATATTTCTGTATTTCGGACCGCGTCCCTCTATGGGCAAGCCATGTCCGAAAAATATTCTTTCAGGGGCAATTTCCCTTACCCTGTCAAGCGATCTTCTTGCCGCCTTGGGACTTTCACAGATCGCGGGAAATGACGGAGCTCCGTAATTCATTGCCGCATCGCCTATGTAAAGATCCTTTCCGTGAAGTATTCCGAAAGAGCCCTTTGTATGTCCGTCAAGCTTAACGGCTTTACAATCCGTTATACCCAGATCCTCACCCATCGTCATTCCGTCCGAAAGGAAAATATCCGTATCAAAATGCTCCGGCTCGCCATGCTTTGACCTGCCGATGGCGGCTTTCATAATGTGTCCCTTGATCCCCACCGGATAAAACTTTCTTGGACTGCTGTTTTCCGCAAGCGAAACATCGTCGGCGGACATAGCTGTCTTTGCGCCAAGAAGTTCCGCAAAATATCCTGCATTGCCGGTATGGTCAACGTGACCGTGTGTAAGGACGATAAGCCTTACATTGTAATTGTGAAGCCAAACTTCAATTTCATTACGGTAATCAGGAATTCCCGTATCAATAAGAATATCTCCGTTTTCGCCTCTTATTACGAAGCAATTGGTATTTCCGCATGAGATCATATTTACACCGTCAAGATCCAATTTCATCACCCGTTTCCTGTTCCAAATTTGTATTATACCATATTATATCAAACAATTCAACTATTCTTTTGTGATTTTCCGTTAAATAAAGATAGCCGAAAAGTGTTTCCAGAGCAGTTGCCCGCCTGTATTCTATCGGATTGGAGCTTTTGGGAACGGTATTTCCGGTAGCGTTTCGTCCCCTTTTGAAGATCTCGGTCTCCTCCTCCGAAAGCACGGGAAGAATAACGTCCACGGCTTTTGACTGATAAGCCGCGCGGACGTGCTCCACAGCAGCCGAATGGAGCTTTTTCACCGGCATATTAGCCGTGAGAACGAGCCGTTCACGGACTAACTGTTCATATACCGCGTCCCCAAGGAACGCAAGTGTTAGCGGGCTGTACTGGTTTACGTCATGCTTTTCTATTGCGCTCACCTCTCCGTCTCGTCACGCGCCGTTCTTGCTCCGTCATGACTTTTCATAAAGAACAGCAGATCTATCAGCGCTTCGTGATAGGGTATGAAAATTTTCTCCGCGATCATCTTCTTTATCTCGGAAATATCCGCCCATTTTACCTGTGCGACCTCTTCGGCTTGAAGCGTCAGCGCAGTCTCGTCCACATTCTTGTTTACAATGTAAATATCGTCAAAAATGCCCTTTGTCTGTATAGTAAGGACTCTCCGCAGTTCATAGGGAGAAAGCATTATGCTCAATTCCTCGCCTGTTTCCCTTATAGCCGCGGAAAGGCTCGTATCTCCCGCAACAGACGAGCCGCCTACGCTCAGATCCCACATTCCGCTCCAGCTGTGCTTGAAAGGCTGTCTTTGCTGTATAAGCATTTTCCCGTCGGAATTGAATATACATATGTGAACTACCATACGGTAACAGCCCTCGGGAACAGGTTTTCCACGTTCCATGGTCATTCCCGTAAGGTTACGTTCTCTGTCGTAAACGTCAAAAAGCTCCATAAATATCCTCCGTCATCAGAATACAAAATCAAACTCAAATCCGAAAATATTTACCGTATCTCCCTCGTCAATGCCCATTTGTTCAAGCTTATCTATTATACCGCTTGTCCGCAGAACTCTCTGGAAATACTGAAGCGACGCATAGTCGTCCATGTCCACGGTGCGCATGATATTTTCCAGCCAATCCGCTTCAACGTAGAAAACGCCGTCGTCGCCGCGGGTGATCTCGAATCTTTTTCCGATGCCCGCGCGTTCGTCAAGGATCCTTTGCGGAAGCGCTTCCGCTTCGTATTCCTTTATCGGAGGAAGCTTGTCCAGCTCGGCGGCGATCGCATTCACAAGCTCTTTTGTGCCGGCGGTCGTAGCCGCTGAGATCTCATAGAACGGTAAGCCGAGATTTTTTATATAATTTCCGAAATCGTCAATGCTTTCTCTTGAAGCGGAATCGCACTTATTTGCAGCCACTATCTGAGGAACAGCCGCAAGCTCCTTGCTGAAATTTTCCAGCTCGCGGTTTATGATAACAAGATCCGATTTTGGATCTCTTCCCTCAATTCCGGAAACGTCCACAACATGAACGATAAGCCTGCACCTTTCCACATGGCGCAGGAATTCATGTCCCAGACCGATGCCGTCGCTTGCGCCCTCGATAAGTCCGGGAATGTCAGCCATTACAAAGGATCTTCCATCGTCAAGCTTTACAACTCCGAGAACCGGTGTAAGCGTAGTAAAATGATAATTAGCTATCTTAGGCTTTGCCGCCGAAACGACGGAAATAAGCGTTGATTTTCCCACATTCGGGAATCCCACCAGACCAACGTCCGCCAGAAGCTTTAATTCAAGCGAGACTTCATATTCCTCACCCAGAAAGCCCGGCTTTGCAAACTTTGGTATCTGACGTGTGGGAGTTGCGAACCTTGCGTTTCCCTTGCCGCCCTTGCCGCCCTTGGCAAGGACTTTCGGTTCGTCCGAGGACATATCCGCCATGATCCTGCCTGTTTCGGCATCTCGGATAAGAGTTCCTCTCGGTACCTTTATAATAAGATCGGGAGCGTTTTTGCCGGTGCGGTTCCCTGACGCGCCGTTATCTCCTCTTTCGGCAATATACTTGCGCTTGTAGCGGAAATCCTCAAGCGTGGAGAAATTATCGTCCACAACGAAAACGATGTCGCCGCCCTTGCCGCCGTCGCCGCCGTCGGGGCCTCCCGCCGCAACATACTTTTCACGGTGGAACGAGACTGCTCCGTCGCCGCCGTCGCCCGCTTTTATTCTTATTTTCGCTTTATCAACAAACATGGACAGACCTCTTTCTCAGAGAAAAATTCACCAATTAATTACAATTTTCAAAAAGGATAGGTCACACGCACCTACAGACCCAATATATTATACCACAAAAAAAACGAAACTGCAATACAAATATGGCAATTTATATAAATTTTTCTGAAAAAATTTGTTTATTGATTAAAATTCATCATCTTCTACTATGTAGTATTGGCAGGAATACTCCATAAGCCTTTCAAATATTTCCAGAGTGTCCTTGCCCGCGCCCATATTATAGACAATTATCACTGTCTCGGGATACTCTTCTGCCGCCTTATAAATATACTGTCTTACCATAAATTCAATATCGCAAGTGTTTTCCCGCACAGGGAGTACGAAATAGATCCTCGGAAGATGTCCTGAACGTTCCGACGATCTCACCGCATATATCCCGTTTATCACAAGTATTGCCGCACAGGTAAGAAAAACGGCTATCATATTGATCTCCTGCATAAAAAAGCGCCCCTTTCACTATATTTTATGAAAGGAGCGGATTTTTGTTAATAATTACCTGTCACTGTCACAAATTATATGAATTACGTCTTTACGGCAGGCTATTTCGTCAATAATATCTTTTATAAATGACGGTTTGATATTATATTCAGTAATATTGCCGAGCGTAAGCCATACCAGCTTTTCTCCTGCGTCACTGATAGTTTTGCATTTCTGAATGTCTTTCTCATCGGCAGTCATAAAATAGTAAAATTCAAGAGTATGGCAGTCCAGTCCGTCAATATCGCCGACTTTGTCTTTAAAGAAATTTTCGCATACTATCGCAAGCCTATCCGCTTTTGCGTTTATACCCGTTTCCTCGGAAAATTCTCTTTCGGCGGCTTCTTCTGATGATTCGCCTATGTGGACTCCTCCGCCTATAACGTAATAATAATCCCCCACAGAACTCCTGACAAACAATATTTTATCATCGTTTATAAGCAATCCTCCTGCGCGGTATCGGAATTTTTTACCGTCCGTTTTCAGGTCAATATCGACCATTTTTCTCACCAGCTTTCTGTTTATCGTATAGCTTACGACAAAAAGAAAGCGTTCCCTTTGCGGAAGCGCTTTCCTGAAATTTATCATCACATCAGCCGTTTTTCTTTGCTTCAATATCCGCAAGAGCGTCCTTGCGGGAAAGATTGATCCTGCCCTGACTGTCTATTTCCATTACCTTTACGACTATTTCGTCGCCGATAGAAACGACGTCCTCTACCTTTTCAACTCTCTGTTTATCGAGCTTGGAAATGTGTACCAGTCCGTCCTTGCCCGGAGCGATCTCAACGAACGCGCCGAAATTCATTATGCGGACTACCTTGCCCTTGTAAATTGCTCCGATCTCGGGATCGTTCGCAATAGTTTCAACTATCTGAAGAGCTTTCTTGGCGTTATCCATATCAATTCCGGAAATAAATACGTTTCCGTCATCGTTGATGTCGATCTTGACATTGCAGTCAGCGGAGATCTTCTGAATGACCTTGCCGCCCTGACCGATAACTTCCCTGATCTTGTCAACGGGAACCTTAGTCTGGAGCATTTTCGGAGCATATTTTCCTACCTCCGGTCTCGGAGCAGGGATTGCCTTTAAAAGAATTTCATCAATTATATAATCTCTTGCCTTGTGAGTCTTTGCAAAGGCTTCCTTTATTATCTCCGGAGTAAGACCGTCGACCTTTATATCAACTTGGATAGCGGTAATTCCCTTGTGAGTACCACCGACCTTGAAGTCCATGTCGCCAAAGAAATCTTCCAGTCCCTGAATATCTACCATTGTCATGAAGCTGCCGTCGTCCCTTGTGATAAGTCCGCAGGAAATTCCGGCAACCGGTGCCTTTATCGGAACGCCTGCGTCCATAAGCGCAAGTGTTGAACCGCATATCGAGCCCTGAGAAGTCGAACCGTTGGAGGAAAGGACTTCCGAAACAAGTCTCAGTGCATAAGGGAATTCCTCAACGGACGGGATAACAGGTTCAAGCGCTCTTTCCGCAAGTGCACCGTGACCGATCTCGCGGCGTCCGGGACCTCTGCTGGGCTTTGTTTCACCTACAGAGTAGGACGGGAAATTATAGTGGTGCATATATCTCTTGCTGTCCTCTTCGTCCAGACCGTCGATCCTCTGTGAATCGCTTA
>CANQZS010000132.1 GCA_947628385.1 uncultured Clostridia bacterium | reverse complement strand
CCTCGACCCCGCAAGCTGGGCTCAGCTTGACCAGCTTTATATTTTGCGCCTGCGGCGCAAAATAGTAATCACTTTTTCGACAAACTAAGGACGGCTTTTGCCGTCCCTTTCTTAATATTCATCATTCATGTTTGTATAATAGAATATCGCTAATTGCGTCCGATCCCTTAAATAAAGCTTTTCTAAAAGCGAGCTTATGTAATTGCGGACAGTACCCTCACTCAGGTATAACTTGCCGCTTATTTCCTTATTGCTGAATCCCGCCGCAACAAGCTCTATTATCTCTTTTTCCTTGTCGCTTATGCCATGACCTGCATGATCGAATCTGCCCCTTGCTTTCATCAGATCCGGAAGCCTTTCGATTATTTTATTGCCGAATACGCTCTGCCCGTTGAGAACAGTTTCTAACGCGGCGGGGATACTTTCAAAATCCTGCTTTAAAATATAACCCTTTGCACCCATATTTAAGGCTTTTACTATATATTCATCATCGGAAAAGGTGGTAAGATAAAGAATTTTTGCGTCCGGATATTTTTTCAGAATAATTTCTCCCGCTTCAAGACCGCTTATTTTTTCCATGCGAATATCCATTAAAACTACATCGGGCTTGTGAAATTCATAAAGTCCGAGCGCTTCCTCGCCGCTTTCGCCCATTGCGGAAACGGTTATTTTATTTGTATTTTCAAGTATCGTTTTTAAAGATAATGATACTAATTTATCATCGTCGATCACAATAATTTTCATAATTTTTTAGGAACGGACATGAATATCCTGAATCCGTTTTCCGACGGCGTAAAGCTTATCCTGCCGCCGACGCTGTCCGCTCTGTCCTCCATATTTTTTAATCCCATACCGCTTTGAGAAATGCTTTTGCAGCTCCCGTTATCCTCTATCATAAGCTGGTAAAATCCCGGGTGCTCGCGAAAAACGATCGAAATTTTATTTCCGTCAGAATGTTTTACCGCATTTGAAAGCCCCTCTTTGACTATCCCCGCAGCGCATAATTTTATTTTTCCGGGAATATTTTTTCCCGCGTCATAATCAAGATCCACATCAAAGCGTTCATCGACCGAGGATATGCTTTCCTCTATCACTGCTTTCAGGTCTATTGAATCGTCGCGAATATCATGTACGCTTTCACGGATACCGGTCATTGCACTGTCAAGAGTGTTTTTAAGCTCTTCAAGAGGCTCTTTTAAATTTTCGTCCTTGTTAAGTATTATCAGCGCGCCGGACTGCAAAAGCGAACGCGTAAGCATATGTCCCACATTGTCGTGGATCTCCCGTGCAATGCGGTTGCGTTCACGGAGAGAAGCAAGGTGGATCTCGTTATCCGTCGCTTCCGCAAGCTGCATATTCCTGTCCGCAAGACTGATATTTTTTTCGGCAATTTCATCACGCAGAGAAGTAAGCGTTCTGACGGTATCCTCCAATTTGGAAACTCTTATATAAATTATTACCGAAGCTATCATTCCCACAGCCGAAATTATGAATTGATGCTCCGTAAGCCTGTCAAGCTGAAATAAAACTGTAATTGCCGGCAGTACAAGCCAATATTTTTTCTCCCATAACGCGTCATAAAGCATAAGCGGGATCGCGCAGAAAAGTATCGGGAATATCCCGCAAGCCGCCGAATAAACAATTATCAGCACGGAGGCGATCTTTTTTCCTGTGAATATCTGCGCCGCTGTGGAAATTGCCGCCGAAACAAGAAATCCCACCACCGGAGCCGTAATGTTGTCGGAAGATCCAAATCCCACAAGACATATCAGCATTATTGCAAGCTTGTCAATAAGACGGTTCAAATCAGGCACACCACCTTTTATTGAATTATATCATTTTTTTGCAGTCATTGCAATAGGGATCTTTGCTTTTATTCAAAAAATGTGACATTTGTCATATTTAAAAATGACTGCCGACACTTTTATTTTTGGGGGAAATACTGTATAATTATGTTATGATCTTAAAAGGGGAGATAGCTATGGAAAATACAGTCGTAAAAATAAACAATCTTGTAAAACGCTACGGCGATCTTGTGGCGCTGGATCATTTCGGCCTTGAAATAAAAGAGGGTGAAATTTTTGGACTTCTCGGTCCCAACGGCTCCGGAAAAACGACCACCATAAACTGCCTGCTCTCGCTGCTGACATTCGATAAGGGAAGCATTGAAATTTTCGGCAAGGAAATGACTCCCTCAAGCTATGGCATCAAAAAGCAGATAGGCGTTATCATGCAGAATGTTGCCGTTTTTGACGAGCTTAACGTTTACGAAAATATAGACTATTTCTGCGGTCTTTATATAAATGACAAGGCGGAACGCAAGCGCCTTGTTGAGGAAGCGATCGCTTTTACGGGACTTGAAGATTTCAAAAAATTCAGTCCCAAAAAGCTTTCCGGAGGACTTCTGCGGCGGCTTAATATTGCCTGCGGGATCGCACATAGACCAAAGCTTATAATTCTTGACGAGCCCACAGTTGCCGTCGATCCGCAAAGCAGGAATAAAATTCTCGAGGGGATCCAAGAATTAAATAAAAACGGCGCAACTATAATTTATACTTCTCATTACATGGAGGAGGTCGAGCAGATCTGTACACGCATCGCAATTATGGACAAGGGCAAAAAAATTGCCGAGGGTACAAATGACGAGCTTAAACGAATGATAAAAAATACCGAGACCATCAGCATTGAAGTTCTCGGACTTGATGAAAAAATAACCGGAGAAATTTCCGCGCTCCCACATATTTATAATTCGGAATATGACGGCGCAAAATTAACGGTTTATTGTTCCGGCGGAAAACATAATCTTATAAGAGTTCTGGACGTTCTGCAAAAGAATGATATTGCTTTCGGAAGAGTTTATTCCGAGCTTCCTACATTAAATGATGTTTTCCTTGAAATTACGGGAAAAGCGTTAAGAGATAAGGAGTGAGAAAATGTTCTGGCATAATTTCAGATATTTTATAAAATGCGGTTTTAAAAGCGGGAACCTTATGTTCTGGATGATACTTTTTCCAATAATTTTAGGCATATTTTTTAAAATTGCATTTTCGGATATTTACAATGATCTTACAAGCACCGAACCTATTCCCACGGCGATAGTTGAGCTTGAGGAAAATAAAATTTTCCGCTCGGTGATTGATACGATAAACGATCAGGAATATAAATTTCTCAATGCGGGATTCACTGATGAAAATACCGCTATGGAGCTTCTTAAAAAAGGCGAAATAAACGGTATAATTTATTCCGGAGAAAAAATTTCTCTCACCGTTGCGGAAAACGGGATCGAAGAGACAATGTTAAAGGAATTTATCGAGCAATATAATTTGCGGGAAAAAATAATTACCGATGTTATAACAAAGGATCCCATGAACGCGGAAAAGGTAATTTCCGAGCTTTCAAAAGAGCGTGAAATTATTGAGGAAGTTCCCGTTACACATGGAAATACAAATAATTTCGATTCGTATTTTTATAATTTAATTGCCATGAGTTCGCTGTACGGCTCATATATGGGAATAAATATAAGCACAAAAAATCAGGCGAATTTATCCGCTCTGGGAGCAAGGAAAAACTGTTCTCCCGTTCCAAAAGCGGTGAGCCTTACTGCGGCATTATGCGGAAGCTTTTTCATTGAATTTATTTGTTCGGTAATTTGCGTAACGTTCCTTGCGTTTGTGCTGAAGGTCGATTTCGGGAACAGACTGCCCCTTGTTTATCTTGCGGCAATTATAGGCGGATCTACCGGCGTTTCCTTTGGATTTTTCATGGGTTCAATAGGAAATATGAAAGAAAATACAAAAGATGGTCTGTCAACGGCAATAATTATGACGCTTTGCTATTTAAGCGGACTTATGACAGGCGACATGAAAGCAATAATTGCTGAGAAATTGCCTTTGTTCAATAATATAAATCCCGCTGCGGTAATTTCCGACAGTATTTATTGCCTGAATATTTACGATGATCTGGACAGATTTTTTACAAAAATAATTACAATGATAATAACTATTTTTATATTTTCCGCGCTTGGTATAATTATGACATGGAGGAAAAGATATGCAAGTCTTTAAAGTGTTTTTTAAAGTTCTTTGGAAAGGACACAAAGTGCCGATAATTATATATACGGTAATATTCCTTGTGCTGGCGTTTATGTTTGCATATATGGGCGGCGACAGCGAAAAAATGTTTGAGCAGACAGAGCTCAACATATGCTTTTTTGATGAGGATAATTCCGCAGAAAGCCGTTCGCTTATTGATCTTATCGGAAAAAATAATAATATGATCACGCTTGAAAATAATAATGATGTTATTATTGACGCGCTTTATTATAAGCGTGTTGACTGCGTTATTACAATAAAAAACGGCTATGCGGAAAACCTTGCTTCCGGAAATACCGATAAGCTTTTTGAAGTCCGTAAAATGCATGACGGTTACAGCGAAATACTTATGGATATGTTCCTTGAAAAATATATTTCCACGGTAAGCGCATATATTTCTGCGGGAGAAAATTTATCCGACGCGGTAAAAAATGCGGAAGCCGCGCTTTCGGAAAAAACAGAAATTAATTTTGCAAATTTTAATGAAAATGACAGATCGGTAAATTATTTAGTTATGATCTATTTCAGATATTTGTCGTATATCCTGTTGGCAGTGTTAATAAATACGCTGTCCGATCTTATTATTGAAATGAATAAAAAAGATCTGCGCTTCCGCACCGATTGTTCGGGAATAAAAACAAGCGAATATACATTTCAGATATTTGCGGGAAGTACAGTTTTCGTTCTGCTGATATGGTTTATTTTTATGCTTGTGGGAATGTATTTTGCAGGAGGTATGTACACGGGAGGAATGTGGTTTGCCGTTCTTAACAGTCTGATCTTTGCCATTGTTTCGGCGGCAATTGCAATATTTATTTCCTGTTTTTCTGTCAGCGGCAATGCAATTACTTTTTTGACCCAGATAATAAGTCTTGGAATGAGCTTTCTGTGCGGTGTGTTTGTGGATCAGTCGCTGCTTTCGGACGGCGTTCTCAAAGCCGCAAGATTCCTGCCTGCATACTGGTATGTAAAGGCAAATGACATTATTTTAGTGAACGGAGCATCGGCAATTCCGGAGACAGCGCCATATCTGCTTATAGAGCTTGCATTTGCAGTGGTATTTATAATATTAACGGTCTTGCTCAGGGGGTACAGGTCGTCAGAAAAGTAATTGCAATTTTGTGTGAAGCGCCTAATTTTATTTATGCGTAAAATTTTCTATTGCAATCCTCGGGGAAGCGTGGTATAATATAATTGGAAAATAATAAGTCGGGAGGGATCTCCAAT
>CANQZS010000131.1 GCA_947628385.1 uncultured Clostridia bacterium | reverse complement strand
GACGAGGGGCGCTGCCCCTCGACCCCGCAAGCTGGGCTCAGCTTGACCAGCTTTATATTTTGCGCGAAGCGCAAAATAGTAATTACTTTTTCGACAGACTTAGACCCGTACGATCAGAAAACCGTGCGGGTCTTATCATCTCAACTCTCTACTCTCAACACTCAACTCTTATTTATTGGGCGTGATCTTTTCAAGTCCTCCCATGTACGGACGGAGAACCTCCGGTATCTTTACGGAGCCGTCCTCACAAAGATTGTTCTCAACAAATGCTATCAACATTCTCGGAGGCGCAACAACAGTGTTGTTTAATGTGTGCGCGAAATATTTCTTTCCGTCCTCACCGTTTATACGGATCTTCAAACGGCGTGCCTGCGCGTCTCCAAGGTTGGAGCAGCTTCCCACTTCAAAATATTTTTGCTGACGGGGGGACCATGCTTCAACATCATAGGACTTGACTTTCAGATCCGCAAGATCGCCGGAGCAGCACTCTATCGTGCGGACGGGTATATCCATTGAACGGAACAGATCAACGGTATTCCTCCAAAGCTTGTGGAACCATTCCATGCTGTCCTCAGGCTTGCAGATAACTATCATTTCCTGCTTTTCAAACTGGTGTATGCGGTAAACGCCGCGCTCCTCAATGCCGTGCGCGCCTTTTTCCTTTCTGAAACAGGGGGAATAGCTTGTCAGTGTGTGGGGCAAAGTTTTTTCGGGAATTATGGTATCAATGTATTTGCCTATCATTGAATGTTCGGAGGTGCCGATCAGGTAAAGATCCTCGCCCTCTATCTTGTACATCATGGCGTCCATTTCCGCAAAGCTCATAACGCCGGTGACAACGTTGCTCCTTATCATAAACGGCGGGACGCAGTAGGTAAATCCCCTGTTTATCATAAAATCACGGGCATAGGATATTACCGCGCTGTGCAGACGGGCAATGTCTCCCATAAGATAGTAGAAACCGTTTCCGGCGACCTTTCTTGCGCTGTCAAGATCAATTCCGTTCAGCTTTTCCATAATATCCGTATGGTACGGAACTTCAAAATCCGGAACAACAGGCTCGCCGAAGCGTTCCAGCTCGACGTTTTCGGAATCGTCCTTTCCTATCGGGACGGACGGATCTATGATATTGGGAATGACCATCATTATTTTGGTAAGCTTTTCGCTCAGCTCGTTTTCCTTGACCTCAAGAGCGGCAAGACGATCTGCAAATTCGGTGACCTTTTTTTTAGCCGCTTCGGCTTCGTCCTTTTTGCCCTGAGCCATAAGACCGCCTATTTCCTTGGAGGTCTTGTTCCTGTTTGCGCGAAGCTCGTCGGCTTCCGTCTTTGAGGCGCGAAGCTCGCTGTCTATAGCTATGACCTCATCTACAAGGGGAAGCTTCTGATCCTGAAATTTCTTTTTGATATTTTCTTTAACGACGTCCGGATTTTCGCGGACAAATTTAATATCCAGCATATAAATGCTCCTTTTTAATGAATGTAAGCGTCATTGTACTGACAATATATAGGGTATCACATTTCAGATGATTTGTCAAGAGGTACGCGGCTCGGATCCGCATTGCCGGAGGTAGGATATTGTGTTCGGGGCTGCCTGCGGAATCCCTCAGCAACGTCATTATTCAGGATCATAAGCGCAAAAAGGTTTATTATAAGCATTAGCCAGTTGAAAATATCCGCAGCGCTCCATATCAGCGAAAGCTCCGTTACCGAGCCGATAAATGCCGCCGCTGTATAAAGTATGCGGAAAATATCCAGAGCCGCAGCTCTGCCCTTGCCTTTAAAAATGAACGTCAGGCATTTTTCTCCGTAGAAATACCAGCCGAGTAGCGTGCAGAACGCAAAGATCATTGCCGAAACGGATACGAATATACCGGCATACCTCCCCAGTCCTCTGCGGAATCCCTCGGAAGCCATGGCAAGACCCTCTGCTCCGCAGGAATCGGCTCCGGTCATAAGTATTACAAACGCTGTGAGCGTACAGCATATAATAGTGTCGATAATTACCTCCGCAGCTGCCCACATTCCCATTTGCATGGGATCGTTACATTCCGCTTCGGAATGAACGAGAACGGAACTTCCCATTCCCGCTTCATTGGAGAAAACTCCTCGGCGAAGTCCTACGGAGACAGCCTGCTTTACAGACGCGCCTAAGATCCCTCCTGCTGCCGGACGTATCCCGATAGCGGAGGTAATCATAAGCCTGAGCGTGTCGAAAAAGCTTTCCCGAAAAATTATTATTACGGCAGCGGCAGCCGCAAAGTACAGAACGGATACAGCGGGAATGAGCTTTTCAGCTGCGGAAGCGACTCCCCTTGCGCCGCGCAGGATCACGGCTCCGCACAAAACAGCGGCTGCCGCTCCTGCCCATACCGGAGGGATACCTATTTCTGAAGCCGCTGAGGATATGGCGTTTGTCTGAGTCATATTGCCTATACCGAACGACGCAAGAATACATACGGAAGCATAGAAAACCGATGTAAAGCGTCCGGACTTTAATGAGGAAAGATAGCTCATGGGTCCGGAATATCCGGCTTTTTTATGCTTGACGCCAAGGAAATTTTCCGCAAAGGCAAGAGACGTTCCGAACAGTGCGGATACCCACATCCAGAAGACCGCTCCCGCTCCTCCTGCGGAAATTGCCGCTGCGACTCCTACAATGTTCCCTGTTCCCATTGAAGCCGCAAGGGCGGTAGAGATCGCCTGAAAGCGGGAAATTTTGTCTCCGTGGGGTCTGTCGGACTTGTCCCCCTTAAAAAAGCTTTTAAAAATTTCTACTATATGTAAAATATTAAAACCCTTTATACGTATTGTAAAAAATATTCCTGCACCGAAAACAAGCAGCACAGTCCCGTATCCCCAGAGCAGATCGTTCAGACCGATTATAAAATTGCTGATCCTTTCGTACAATATAGAGTGCAAAAGACGACCTCCTTTAATAAGGGAATTTCCCTTGCCGTTTAACGTTTTTTGCCTGAGCCGTAAAATTTTCAAAAAAGTGTTTTTTTACGGCTTTATTTATGTTATAATAATTATGTGAATCTATGGATCGGAGACTTTGACAGCTATGAAAAAATACTATGCGGATAAAAAGAGCTTAAAATTCCTCAGAGTAGCTACTTTTTTAATAATATCCGGTATAATTATAGGATTAAAATATTTATTGGATCATTTGGAAAGCAGATTTCCGGAATATTTTTCCATACCGAAGATCACTGTTCCGGAAATAATAATCTGGGCGGTAGTAATTTTGCTTGTAACAGCATATGTTATTTTCCTGCTGATTATTCTGCCTTTGTGGTACCGTTCGGTAAGCTATACGTTATCATCGGACGAGATAATCATTAAATCGGGAATATTTGTAAAAAACACTTGCTATGTAAAAATGTCGTCGGTGCAGTATACGACGTCGGTGTCAATGCCGTTTGCCAAGTATACGAGCTTCAATTTTCTGGTAATAAGCGCCTACGGCGGAAGATTGGTATGCTTTTTTCTGTCCTCGTCGGATATGGCTGAGATAGGCAGGAGAATACAGCAGGCTCTGAGCAGCCGTGGAGGTCTGTGATGAAGTGTCAGCATAAAATTGCTATCCTTAAATATACGACTAAAAACTTCTGGCTGCTGGTCATACCTCTTGTGAGAGGTCTTGCGGCGGTAGGACTGGATTTTTACGGATTCTATAACTGGCTCCGGGGGGCGTATTGGGACATTATGGTCATTGCCCTTATAATATGGCTTGCTGTTTTCCGCTGGAGGAATATCCGGTATGAAATAAAGGAAAACGGGATATTTGTAAAAAGCGGGATCGTGGTAAGGAACGAATTTCTTGTTCCGTTCAAGGCGGCGTCCTGTGTTTCCGCAAAGAGATCGGTGTTCCTCAGACCGTTCAGGGCGGTAACGCTGTCGCTGGATTCGGATTCACATTCCGTATCGAATAAGCGCGGCGGCGCCGATGTAGAGCTGATAGTTCCCATGGAGGACTATAAAAAGCTTTACAACAGCGTGCCTGATGATTCGTCAAGCATGAAAATAACCTACCATGCTTCAAAAGGGAACCTTTTCTTTTTCTCGCTGGTATTTTCCTCTACGCTTTCGGGAGTTATCTTTGTGGGAACGCTGTTTATTCAGGGCGGACGCATAGTAGGCAACGAGCTTGAGGAAATGTTTTTCAATGCGGTATCTGATGTTACGCATATAGTTCAGACGATAATAAAGGGAGTCACGCCATTTGCGGTGGCGCTTACGCTGGTGATCGCGGTAGGCTGGGGATTTTCCTTTGTTTCAAATCTGCTCAGGCATATGGATTTCCGCATAAAAAGGCATGGAGAAAATATATTTGTTGAAAACGGATTCTTTACAAAAAGGCGGTATTATATAAATTATTCAAGAATAAACTGCGCGGATCTCAGGCAGAACCTGCTTATGAAGATCTGTAGGGTAATGTCGGTGCATGTAAGCTGCACAGGCTATGGAAAGGAAAAAAACGGCATACCGGTATTTGTGCCGATCACGACAAAAAACCGTGTAATGGATTCAATGAGGCTTATTCTGCCTAAATTTACGGTGAGCAATATATCTGTAAAAACAAAAAAAAGCTACATAGCAGCTTTTATATGGGTACCTGTCATATTAGCGGCAGCGCTGCCCTTTGCAGCATGGGCTATGAGGACGCTTTTTCCGCGCTGGGACAGTGTTATAAATTTTCTTTTGGTAATGGGAGAAATACCCTTAATATATCTCCTGATAGTAAAAATATTTGCAGCATTTACAACCGGTATAGGAATTGGCGATGAAATGGTAACATTAAAATATTGCAGTATGTATCAATTTCATACAATAGTAGTTCCAAAGGATAAGATCGTATATGTAAGACTGAGTCAGACGATCTTTCAAAGGGGAACGAACGTATGCAACGTATATGTTTATACTCGCGGGGAGCGTGCATCAAAGCACAGGATCAGGGGCATATCTATGACTGAAGCGGAAAATTTTGCACATATTTGCAGTCTGTAGCAAAATTTTTTTAAAGGAATTCAATAAAAACAGAAAATTTTGAAAAAAACACTTGACACGAGGGAGTTGTTGTAGTATAATATATTAGTCAAGTCTAAAAAATGGCGAGATAGCTCAGTTGGCTAGAGCAACCGGTTCATACCCGGTAGGTCATGAGTTCAAGTCTCATTCTCGCTACCAAGCTCCTCGGCATAGTCCGGAAGCCCGGGCAATAGTCCGGACAAAAAAAGGAGCTTTCCGGCCCGTTGGTCAAGCGGCTAAGACGCCACCCTTTCACGGTGGAATCATGGGTTCGATTCCCGTACGGGTCACCA
>CANQZS010000130.1 GCA_947628385.1 uncultured Clostridia bacterium | reverse complement strand
GTTGACACTGGCGGACGTGTAGACAGATTCAAGAAGCGTTTCGGTTTGGATAAGTAATTCGGACACAGCCTGCGTATGCTTACGCAGGCTTGCTTTTTTAAAATAAACCTTTTACCGGAGTTTTTTATGAGCATTGCGGAAAACGGCTATATCACCATAAAGGACAGAGCGGAAGCGTCCTTTACGGAAAAAAGATCCGAGTTTATCGGTCATATCGCCCATGTGGAAACAAACGACGAGGCTGTCGGCTTCATAAACGAAATAAGAGCCATGAACAGAAAAGCCACTCATAACGTGTACGCATACATACTCAGAGACGGCTCGATCTCAAGATATTCAGACGACGGCGAACCTCAGGGAACAGCCGGAACACCCGTACTTGACGTACTCATGAAAGAGGGCGTCACCGATGTATGCTGCGTGGTAACAAGATATTTCGGAGGTATCCTGCTCGGCGGAGGCGGACTGGTAAGAGCCTATTCCCACAGCGCAAAGATCGCTCTCGACGCTGCGGAACGGCTGCTGATGTATAAATGTATCCCGATGCGCATAACTGTTGATTATAACCTTTACGGAAAAATAGATCATATCTTTCCCGACTTTGAAGTAAAAACCGAAGATACAGTTTTCACCGAAAACGTTTTGGTAAAGCTTCTTGTCAGATCGGAGCTTTCAGATAAATTTCATGAAAAGCTCATTGACCTTACAAACGGCAATATTATTATAGAAAGGTCGGAGGAGATCTTCGGCAATTTCGCCTGAGAAGCTCTTCCGCAAAAAACGGGAGGAACGCGCTGTGACTATTCGTGAACAGACCGAAATTATGGAGCTTGGAATGTTATGTGAGGACGCCTGCACCTCCAAGGGTACCGGCAGGCGCGTCCGCAGCGAGGCGAAATGCCCCATCAGAACGGATTTTCAGCGCGACCGCGACAGGATCCTCCACTGCAACGCTTTCAGGAGACTGAAACAGAAAACGCAGGTGTTCCTCTCCCCTGTGGGAGATCACTACAGAACAAGACTTACCCACACGCTGGAGGTCTCCCAGATAGCAAGAACTATCTCCCGCGCCCTGCGGCTCAATGAGGATCTCACCGAAGCAATTGCTCTCGGTCACGATCTGGGACACACTCCTTTCGGTCATTCCGGAGAGGATATTCTTAATGAGATCTGCCCCTACGGATTCAAACACTACCTCCAGAGCGTGAGAGTCGTCGATTATATCGAAAACGGCGGAAAGGGTCTTAACCTTACATATGAAGTGAAAAACGGCATTGCCTGCCATACAAATAAGGTCGCTGTCACCAAGGAGGGATATATAGTACGGCTCGCCGATAAGATCGCATATATAAACCACGACATTGACGACGCTGTAAGAGCCGGTATGCTGAAAGAGGACGATCTCCCAAGATCGGCTTCGGACGTCCTTGGGCGCAGCAAAAGTCAGCGCATAACCACGCTTATAACCTCTATCATCGAAAACGGAGTTCAGGATATTAAAATGTCTCCCGAAGTCCAAAAGGCGCATGACGAATTAAGAGCGTTCATGTTCGAGAACGTATACAGGAATTCCGCCGCCAAAGCCGAGGAAGCCAAGGCTAAGGCACTGGTGGAAAAGCTTTACTCGTATTTTCTCAGGTATCCGGAAAAGCTTCCGGAAGAGTATAAAAAAATACTTGTCAAATTCGATAAGCACAGAGCGGTCTGCGACTATATCGCGGGAATGACCGACGTTTACGCGGTAAACCTATATAACGAGCTGTTTATACCGAAAGGCTGGAAAAATTAATGGCTTTCCCCAATCAGTTCATTCAGGAGCTTAAGCTCAACAATCCGCTTGACAGCGTGATGTCAGGCTATGTAAGCCTTATAAGGCGAGGCAGGAATTGCGTTTGCCTGTGCCCGTTCCATTCGGAAAAAACTCCGTCGTGTACGGTATACCTTGAAAATCACAGCTTCTACTGCTTCGGCTGCGGCGCCGGCGGTGACGTGATAACATTCATAATGAAGATCGAAAACCTCGATTATGTGGAAGCGGTAAAATTCCTTGCGGACAGAGCGGGAATGACCATGCCGGACGACACCTCCGACAGAGGAGCTTCAATGCTCAGATCGAGGATACTTGAAATGAACCGCACTGCCGCAAGATATTTCCATGACATTCTTGCACATTTGCCAGACGGCGAAAAGGGCAGACGGTACTTTGCCTCACGTCAGCTTTCCGGAGGAACTATCATAAAATACGGTCTCGGATATGCGCCGGACGATTGGCACAGCCTGACAAATTTTATGCGCTCAAAGGGCTACAGCGAGGAGGAGCTTATTGGGGCAAATCTTTGTGACCGCGGCAGAAACGGCGGTCTGTACGACCGTTTCAGGGACAGAGTAATGTTCCCTATCATCGACCTCAGAGGGAACGTTATCGCGTTCGGCGGAAGAGTTATCGACGGCGAGGGCGCCAAGTACCTGAATACTTCAGATACTCCGGTATTCAAAAAGAGCCAGAACCTTTTTTCGCTGAATTTCGCTAAAAGATCGGAGGAAAAACGCCTTATCCTTGCGGAGGGCTATATGGACGTGATCTCAATAAATCAGGCAGGCTTCGAGAACGTCGTTGCAACGCTGGGAACAGCACTTACTCAGGAACAGGCAAGGCTGATGTCACGATATGCCAATGAGATCATAATAGCCTACGATTCGGACGGCGCAGGTCAGAAAGCTACCCACAAGGCGATAAATCTTCTTTCCGAGGCGGGATTAAAGACCCGTATCATCAGAATGGAGGGCGCAAAGGATCCGGACGAATACATAAAAAAATTCGGCGCTATGAGATTCAAGCAGCTCCTTGACAGATCGGGAGGAGCAATGGATTTCGAGCTGGAAAAATGCCGCAGCGGCATCGACACAGATACCGACGAGGGCAGGATCGAATATCTCAAACGCTGTGTAAGGCTTCTGGCGGATATAAATTCGCCCATAGAAAGAGAGGTCTATATCGGCAGGATAGCCGACGAGACAAGAGTTCACAAGGAAATGCTCATTCAACAGGTCAACGGCGAGATCAAAAAACGCATCAGGAATGACAAGAACCGCCAATGGACCGAGATCCGCACGTTCCAGAACAAGCTAAGAAAAGATCCGGATTCCTACCGTCACCCCAAGGAGTACAAAGCGGAAACCGGCATAATAGCATATCTTGCGGCTTACCCTGAGGAAGCGGGATATATTGCTTCAAGGCTTTCTCCGGAATGCTTTGTGACGGAATTCCACAAAAGGATCTACGAAAAACTGCTTGAAAAGATAAATAATTCGGCGTTTTACGATATTCTTTCGCTGCAAAGTGAATTTACTGCCGATGAAATGGGTAAAATAACCGAAATTGCAGTCAATAGCAAAGATGTAAATATTAATAAAACTGCTGTTGACGATTTTATTAAAATTCTTGTGGAACGAGGCGACGATAAGAAAAAAGCTACAGAGCTTTCCGATGAAGATTTCAGGAATTATTTCCGTGATCTGCAGAACAGAAAGCCGTGATCTATTTGCCGTTCTGACATGGAGCGGCATATCCCTAAGAATACAAGATGATTAAAAGAAAGGATAGAACTTATGTCAAACAACAAGAGAACTATAGAAAGCCTTATGGAACAGGGAAAAGCAAGCGGAAAGCTTTCCACAAAGGAAATAACCGACGTTCTGGAGGAGCTGGAATACGACGTTGACCAGATGGAGGCTTTCTATGACAACTGCACTAATATGAATATTGAGATCATTGAAGATTTCAATATCGACACCGATCTTTCGATCCCGCTTGACGCTTCGGACGACGATCTGGAGCTGTCACTTTCCACAGAGGGACTTGCTATCGACGATCCGGTAAAGATCTACCTTAAGGAAATAGGCAGAGTTCCGCTGCTTACCGCCGAAGAGGAGATCGAGCTTGCGGAAAGAATGGCTCAGGGCGATCCCAAGGCAAGAAAACGTCTTTCGGAAGCTAATCTTAGGCTCGTCGTATCAATTGCCAAAAGATATGTGGGACGCGGAATGCAGTTCCTTGATCTTATTCAAGAGGGCAATCTCGGTCTTATAAAGGCTGTTGAGAAATTCGACCACACCAAGGGATTCAAATTTTCAACATATGCAACATGGTGGATACGGCAAGCCAAAACAAGGGCAATTGCAGATCAGGCAAGGACTATCCGTATACCCGTGCATATGGTGGAAACCATTACCAAGGTAAAGAAGATCTCCAGTCAGCTCCTGCACCAGAACGGACACGATCCCTCTCCGGAAGAGATCGCGGAAGCGCTTGAAATGCCTGTTGAGCGTGTAAGAGAGATAATGCGTATAGCGCAGGATCCCGTTTCGCTTGAAACTCCGATCGGAGAAGAGGAGGACAGTCATCTCGGAGATTTCATTCCAGATGATGACGCTCCCGCGCCTGCGGAAGCTGCGTCGCTCATACTTTTAAAGGAGCAGCTTGGTGAAGTGCTTTCCACGCTTACCGACAGAGAGGAAAAAGTTCTGCGTTTGCGTTTCGGGCTTGAGGACGGCAGAAGCAGGACTCTTGAAGAGGTAGGAAAGGAATTCAACGTTACCCGCGAGCGCATAAGGCAGATCGAAGCAAAGGCTCTCAGGAAGCTCAGGCACCCAAGCAGAAGCAAAAAGGTCAAGGATTTCCTTGACTGATATTAAGAATATCCGCCGGAAATTGATGGAAGGTCAAACAATATGCATATTACATTGGAATCTGATTACGCGATACGAATAGTAGGCAGTCTTGCGGCATCCGAAAAGCGTCTTGACGCCAAAGCCATTTCGGAAATGACCTGTGTTACGCTGAGATTTGCATTAAAGATCCTGCGCAAGCTTGCCTCTGACGGCATAGTCAAATCATTTAAGGGAAAAAACGGAGGATACGAGATAGGGAGAGATCCCTCCGAGATCTCGATGATGGACGTAATTGAATCCGTTGAGGGCAAATATTATCTTAGCAGGTGTTTGGCGTCGGGGTATGAATGCACTCGTGGAATGTCGGGGCGGTGCAGTTATCAAAAGGTATTCGATCAGATCTCTGAGGAGGTAGAGCGGAAGCTTTCCTCATACACGTTTGATATGCTGATCTAAATACATAGAGATCCGGAAAGGCAGTGCATTTCCGGATCTTTTTTAATTTGTAATTACAATTTTGCGCGAAGCGCAAAATATAAAGCTGGTCAAGCTGAGCACAGCTTGCGGGGTCAAGGGGCGGAGCCCTTGCCGCGCTCCGCAGAGCGCGGAATCCTTTGCTTCAGGAGCTCCGCAAGGGGTGAATTGAAGCCGCAAAG
>CANQZS010000129.1 GCA_947628385.1 uncultured Clostridia bacterium | reverse complement strand
ACCTCCGTTATCAAGGAATCTGAGGAGCTGGATGCGGACGCGTTCGGAGCGGCTTACTGCTTTTTTATGGTGGGCGGAACTACCTCCGCAGTGCAGTCAATGATACTTTCCGTCTGCACAGCGGGAGATAAGATCATCATGCCCAGAAACGTCCACAGAAGCGCGATAAATTCCCTGATATTGAGCGGTGCGATCCCAGTTTATGTTAATCCGGGCGTAAACGCAGAGCTCGGTATCCCGCTGGGAATGAGCGCTGCGGACGTGGAAAAGGCAGTGTTTGAAAATCCCGATGCAAAGGCTGTTTTTGTGAACAATCCCACCTATTACGGGATCTGCTCCGATCTGAAAAGGATAGTGGAAATTGCCCATTCCCATGGAATGGCTGTGCTTGTGGACGAAGCCCACGGAACGCATTTTTATTTCGGCGAGGGACTTCCCGTTTCCGCAATGGCTGCGGGCGCGGATATGTCGGCAGTATCAATGCATAAATCCGGCGGCTCGCTGACTCAGAGCAGCTTCCTGCTTCTGGGAAAGGGCGCGGAGCGCTTCGGAGTCACGGAGGGACGCGTACGAGCGGTGATAAATCTCACACAGACCACAAGCGGGTCATATCTGCTGATAACGTCTCTTGATATTTCCAGAAGAAGTCTTGCGGTACACGGAAAAGAGATAATCGGAAAGGCTCTTGAGACCGCAGTTTACGCCAGAAAGGAAATAGAAAACATCGGCGGATATTACGCTTTCGCCGAGGAGCTTATAAACGGCGGAGATATTTACGATTTTGACCGCACAAAGCTTTCCGTTCACACCCGCGAGATCGGCTTGGCGGGGATAGAGGTCTACGACCTGCTAAGAGACCATTATGATATTCAGATAGAATTCGGCGATATAGGAAATATCCTTGCGTATATTTCCGCAGGAGACAGGTGGAAAGACATTGAACGCCTTGTTTCCGCTCTTGCCGAGATAAAGAGAAGATTTTCAAGCGACAAGACCGGAATGCTCGAAAACGAATATATAGCGCCGCGTGTGGAAATGTCTCCGAGAGAAGCGTTCTACGGAGAGCAAAGGTCGGTACCGATCTCCGAAAGCGCGGGAATGGTAAGCTGTGAATTTGTAATGTGCTATCCTCCGGGAATACCCATACTTGCCCCGGGTGAGAAAATAACGCCGGAAATTCTCGAACACATAAAATATTCCAAGGAACGCGGCTGCATGATGACCGGAACCGAGGATATGAACATTGACCGGATCAAAGTAATGACCGTCTGAAAGGAGCTTTTATGGAACGCTATGCAAAATACAAACGCAAAACACTGTATTTATATCTCGGACTCGGATTAGCGGCAGTTTCCCTGCTGATGATAGTTGTCTCGGTGCATGAATTTATTCACGGCGAACCGTTCATTGTACGTATAACGGGCTTCGGCGCGGGGATCATGTGGGGGATCGCATCGTTCCTATGCCTTAAAGCCTACTATAAGGTGAACCTGTCAGAGCTTTCCTCTCTCGACAGCAAGAGCAGGTCGGATACAAAGTAAATATTATGGGACGTAAAAACGCTTCCCGCATAAAACGCCGCAATATGAGCGGAAAAATTCCCGCGGTCAGTGAAATTATTCGTCAAGCCCTCTTACCTGAACAAGCACAAGAAAGGATAATAAGTTATGGAACTATGGTTCAGCGAACCACATACAAAAGATGTTAAATTGTCCATACGGATAAATAAGCAGCTTCATTCCGAGCAGAGCGAATATCAGAGGATAGACGTTTTTGAAAGTCCGGAGTTCGGCAGGTTCCTCACTCTTGACGGACTTATGATGCTTACCGAAAAGGACGAATTCATCTATCACGAAATGATAACTCACGTTGCTATGGCTTCAAATCCGGATATAAAGAATATTCTCGTTATCGGCGCGGGAGACGGCGGCACCGTCCGCGAGCTGACAAGATATGATTCCATAGAAAATATAGATATGGTGGAGATCGACGAGCGGGTAGTTGAGGTGAGCAAGGAATTTCTCCCCGTAACGGCTTGCAAATTAGACGATCCCAGAGTGCATATTTTTTATGATGACGGGTTAAGATTCGTCCGCAGAAAGGAAGATCTTTACGATCTGATAATAGTTGACAGCACCGATCCTTTCGGACCGGGCGAGGGACTTTTCACAAGCGAATTTTACGGAAACTGTTTCAGTGCGCTGACGGAAAACGGCATACTCGTGAATCAGCACGAAAGCCCCTATTATGCCGAGGACGCAAAAGCTATGCAAAGAGCCCACAGACGGATAAAGGAATTTTTCAATATCTGTCGGGTATATCAGGTACACATTCCCACATATCCGTCGGGACACTGGCTTTTCGGCTTTGCTTCAAAAAATATTGATCCCCTGAACGCCGACGCGGAAAAATGGAACGCTCTCGGGATAAAGACGAAATACTACAATACCGAGCTTCACAAGGGCTGTTTTGCAATTCCCAATTATGTTAAGGAATTGCTTAAAAATTCATGATCTTGAAAGGATAGCTTATGCAGACAGAGAGAAAAGCCTTTATAGGCTGCGACTGCGAATATGAAAAGGCAAAGACGGTTATTTTCGGCGCGCCATTTGACAGCACGACCTCTTACCGTCCGGGAACGCGCTTCGGCTGTTCGGCGATACGCTCCGAAAGCTTTGGGATAGAAACATATTCCCCGTATCAGGATAAGGATCTGCTGGACTACGACATTTTCGACGCGGGCGATCCGGAGCTTTGTATCGGTTCGGTGGAAACGGCGCTTTCCCAGATAGAAAATATTGCCGATGAAATTCTCGCGGACGGAAAACGTCCCGTTATGCTTGGAGGGGAACATTCCGTAACTCTGGGAGCGGTACGTTCCACAGTAAAAAAATATGACGGGCTTTATATTATCCAGTTTGACGCCCATGCCGATCTTCGGGACGATTATTTAGGCGTAAAAAATTCCCACGCCTGCGTTATGAGAAGATGTCACGAGCTTGTGGGAGACGGGCATATTTTTCAGTTCGGCATACGCAGCGGCGAACGTGAGGAATTCCGTTTTGCTGAAAAGCATACGAAAATGCACCGTTTTGATGTGAACGGGATAGAAAATATCCTTGATACGCTTAAAGGCAAAAAGGTTTACCTGACTATAGATATGGACGTACTTGATCCGTCGGAATTCCCGGGAACAGGCACGCCGGAGGCAGGAGGGGTTTCTTTTAAGGAGCTGCTCAATGCCGTTCTTAAACTTAAAGAGCTGGACATTGTTGCTGCCGATCTTAACGAGCTTTCTCCCCATTACGACCCGAGCGGGATCTCCACAGCGCTTGCCTGTAAGCTTCTGCGGGAAGTCTTATTGATGTTAGAGTAGTTTAATGTTGAGAGTTAAGTGCGGAGAGTTGAGAGCTGAGATAAATGCGTAATTATTTTCAATCTCGATCTTTTAAAGGATAAAAATATGGCTTTTATCGGGTTATTGTTTGTATTGCTGAGCGCAGCTGCAATAGTTTTGATCGTTGGAATAGCTCCTATTATTGTTGGAACGATCCTATATAATAAGACAAAGTATAAAAAAACAGGGATCGTTTTCAGAATATTGGGGTACATAACTTTAATTCCCTCAATCGTTATAGGTGTGCTGATGACAATTATCATGTTTCGCAGATCTTGATCTATCGTTATTTTTTATAATTTGAAAGGAGCATTCAAATGCTGTTATTGGACGAACTTAAAGTAGAGCTGGAGGGCTACCGCAAGGATATGAAACAGCTTTACGAAATACTAAATATCGACAAGGCAAAGGAAGAGATCGCCTCGCTCCGTGAGGAATCCGGAAAGGACGGCTTCTGGAACGATATTGAAAATTCCCAGAAAGTCATGCAGACCATAAAGCACCATGAAGCCACTATCGAAAGCTACGATAAGCTCAATGAAAAGCTTGAGGACGCCATTACAATGATAGAGCTTGCCATGGAGGAAGAGGACGACGAGGAGACCGCCATGGAGATCAAGCATGATGCGGACAAATTCAAAAAAGAGCTTGAAGCAATGAAGCTGACCACGCTGCTCACAGGCGAATACGACAGCAAGAACGCTATCCTTACGTTCCATGCGGGCGCAGGCGGTACGGAAGCGCAGGACTGGGCGCAGATGCTTTTCAGAATGTACAATATGTGGGCTGAGAGCCACGGCTACAAGGTCACTACTCTTGACTATCTCGACGGCGATGAAGCGGGGCTGAAATCCGCGTCTCTGCTTGTGGAGGGAATAAACGCTTACGGTTTTCTCAAATCGGAAATGGGCGTTCACCGTCTGGTAAGAGTTTCTCCCTTTGACGCGTCGGGACGCAGACACACTTCCTTTGCTTCTCTTGAAGTCATGCCGGAAATGAGCGAAGCGGATACGAACATCGAAATTCGTCCCGAGGATCTGGAAATAGATTTCTACCGTGCCAGCGGCGCAGGAGGACAAAAGGTAAACAAGACCTCCTCGGCGGTGCGCCTGACTCATCTGCCCACGGGAATAGTGGTTTCCTGCCAGACACAAAGGAGCCAGTACCAGAACAAGGATTACGCAATGAAAATGCTCATGTCCAAGCTGGTGGAGATCAAGGAGCGCGAGCATCTCGAAAAGATCGAGGACATCAAGGGCGTTCAGAAAGAGATCGCATGGGGCGCGCAGATACGTTCCTACGTATTCATGCCCTATACCCTTGCAAAGGATCACCGCACAGGCTTTGAAAACGGAAATATCGGTGCGGTAATGGACGGCGACCTTGACGGCTTTATAAACGCATATCTTACGGCGCTTTCCCACGGAACGCTTCAGAAATAAAATATCCATATCCGAGCGAGGCGGGCTTTCCCCTCGCTCAAAATTTGTTTTATGCCCATTTACGGTCACTATCGGCAAAGCTGTATGCAAAAGCAACAAAAATATAAAAAATATCTTGATTATTGTACAAAAATATAGTATAATAATTATAATTGTTTTTTGGAAAACTTTTTCAATTATTTTATGTAAAGGAATGGTCTAATGAAAATCGGCTTTTCTACTATCGCCTGTCCGAATTTTTCTTGGCAGGAGATCTATTCAATGGCTAAGGACTTCGGCTTTAACGGAATTGAAATAAGAGGTCTCGGGAACGATATTTTCTCAGTGAATGCCCAGCCCTTTAAGGAGCAGAATATCTCCGCTACTATCGAAAAGCTCCGCTCACTGGATCTGGAGATCCCATGTCTTACCTCCGGCGCGTGCCTGAGATATGAAGACAAGAAGGGTGAAGCCTTTGATGAGATAATCTCATACGCCAAGCTCGCTAATAAGCTGGGTACTCCATATATACGCGTGCTTG
>CANQZS010000128.1 GCA_947628385.1 uncultured Clostridia bacterium | reverse complement strand
CTGTGCCGCCTGCCTTTTGGATTTTATTGATAGTCGATTCTTGCAGCGCTGTTGTTTTACCATACGCCGTTTTTACTTCAAACGCGATAAAGCTGCCACGGTAACAGCATATGATGTCGGGAATGCCTGCGGTACCGTACATACCACCATGCTCTTTCCAGCAGAAACAGTCTGGCAGGCTCTTCAAGTAACGCAGGATTGCTTTTACAATATCAGCTTCCTTCATGTGTCAAGAACACCTCCGTATTTTAGCCGTTTCTGACACTTTGACAGCAGAAAATCCATTTTCACGAAAATAAAAATCGAAAAATCTATATATGTGTGTATATGTGTATGCGTATATATGAATATAGGATTTCTGGTGTCAAAGTGTCAGATGTGTTGTCATACTTATCCCGTGGCATAGCTGCAAAATGGCATAGATGCACTGTTTTGGTGTTATCCGAGTATCTCTCCAAGCTTGACACCTTTAAGAACGCGACGCTTTCCCATCGTGTCGACACCGCGCTCAATGTCAAATGATGACATGAGTTGCTGAATAAAGCTCTTCTGTGAATAAGGCTTCAGACCGCTTTCTTCGCAGTAACGCTTATATGTGTTGAACAGCTCCGTTGAGCCGACAGTATCGGTATCATTGCCGGTTATGATGCAATATTCCTTGACAAATGACAGCACGGAATCAGAGTCCTCGCGATACTGCTGAAGCTCATCAGCATTGATTTTTGTTTCAGAGAATACATAGTGATTGTTCATGAGGCGGCGCAGTCCCTCAAGTGCATAAAGGAAGATGCCGTCAGCTTCGGCACGGAATTTTTCCAGCAGGTCAGGATCACGCTTCTCCGGCGGCACCGCATGATTAAACCTGATAATGATAAGACGACGATAAAATCCTTCCGAGCGATCCCCGTAATTCTTCGGAATACTATTGCAGGAAAACAGAAGACGTGCAGTGCTTTGAAAGCTGAAAGGATCACGGTTCTTTTTCTCCACGGTCAGGTAATCTTCACCGACCAGTGCCTTGAAGATACCGTTGTCATCGATAGTGCGTGTCGGAAGATCGGCGAAGATATTTGCAAGCTTCCCGAACAGCTCCGCTGTCTTGAAGCGCTCATTCAGTGCCTGCCACGACACATTGGACACATTCTCTTTGCCGAGCAGCACATCGTTGATCAGACGCAGCAGGACAGATTTTCCGGCTGACCCGACGCCCACGATAACAAAGCACTTCTGTGCCGAGTTTACGGGGATAAGGAAGTAACCGAGCATTTCCTGTATCAGACGTACCTGATCCATGTCTCCGCCCATAGATTCATACAAAAACTGTTTGAAGCGAGGGCAGTCGGCGGTTTTGTCATAAGAAACATTGAGCTGCACTGTAGACAAGTATTCCGGGGTATGTTCAGTAAGGTCATTTTCAAGAACATTATACAATCCGTTGCGGACATTGATAATATACGGATTAGCGTTAAGTTCACGAATATCACGCTGCATGAGCAGCCGCCACTGCTTCTCAGCATCAACGATCTGAGACATCTTGGTCTCACGAATAAGCATTTTCTCCTGCACCAAATGCTGTGCCTGCATCTCGCTCATCTCGCTATAAACACCGTTGCTATAGCAAAAATGCTGCTCTGCTGCATAAAAAGCCAGCTGTGTCTGAGACATCTCCTTTGCCAGAACGCCGGGAAGGAATCGCAGCCCTCTATCCGTCATTTCATACCAGTCAGGAATCTGCGCTCCCGCCTTTGCACGTTTTGCGCCCTTGCTCGCCTGATATGCACGGCTGACATCCTTGTAAATGGCGATCAGTGGTTTCAGAAACGATGCCTTGAGATTGAAATGCTCACGCAGTTCTGTGCTGATAATCACATCTGCTGTTACAACATCGTGGTTGTACAGAAACTGTGATATAAATGATTTTGCCGTCTGTAAATCGGTGAGTGCTTCACCTGTGACCGGAAGCTCTCGCACAAGCTGTAGCAGCACCTCTGAGGATACCGGCTGATAGCACAATGCCGCCGGAGATTTGCAGGAACAATGCCCGTTTTGCAGCTTAGGGCATTTGAATCCTTTTTCTGCTATGGTCAGGCAGGTCATGGGCTTTGTTCCGCTTGTCAGGAAATGATTGATTTTCTTTTGCGTTGCGGCTTCGTTATAGCTGGGATACGATGCAGATAATTCGTGGATCGCCTTTGTTCCGCCGTCGAATGCCGCAAGATTAGTTATCATTGCATACCAGTCATGCTCTGAGAGCGTTGTGGCATTGACACGGCAATGCTGCATAAAATCGCAGCTCCGCAGCACAATATCCAGTCCCTTCTCCGTACCGTTCATACGCTCCACGGGCTTTGTCTCAACTTCCGGCAGTACCTCTGCAAGCTGCTCCTGTGAATATTTCCGTTCAGGGTGGAAACTGATGCATTCTACCATGACCGGCTCCTTTTTGCAATGATAGAAACCGGGCAGACGCATAACACGGGATTCATTCACGCACATCGGATCGCCTCCGAAGTGCTTGACGAGCTGTTTCTGTACGGTACGGAAACGGGAAACATCAGCGGAGCCGTCCATAAACCAGTAAGTATGCAGTGATTTTCGAGTGCGGATAATCATAGACGGCGGCATTGGGAAAGCATCTATTTTTGCCTGCTGTTCCTCAAAGCTGCCCTCGTCCATTTCAACAAACTGTGCGTTGATACGCACGATCTGTGTATCTTCCTGTCCGCCGTAATTAACGACATAGAAGATACCGCGATGCTGCTCATTATGCTTGTGGAGTGTATCCTCCATACCGACATATTTACCGCATTCGCAGGAGAGCTTGACTCCTGCGAATACACCTGTTTTGCGGTCGTCGAATACACGGAGGCAGACCGTTTCAGTCGGATTAAACAATGCATTCAGGACTGCCTGTGCCGTTACATTCATAGAATCACCTTATCTTTCGGGAAACACGCCTGCGGCGTTGCGGACAAAGGGCAGTGTATCATTGGTAAAATTGCGGATCATCATTCCAAGCTGACGAGCTTTGCTGACCTCAGCCTCCATGTCCTTAGAAAAATCGGATCCGAAAACCCATACCTCATCACAAAGCAGGAGCAGATTCAGCCCAAATTCGCAGCCAAGCTGCCGTTCTTCGGGAATGTCATCATCAAGCATCTGAGGATACAGCAGGTGCGATGCAATCGGCTGATGCCCCATAGCAATCACAAACTTGCAGTATGTAATGGCGTTGTTGACATTATGCGTGACATCACCTGCATACTTGGATACAACATATATTTTCTTGCAGATACCGCCGTCTTTGCGAATGCACTGGCGTGCAGTCTTTCTGGCCATTTTCTCCTCATGAGCAATCCGTGCGAGAGCTTCGCCTGCGGTAGGGTCGCTGTAGCCTTCACTGTTCTTATACTTCATATGCCTTCACCTCTCAGATTTTAATCAAGTTCTTCCATTCTGCCGAAGCATTCGCCAACCGATGCCTCTGCAATCAGCGGAAGGTCAAATGCCGGGAACGGCTGTTCTTCCATACAGCATCGAATCAGAGCAACAGCCTCTGTTATCTTATCTGTCGGAACAATAAATGTCAGTTCATCATGAATTTGCAATATCGGACGCAGCCACGGGTACTTCGGCAGCTCCTTTAAAATGCGTACAATTGCGAGCTTTAGAATATCTGCTGCCGTTCCCTGAATCGGGGTGTTCAGCGCACAGCGTTCCGCAAAGGACTTCTGCCCCCAATCGGAATTATTGATATTTGGAAGATAACGCCGTCTGCCGAGCCATGTTTCCGAATAGCCACGCATAGCAGCGGTATGCTTTGTAGCCTCCTGCCACGCTGTCAGTCCGGGATATCCAGCTTTCAGATTTGCAATAATCTGTCCGCATTCCTCTACTGTTTTATCTACACCTGCCTTGAATTTAAGCGTTTTCTGCAGTCCTCTCGGAAAAAGCCCGTAAAAGGTCCCGAAATTGACGTTCTTGGCTATGGTACGCTGTTCCTTGTATCCGGCACGGTGCTTATCCTGCGCTTCATCATAGCTGCACCCGAAAATAACAGAGGTTGTAGCAGCATGGATATCTCCGCCGCGCTGATATGTTTCCATCATGGTTTTGTCTCTGCAATAAAATGCGCCAACACGAAGCTCAATCTGTGAAAAATCCAGAGAGAGGATACAATGTCCTTCCGGAGCGTGAATGAAACTGCGCACACCGATAGGGTCGTTCGTCTTGCGGGGAAGATTCTGAGCATTGGGATTCTTGCAGTTCATCCTGCCGGTTTCCGTTGATAGTGCAAACATATCAGGATGAATATTGCCGGTTGCATTGTTGATGTAATGCAGATAGCCGTCAATATATGTTGACTTGATTTTCCCCCATTTGCGGTATTCCTGCACCAGTGTAAACAGCGGCGATAGCTCCGGACGATTGTCATCGCACCATTCCTTCAGCATCTGCATGGTCATATCATCGGCAGCGACTTTATTCGCTTCAGTCGTTTTGAACACAGGCAGTCCGAGCGTCTTATACAGATAATCCTTAAATGCCTGTGTGGAGCAGTTTGCACCGATATTGACATCTCCGATGATAAAGGATATTTCACCCTTGAGCTGCTCCATTTTCTGTTCGGCTTCCAGCTTGCGTTTCTGCATAAGTGCAATATCAACGGGAATACCGTTATATTTCATGATACCGAGATATACCGCTGTCGGAGATTCGATGTTTTCGACGATCCAGCGATGCTGGGGAAGATAGCGGTCAAACCACGGATTGAAGAGGTAATACAGCCGCATTGCATAATCAGAATCGGCGGCACCATAGCGGACGGTTTCCCAGTCCTGTGCATTAAGCTCATCAAAATGCCTGCCCTTTGTTACATCTGTGAATATCGGCAGCGGATCATGTAACAGCTCCGCCGCAAGCGTCTTCAGACCTGAGTCAGAAAGGGTACGGAACGCATAATTACTCTTCAGCGTCATCTGCGAAGCGCAGATCGTATCATAGACAGGCGGCTGAATGACAATGCCCTTATGATAGGTATGAGCAGATTCAAATGCAATGTTATGTGCTATCTTTGTGATATCAGGATTGGTCAAAAACCACTCAAGAAACCTATAAAAGCTATCGGCATTCATATTGCTGCCGAGCTTATGAGCAATGGGGACATATACGCCCTCGCCGGGAGCAGTCGAAAAGCTGCAGCCCACAATGTGACTTTTATGTGGATCAAGCGCAGCACGGTCTTCATGACGATACTGCTCGTCAGGAGCTGTCTCGTAGTCAAAAGCTACTACGCCCGCATTGCCAATATAGTGTTCAAGTTGGCATAATTCTGTGATACAGATATAATTCGGATTCATAGGTTACCTTCTTTCCGGCTTCAGCCGCAGGCGGTA
>CANQZS010000127.1 GCA_947628385.1 uncultured Clostridia bacterium | reverse complement strand
AACAAAAAAGATAGTTTCCTATCTTCCGGAAAGAACGTACCTCAGCGACTGGATGACGGTACAGCAGACGCTGAATTTTTTCAAGGATTTTTACGAAGATTTCAGCGTGGAGACTGCTCTGGATATGCTTAAAAGGCTTAACATACAGCCTTCTGAAAAGCTCCGCACCATGTCCAAAGGAACTCGTGAAAAAGTCCAGCTTATCCTTGTTATGAACAGAAATGCGGAGCTGTATCTTTTAGACGAGCCTATCGGCGGCGTTGATCCCGCCGCCCGCGATTATATCCTGAAAACAATTATTTCAAATTTCAATGAAAACGCGTCGGTATTGATCTCAACACACCTTATAAGCGATGTGGAAAATGTACTCGACGATGTGATCTTTCTGAAATACGGAAATATTACTCTTCATTCCACCGTTGATGAGATCCGCGAGCAGCACGGGAAATCAGTTGACGCGCTTTTCAGGGAGGTGTTCGCGTGTTAAGAAAACTTATTAAATATGAATTTCTTGCAGATTATAAAAAATACGGGATCATGGGAATTGCCATAGTTGCTCTTGCAGTCCTTGCACTTATATCTGAAAGAACTGCACCGTCTGACGTGTACGGATATTCAAACTTTATTTCGGCTGTTTTTGCAATTTCATCGGTATTTATTATTTTTGCGGCTTCGATATTATTAATAGTTCTTTCAACAATAAGATTCTATAAAAGCTTTTTAAAGGACGAGGGATATTTAATGCACACTCTCCCCGTTCATACATGGCAGCTTATTGCTTCAAAGCTTATTACCGCATATATATGGTTTTTATTCTTACTTATAATTTCCGCAGTTTATGTTACGATCATACACGGAAATATTACATGGATGACAGATTTTTACAAAGGCTTCATCGACGGATTCTCTGAAGAAAACTATTATCTCAACCAACTCATAATATCATCATTAATTTCCGTTCTGCTTGCCCCGTTCAGTTATCTGGCGCATATTTATTTCAGCTTTGCGCTGGGCAATCTTTTCAGCAAAAACAAACTTGCCATGTCGGTAGTAATGTTTCTGGCGATAAATTTTGCGGAACGTATCATATCAAGTGTGCTTATGACTGCATATCTCGTTTCTATAAATGTTGATATGACCTCAACGGAAATAACAAACAGCAATACATTGCTTTCTATTGTACTTTCGGTAATTTATCTTATTGCCGCGGAAAGAATTTTTGCCAAAAAATTAAATCTTGAATAATTGGAGGAATAAAAAAATGACTCCCGAAAAAATAAACCGTATCAACGAGCTTGCGCGGAAATCGCGGACAGCGGCGGGACTTACGGAATCTGAAAAAACGGAGCAAGCCGCGCTCCGTCAGGAATACCGTGATTCCGTAAAAGCAAATCTTGTCGGTCAGCTTGAAAATATTGAAATTGTGGATAAAAAACCGAAAGGAAATTGAAAAATTAAAATGCTGAATTTTGATATTGAAAAACTTCCAACTCCATGTTATATCACGGACGAAAATTTGCTTATTAAAAATCTTGAAATTCTTAAAAATGTCCAAGATAAAACAGGCTGTAAGATCCTCCTTGCGCAAAAAGCGTTTTCCATGTACAGCGTTTATCCGCTGATAGGAAAATATCTTGCGGGAACTACCGCCAGCGGACTTTTTGAAGCTCGTCTGGGAAAGGAGGAAATGCCGGACGGAGAAACTCATGTTTATTCCCCCGCTTACAGTGAAAAGGAATTTCACGAAATTATAAAATATGCGGATCATGTTGTTTTCAACAGCATTTCACAGTATGAAAAATTTTATCCGCAAATTAAAAATTGCAAAAAAAATATTGAAGTCGGCATAAGGATCAATCCGGAATATTCCGAAATTGAAACGGATATTTACAACCCCTGTTTTAAAAATTCCCGTCTGGGAACTACGCTTGAAAATTTACCCGAAAAACTTCCCGACGGAATAAGCGGACTGCATTTCCATACTATGTGCGAACAGGGTGCGGACACTCTTGAACGTACTCTTGCAGTGGTTGAAAAAAAATTCGGTAAATATCTTTACGATCTTAAATGGCTTAATTTTGGCGGCGGACATCATATTACAAAAGAAAATTATGACGTTGAAAAGCTTGTGAAACTTGTTCTGCATATGAAAGAAAAATATGATCTGCAAATTTACATCGAGCCCGGAGAAGCCGTTGCATTAAACGCGGGATTTCTTGTTTCGGAAGTGCTGGACATCATGAAAAACGGCATGGATATTGCAATTATGGACACTTCCGCTGCTTGTCATATGCCCGATGTTCTGGAAATGCCATACCGTCCCATGATAATCGGTTCGGGACAGCCAAACAAAAAGAAATTCACCTACCGTCTGGGAGGTCCCACCTGTCTGGCAGGAGATATTATCGGGGATTATTCTTTTGATGAGCCGTTAAAAGTCGGTGACAGACTTGTTTTCTGCGATATGGCTATATATTCAATGGTCAAGAATAATACGTTCAACGGTATGCCGCTGCCTGCGATAATACTCCACAAGCAAAGCGGAGAAAATGTTATTGTAAAAAGCTTTGGCTACGAGGATTTTAAAAGCAGACTTTAACTGAAAGGATCATTTATGAAAGCAAGAATTATCCCCACACTTCCCGAAACGGTGCTTTCCTACAATATTTCGGGAGAACGTCTTACACTTTTAGAAAACGCCGTTTCCGATTCCGGAATGAAGCACGCCATAATTCCCGCCGACAAAGCCGGAGAAACTATCGGCTTCCTTGCGGGATACACAGGTTTTTCCTCAAACGGCACAAATATTTCCGCAGATGAGGAATGTGTTATATTTTCCGGAATTTCAAGCAAGCGCCTTGACGTTCTGCTTAAAAATATGCGAAGCGCAGGACTTGACATTCCGCTTAAAGCAGTTGTGACTGCATATAACCAGAACATGAGCCTTGACAGACTTCTTTCCGAGCTGAAAAAGGAAAATGAAGCCATTGAAAAAACAAAAAAATGATAATTTTTCCTTTATCTCTTGACTTTTCTGTCAGATGTCGGTATACTTATATTGTAGGATTTTTTCCGCAATTCTGAAATAAGGAAGGTCATTAATATGTCACAGCAGTTCATAGTTGAAACATCTGCACGTCACGTTCATGTTACACAGGAAGATCTTGAAACTCTGTTCGGCAAGGGCGCTGCCCTTACAAAGAAAAAGGATCTTTCCCAGCCGGGTCAGTTCGCTTGTGAGGAACGTGTTGAAGTCGTAGGTCCTAAGAAATCTCTCGCAAACGTTTCTATCCTCGGACCTGTTCGTCCCGCCACTCAGGTAGAGCTTTCCGCAACGGACGCGCGTTCTATCGGGATCACCGCTCCTATCCGTGAAAGCGGAGATCTGGCAGGTTCGGCAGGCTGCAAGATAGTTGGTCCTTGCGGCGAGATCGAAATAAAAGAAGGCGTTATTATCGCAAAGAGACATATCCACCTTACTCCCGCAGACGCAGAGGAGCTTGGCGTTAAGGATAAGGACGTTGTATATGTCAAGGTCGATACCGACGGAAGAAAGGCTATACTCGGCGATGTAGTATGCCGTGTTTCGGAAAAATTTGCACGTGCTATGCACATTGACACAGACGAGGCAAACGCTATTTCGGCAACTCCCTCTCTTATGGGTGAAATTTACAGAATGTAATTTATCTTTGCATACATAAAATGCGGAACGTGAAAACGCTCCGCATTTTTTAATACAATATTATTCCGCCTGCCAGCTGTTAAGATATTTCTCCTGAACATCGGTGAGCTTGTCGATCTCCATGCCCCAGTAACGGATCTTTCTTTCCGCTACCTCTCGGTCAATGTATTTGGGAACGTCAATTATCTTTTCGGTAAGAGAGTTCTTGTTTTTAACAAGATGCAAAGCGGAAAGAGCCTGTATAGCAAAGCTCATATCCATTATCTCCGCAGGATGACCGTCTCCCGCCGCAAGATTTACAAGACGTCCCTCGGCGATAACATATATCCACTTGCCATTGTCCAGACGATAGCCCTGAATGTTATGACGGGCAACCTTTGTTTCGGCGGCAATTCTTTTAAGTGTTGCAACATCAACTTCAACGTCAAAATGCCCCGCATTGCAGCAAATTGCTCCGTCTTTCATAACGCGGAAGCTTTCCTCTGTGATAACGTCGCGGCAGCCTGTTACGGTGATAAAGAAGTCTCCTATTTTCGCCGCTTCGGTCATTTTCATTACCTTGAAGCCGTCCATTACCGCTTCCATAGCTTTTATGGGGTCAATTTCCGTAACGATGACCTCCGCGCCAAGTCCTTTGGCACGCATTGCAACGCCCTTTCCGCACCAGCCATAGCCCGCAACTACAACATTTTTCCCCGCAACTATAAGATTCGTGGTACGGTTTATGCCGTCCCAGACGGATTGTCCCGTTCCGTAACGATTATCGAAAAGGTGCTTGCAGTCGGCATTATTCACCAGAACCATCGGGAATTTCAGCTTGTTTTCCTTTGCCATTGCAATAAGCCGGATAATTCCCGTAGTAGTTTCCTCACAGCCGCCAATAACGTCCGCAATTTTTTCCGGATATTCATTATGGATAAGATTTACAAGGTCGCCGCCGTCGTCTATTATTATGTTCGGACCTGCTTCTATGACTGCGGCAGTATGACGGTGATATTCCTCCGCAGTTGCATTGTACCAAGCAAAAACATTCAGTCCTCCGTGAACAAGAGCCGCCGCAACATCGTCCTGAGTTGAAAGCGGATTGCTTCCGGTAATGTACATTTCCGCGCCGCCTGCCGCAAGAACACGGCAAAGATATGCGGTCTTTGCTTCAAGATGCACCGAAAGCGCAATTTTTATGCCTTTAAAGGGCTTTTCCTTGGCAAATTCCTCTTCAATGCCCCGCAAAAGCGGCATATTTCCCTTTACCCATTGAATTTTGGTTTCACCGCTTTCCCAAAGATCGGCGTTTCTTATCTCACTTTTCAAATTTATCATTCCTTTCAGACAGTCAATTCCTTGAATTCCGCATTAAGATATGCGCAAAGCTTCTGCGGATCTGTTATCATCTGTTTTCCCCTTACTCCTGCGCTTACGGAGAATTCCTCCGCTTTTTCAGCGGAAATATCTATATACGTAGGGAATTTCTTTTTCATTCCCACAGGAGAACACCCTCCTCGGATATATCCCGTAACTCCGAGAAGATCCTTTACATGGAGCATTTCGCATTTTTTATTTCCGGACGCTTTTGCCGCCTTTTTAAGGTCAAGCTCTTTGTTTACGGGAATACAGCAAACAAAATACCCCGTCTTGTCCCCTTTAAGCACAAGAGTCTTGAAAACCGTGTCCGGATCGCGTCCCAGCATTTCGGCAGCATGAGTGCCGGAAAGATCGCTTTCGTCCACCTCAAATTCCGAAG
>CANQZS010000126.1 GCA_947628385.1 uncultured Clostridia bacterium | reverse complement strand
ATACGGCATGAACATTCTCGGCTTTTCGCCGCAGACCTCTTTAATATACTTGTTTTCGCTCTGCTTGTAAACTCCGGCTATATAGAAATATTTGCCGTTTATCGTCACCGGCATTCCTGCCACGTCCGACGAGCCGAAAAGCTGCCATGCAAGCACGTCATCTATAACTATCCTGTCATACATTGTATCGCTGTCGGAATAGTAATACCCGCTCAGCATCTCCTGAGGGTGGAACAGAAAGAAATCTCCTCCCGTTATTATCATTGCCGCTTCCGACGATGCTCTTCCAGAGCTTACGGGTATGCTCATCTGATATGAGGAAAACGCGTCCGCCCAGACCCTTGCTCCCTCTCTTTCGGAAGCAAAGGAATTTTCCGTAAGCTTTTTTTCCACATTATCTCTTGTCATAAAGATCCCGTCTATGGAAAGCTCGCTTCCCAGAGCGGTATAAACGCTTACCTGAGAATATCGTTCGCCGCCTCCCCAGCGCTCCGCAGTATCCTGATCCGTAAGAGAATTCGCCAGAACGCTCCCTATGATCGTCATACACAGCAGGAACACCGCAGACCCTATATCCAGCGAGAGCAGTACCATATGTTTACGCTTCATAAGATCATTCCTCATTCATTTATCAGACGGACCTGATCGCCTGACTCTATAGGCTTTGTAGAGGTCGATATGATGAATTCCCCGCCGAGGAAGTCTCCCGATACAGCCGACTGAGTGCCGTCCGAAGCAAGGACCTCCACATTTACGCGCTCCGCAATATATCTGTTTCCAAGCGGACTGCTCTTTGATTTTACCGCAAGCACGAACTTTCCGTTCGTATCCTCCCTTATAGAGCTGTTCGGAATTATGTAGTCGTACCGCTGTCCTTTCGTACCCATAGCGAGCTGGAGCGTCTGACCCGGAGTAACGTCGCCTGTTACCGAGAATTTAAGTATCTTGTTCTGAGCGGGATTTGCCTTATCCGGAGTTATGGAATCCAGAACTGCCTTGGCGTCTCCATAATAGAAATACTGTATTTCGGCTTCATCGCCTGCTTTGACCTTTCTTGCCTGTTCAGCAGTGACCGTCATTTCGAGCGTATAGCCCTTTTCGGTCATTTCTATAGACGCTACTACAGAATCCATTGCAGCCTCCTCGCCTGCCGAATAAGCCAGCGAGGTGACCCTTCCTCCTACGCTTGCAGTGATCTCTGCGCCGACGGATCTGGATCTGTACTTTTCAACTTCCTTTTCCGCGTCCTCCACCGAGGAAAGCAGATCCTGAATGTTGAGAGCGTCCTTGCTTGCGGATATGGCTGCCTCTTCCCTTTTCTGGGAAAGAGCTATCTTTGATTTTTCAAGATTATTTTCCGCTTCTCTTATCTTGCTTTCCTGCTCCTCGGGAGAAATATCCGCCTTTGATTTTGCCTCAGCCTCCTCAGCTTGAGCGTCCTCAAGACGTGATTTTGCATCATCGAGCTTATAGTTCACCTCTGCGATCTTATCGGCTATTTCCGATGAACCGTCCTTAGCGCTTTTCTTTACCTCCGCAAGGATCTTATCGAGCTGCTTTTGAGCATTATCGCATTTTTTCTCATTTTGTTCAAGGAGATTTTTTTCGCTGTTAAGGAGCTGTTTGTTTCTTTCATATGTACTTGATTTAGCAAGCTCCCGATCATAGGCTTCCTGAAGAAATTTGAGATCAAGGCTCTGCTGATTCAGCGTGGACTGGAGCTCGCTGACCGTAACGCTCGGATCGGTGCTTCCGTCCCCTCCGTCGTCGTAAACTCCCATAGCGATCTCATTTATCTTTCTGGTGGTGTCGCTTATTTCAAGCTTTTTGTTCTCAACAGCCTGTCTTGCTGCGGAAATGGACTCTGCATTTCCTCCTGCTGAGATCTCGGATTCATATTCCTTTACTTTTTCCTCTGTTTTTTCCTTTGCCTTTTCGGCATTTTCGAGCTTTGTCTGTGCGGCGACTATCTTATCGTAATTATCCTTGCCCAAGGATTCATAATCCTTTGCTTCAACAGCCGCAAGAATATCATCATACTGCTTTGTTTCCTTTTCGAGATCTCTTGATTCCTTTTCAAGAGCCTTTATCTCGTCCTCGATCTCCCCGACCTTTTTCTTGGCATTTTCATATTCGTCCTGATAAACGGACAATTTAGACATCTCGTCTTTCATGTCCTCAATATCCTCTTCCTGCTTGGCAATATCCAGCTCGTCGCTGCGGAAGTCCACTCCGACCGTGAGCAAAGCCTCGTCATACGCTTTCTTAGCGGCTCTGAGGTTCTTTTCTGCTGTCTCGAGCTCTGCGCTTTCGCTGTCCTCTAACTTGAAAAGAGTCTGACCCTTTACTACCTCGTCTCCCACCTTTACCTCTACCGAGGCAATGGTCCTTGTCTCGTCGATCTTGACCTCATAGGTCTGGTTCGCCTCTATGGTACCGCTGCCGCGTATCTGTTCGGAAAGCGTTCCCCCGTTCACATACTGCGCCGCGACCTCCGGCAGGGAATAATTCATTATCGTATTGGAGAAAAACGTAAGCAGAAGCATGATTATCAGGAAGATTATCGCTGCATTTTTCACCCATTCTCTTTTCTTATTCATACTCATAACTCCTTAAATATATTTCAGGAAAATTCCGTTCGATCCGGTCTCCGCCGCAGGATCCGGCAGGTCTCAGCCCTTTATGCCGCCGGAATAAGCAATTCCCTCTACAAGATAATCCTCACCGTAAAGGAACATCAACAGCGTAGGTATCATATAGATCGTAGCCACCGCAAAGGCAAGTCCTATTTCTCCGCTGTTTATCTGCGACAGGAACACCGACAGCGGATAAAGCTCCGAATTTGAAAGCAGCACCAGCGGCTGCTCAACCATGTTCCAGTAATCTATGAAAACCAGTATCGCCACCGAAAACAGCGCGCTTTTGCAAAGCGGCATACATATATGCAGGAATATCTGCAATTCGCCCGCACCGTCCAGCTGCGCCGCTTCAATAAGCGAGAACGGTATCCGTCTCATTATCTTTGAAAGAATAAATACCGCAAACGGCGTGAATATACCCGGAAGAATTATCGCCGCCCTTGTGTCAAGTATGTGGAGCCAGTCGGATATAAGATAGTTAGGCACCAGAGTTACCTGATAGGGCATCAGCATAACGACTATGTATATAAAGAAAATTACCTCTTTCAGCCGTCCTTTAAGCCTTGCAAAGGAATATGCCGCAAGCGAAGCCGTCACAAGCTGGAAAATCACTATCGGAACTACAAGTATCACCGAATTCCAGAATTTCATAAGATAATCCGGACTCTTGAACAGCACCGTATAATACTGACTGAAGCTCACCATATCCGGAATGAATTTCAGGTTTATTTTTTCCGCGATATATTCCTTGCCGCCGTCCTCGTTTTCCGCGAAGATTATCCCGTAATTCGCGCTTATCTCCGAGGATCCCATAAAGGAATTCGCTATCGTAAGTATTGTCGGAAGAAGAAATATTATTGCCGCCGCAGCCGCAAACAGCGTAAGTATGCACATTATAAGCTTCTGCTTTTTTCTGTTCAGTCTTACGCGGAAAGGAGGCTTGCTTTTTTTCTCGGCGATCTTTTCCTTTTCCATAGTAAGCTCGCTCAATCCTCCACGTCCTCTCCGAATTTATTTTCTGCAATGAAAAGCGCTCCTATGATAAGCACCATGACTATAGCCATCAATATAGCCGCAGAAGATAGCTTCTGATAGTCAATGTTCCTGAACGTATTGTTCATGAAATGCTGCAGCATATAAAGACTGTCAAAAGGATAATCTCCCGTCAGCAGGTAGACCTCTCTGAACACCTTGAATGAATTTATCAGCGAAAGTATCCCTACAAAAAGTATCGTAGGAGAAAGGTACCTCAGCTTTATCCTGAAAAATTTATAGAATCCCCCCGCGCCCTCAAGAGTTGCTACCTCCACAATATCCTTGGGAATATTGTTCAGCGCCGAAAGGAACAATATCATGTTATATCCGAGATTTTTCCACAGGAACAGCACCACGACCACTATCTGACCCTTTGTGGATTTGAGCCAGTCTATCTTTTCAACTCCGAAATGTGACAAAAAGTCGTTCAGCGCCCCGTTATAGTGGAATATTACCTGCCATATCAGCACTACCGACGCTACCGGCACCATCATCGGACACAGAAAGCTCGTTCTGAACTGACTTACAAACGGTATCTTGCTGTCAAGGAGCATTGCCAGCAGCATTGACAGCACCACTGCCAGCGGGACCGATACCGCCGAAAACGTCAGCGTATTCAGCGCGGCTCTTCTGAATGCGGTATTTTTTATAACGCTTATGTAGTTATTCAGAAAAACGAATTCCTTGTTTATGGGATTGTCGACCATCGAATAGAAAATTATTACAAAAAACGGTATTATAAAGAATATCATTACTCCCACAAGGCTTGGCAGCAGACAAAGGTACGGAAAGGCTGCGTCGCTTTTCAGGAACCTTTTGATATTCCTTTTCTTTTTTATTTTTTTCTCAGGCTTCCTCTGAGGCTTGGGAGGTCTGTTTTCAGCTTTCATTGCAACTCCTCATTTTACATAAAATTCCTGAATATTTCCCGACGGCTGACCGTCTACCTTTATATTATATCACATTATAATAATTTTTCTATAGTTATGCTGAATCTGTAATCAAATTTTAACCTTTTAGCCGTATAACGGTATCTTGTTACCGTTTTGACATAATTTCACGCCGACAAAACTCCCGATCCTGCTTGCAGAATGTGCCGTTTATTGAAAAATACCTTTACAAATCCTGCCGAATGTGGTATAATGTATGCTGATCTGCAAAAAGGAAGTGTTATTTTGGAATACGATCAGAACAATATCCGCAATTTCTGTATAATCGCTCATATAGACCACGGAAAGTCCACTCTTGCCGACAGGATCCTTGAGCTTACCTCTACCGTCGCAAAGCGCGATATGGAGGATCAGCTCCTTGACAATATGGACATCGAGCGTGAACGCGGCATAACCATAAAAGCCAGAGCCGTCCGGCTGAATTACAAGGCGCAGAACGGAAAGGACTACGTTTTCAACCTTATTGATACCCCGGGTCATGTGGATTTCAATTATGAAGTCTCACGTTCCCTTGTGGCTTGCGAGGGAGCCGTCCTCGTTGTAGACGCTTCTCAGGGAATAGAAGCCCAGACTCTTGCAAATACCTATCTTGCCATAGAAAACGATCTTGAAGTCATGCCGGTGATAAATAAAATAGATCTGCCGTCAGCCGATCCGGAACGCGTATGCAATGAGATAGAAAGCGTTATCGGAATTCCCGCCGAGGACGCTCCGAGGATCTCCGCAAAGACGGGCGTAAACATCGAAGCCGTGCTTGAAAGGATCGTGACCGATATTCCCTGTCCAAAGGGGGATATTTCAAAGCCGCTGAAAGCATTGATCTTTGACTGCTTTTACGACAGCTACAAG
>CANQZS010000125.1 GCA_947628385.1 uncultured Clostridia bacterium | reverse complement strand
CTTGAAAACCGTGTCCGGATCGCGTCCCAGCATTTCGGCAGCATGAGTGCCGGAAAGATCGCTTTCGTCCACCTCATATTCCGAAGCTTCAAACGGTATTCCCGCCGCTTCAAGCAAACGCATTGCATTAGTGCGGTTTGATCTGTTAGAGCCCATGAGGAGATTCCACCTTAAGATCAGATTCCTGTATCGCAACGAGAGTCATTTCATCTCCGCGCTTTGAAACAACATATTCTACATATTTATCCGGTTCAGGCTCCTCATCTGACGTAAGCGTGAGCCATGCGGGAGTCGGCGAAACATATCCTACCGTAAGCGTATATCTTTCACCTACTCTTGAAATATTTTCAATGTATGGCGAATATGTAAAATACTTAGGATTTGACGGTATCCTGTAGGATTTTATGCTTTCGTCATAATAAAACTGCACGTCAGCTCCGAGTATCGACTGATGCTCAACACCGATACCCGCTCCGAAAAGCTTTGTAACGTGCTGCTCAACATCAAGCTCAGGAACTATTATCATATCAAAGTCGGATTCATACTTGCTCTTATCCTCATAAAGTATGATGTCCCATATCGCCGCCGTGAGCATAGTATCGCTCCGCAGCTTTATAGTCTGGTTGAACGGCGCGGGATCGCAGATAACTATAGGATATACGAACCTCGCAAATTCGGTTTTCTGCTGTGTGTTATCCGCAAATTCCTTTATTCTGTCCACTGCATAGCTTACAACGGAAATAAGTCCTATCAGTGCAAGAACGGAAATTACTATACCGAAAATAAAATATAATCTTCTTTTAAGTCCTGCAGGATCCGCCTCCGGCATATCCGGGACCGTCTGCTCATCTGAAAACTCGGCAAGCTCCTCATGGCTCTCATCGAGAGCTTCTCCAAACATTTTTTTGATATTATCTATAGATTCCTTGTCCTGCTGTCTCCTTTTGAGCTTTTCGCTGCTTTCGGCATAAGCGGGCTTTGGAGATCTCTGCGCCGATCCTGCCCGTTTGTTTTTCCTGCCCTTTCCGTTCTCGCCCTTTATATAAGTCTCATAATCAAAAAAGTCCTTTTTTTCGTTCTCCATAATAAATGTGCAAGCTCCTTTCGTCAGCGTATCTGACCATTTCCGTCAATAAGATATTTCATCGAGGTAAGCTCACGAAGTCCCATAGGACCGCGGGCATGGAGCTTCTGCGTCGATATTCCTATTTCTGCGCCGAAACCGAACATTCCTCCGTCGGTAAACCTTGTTGAAGCGTTCACATAAACCGCAGCCGCATCTATTTCATTCTTGAACCTTTCTGCGTTTACAAGAGAATTTGTAACTATACATTCACTGTGCCCTGTGGAATATTTTGAAATGTGTTCTATCGCTTCATTGATACCGGACACAACCTTTACAGAAATAATATAATCAAGGAATTCCTTAGCATAATCATCTTCCGTTGCCGGAACTACACAGTCTCCGAGTATAGCCGCAGTTTTTTCGCAGCCCCTGAATTCAACGTTATGTTCGTCAAGACGTTTTTTTACAAGCGGGAGGAATTCCTCAGCTATATCCTCATGCACAAGAAGAGATTCTACGGCATTGCATACGGAGGGACGCTGAGTTTTTCCATTGTCAACGATATTTACAGCCATTTCCTGATCTGCGGACGCGTCCACAAATACGTGACAGTTCCCTACTCCGGTCTCAATGACCGGAACGGAAGCATTTTCCTTGACAGCGCGTATAAGTCCCGCGCCGCCTCTCGGAATAAGAACATCAAGGTATTCGCTGCATTTCATTAGCTGAGCAGTGACCTCCCTTGTAGTATCGTCAACGAACTGTACCGCATCAGCAGGAAAACCGCAGTCAGACAAGGCTTTCCTCATTATCTCGCAGAGGATCTTATTGGAATTGTACGCTTCCTTGCCGCCTCGGAGTATGACCACATTTCCCGCTTTAAGGCAAAGGACTGCTGCATCTACCGTAACATTGGGACGGGATTCAAAAATTATCCCTATAACTCCAAGCGGAACGCGCACTTTCGTTATTCTCATGCCATTAGGACGCACCGAGCCGGAATACACCGAGCCTATCGGATCGTCAAGCATTATCACATCATGAACGCCGCCGGCTATTCCCTTTATCCGTTCCTCCGTAAGACGGAGCCTGTCCTGCATTGCTGCGGACATACCGTTTTCCTTAGCTGCGGCAAGATCCTTTTCGTTTGCGGCAAGTATCTCCGCCGAACGTGAAACGATAGCCTCCGCAATAGCGCCGAGTATCTTGTTTTTCTCCTGAGCTGAAGCACAGCGAAGAGCCTTTTCCGAAGCCTTTGCATTTGCTCCGAGAGCTTCAATATAAGTCATAACGATCCCTCCAATTTGATAATTAAGATCCGAAAGCCTGTTTTTACAGAAATATTCGTATCTGCGGTATATAAAAAATGCCGTTATTTTTCGGTGAATATAGTTCCCACGTTCTTTCCGTCAAAGAATTCATAAAGTATCGACGGATCTCTGCCGTTCAGTATTGCCATATCCATTCCTGCTCCAAGAGCAAGCTCGGCAGCATTGAGCTTTGTCACCATTCCGCCTGTTCCGAGCTTTGAACCCGCGCCTCCCGCAAGCGAACGTATATGATCGTCTATTTTATTTATGACGGGGATGACCTTTGCATCGGGATCTTTATTGGGATCGCCGTTATAGAATCCGTTAATGTCTGAAAGTATTATCAGCATATCGGAACGGCTGATTATTCCCACATGAGCCGCAAGGCTGTCGTTTTCGCCAAGCTCCAACTCCAGCTCATCTATTGCCACCGTATCATTTTCGTTTACAACAGGGATAACGTTATGCTCAAGAAGCTTTTCAAAGGTATTTACAACATTGTTCTTTCTCGGCGTATCAAGAATGTATCTTGTAAGAAGAATCTGAGCAACGTTTATGTTATGCTCTCCGAAAAGTTTATCATACATATACATGAGCTCGCATTGTCCCACCGCAGCGCACGCCTGCTTCATCGGAGTATCTTTAGGACGTTCAATAAGATTCATTTTGGACATTCCAAGACCTATAGCTCCGGACGAAACAAGTATGACCTCCTTTCCGCTGTTGTGAATATCCGAAAGTACCTTAACAAGCCTTTCCACCCGTCGTATATTAAGTCTCCCCGTTTTATGGGTAAGCGTTGAAGTGCCTACCTTTACAACGATCCTTTTCTTTTCATTAATATCAAACATAAGCAACTCGCCTTTCAGTTAATTAGTTGTATAGTATAATTCATCGTATATTTACGTGACCGTATTTATCGGCTTTCCGTCGATAAACGCCCTGAGATTTTCCGCAGCTATCCTTACAAGGCGTTTTCTTGTTTCCAGAGGCGCCCATGCGATATGCGGAGTAATAACGCAGTTCTTAGCACCGCGAAGCGGAGTATTTTCAGACATAGGCTCCTCGCAGAGAACGTCAAGAGCCGCGCCGGCGATCCTGCCGGAATTCAGAGCGTCTGCAAGATCGGCTTCATTGACGACAGCGCCTCGGCTCGTGTTGATTATTATGCAGGACGGCTTGCAAAGCTCAATGACTTCACGGCATATGAGCCCCTGTGTATCCTCCGTAAGAGGACAGTGAGCCGTGATATAATCAGATCGCGAAAAAAGCTCTTTAAGTCCCACAAATTTTACCGAGCTGTCCTGCTTGGCAGTTCTGGTATTGACAAGCACATTCATATCAAAAGCCTGAGCGATAGCTGCGGTCTTTCTCCCGATGGAGCCGTAACCGATTATCCCTATGGTCTTTCCCGCAAGCTCAGTCATGGGATAAACGAAATCCGAAAAGGTCTCCGAACGTATCCAGCCGCCGTCATTAACAAAATCGGCGTAATCAGACGTTCTGCCGGCAAAATGCAGTATGAACGAAAACACCTGCTGTGCCACTGCCGCCGTGGAATATGCGGGAACGTTTGAAACGGTGATCCCCAGCTCCCGACAGGTATCAATATCGACATTATTATATCCTGTCGCACACAATCCGATGTATCTTAGCTTCGGACAAGCTCTCAGAACGTCTGAGGTAAACGGTGTTTTATTGCAAAGCACAGCTTTTGCGTCCCCGATATTTGATATTATCCTGTCCTTGGGAGTCAGATGATATTCAACAACATCTCCAAGGCTGTATATCTCGTCAAAGGGAACGTCTCCCCTTGAAACGGTCCCAGCCTCAAGTATAACTATCTTCATTTTTCGTGCAAGCTCCTCTCGGGAAAATAAACACTATTATTATACCATATTATTCTTGGAATTTCAATACCCAACAGTCAAAGAACCGCACGTATAAGTCACATTATCCGGAACGTCCCGCGTGCGGAAAATTATCCGACGGCAAATTTAATAATTTTTTAGAAAATTGTTGAAAATCTTTATTTAATGTGATATAATAAAAGTGCAGCGGCGAATATTCCTGCCCGCAATGTTATGACAAAAGGATAAATCCAAAGGCTGCTATTGTTTATACTGCTTTAAACGAATAGTATTTATTGTGCATATCTTACAAACATATCTCGGTGATTTTTAATAATTATATAAAATTTATCTATTATTAACATCAAGTTCACAAACAAGACAGCAATAATATATATAATTATAATGTATAGTATTTGTTTTAGTATATCATAAAATGATACCATAATTGCAATAAGGAGGATACGGCAGGATCATATCTGTCCGTAATTTGAGCTAATGAAAAAGATAGCTGTTGTATATTCAACAAAATTCGGTCATACCAAAACCTATGCCGACTGGCTGAAAGAAGATGTTGACGCCGATGTAATGAGCGTTGACAGCTTCAATACAACCAAATTGCTTGCTTACAAGCTCACTATTTTTGCCTGCGGAGTGTATGGAGACAAGCTCCCTATTATGGATTTCATTAAGAAAAATTTATCCGCCATACCCGCCGATAAGATAATGATAATGGCTGTGAGCTGGTATACAAACGATTCTGAGGAAGCCACGCAGAGACTTATCGAAGAGAATTATCCCGAGCAGTTCAAGCGCACCGTTCCCTTATACGTTGTGAACAGCGGACTTGATAAGAAAAAAGTTCCCGCAATGGATAAGGCAAAGCTCATTGCTGCCCAGATGATGATCGAGAAAAAGGACGGACGCTCTTCCGACGACATTAACGCCCTTGCCATAATCAAGGGATATTCCGACCAGACAGCAAAGGAGAACCTTGCAAGCATCAAAAAGGGCATAGAGGAATTTTTCGATCCGAAAAAGGAAGAGACTATCCCCGCTCCCGCGCCAAAGCCTGCTGAACCTAAGCCTGCTCCTGCAGCTTCGGCTGCGCCGGCACCCAAGCCCGTTCCCGTGCCGGAACCCGCTCCGGTACATATTCCCGAACCGGCTCCCGCTCCGGAACCCGTAAAAGCTCCTGAACCCGTAAGCGCTGCGGACGAAAGCGACGACCTCAGCAGATCACTGGACGAAGCCTTCAAGAACCTTGGAATGCCCAAGCGCGAGC
>CANQZS010000124.1 GCA_947628385.1 uncultured Clostridia bacterium | reverse complement strand
TGCTGGAATAGCTCAGTCGGTAGAGCAGCGCATTCGTAATGCGCAGGTCGCGTGTTCAAGTCACGTTTCCAGCTCCATAAGTCACAGAAAAGCCGCGTTTTAAAGCCGGAATGGCTTAACGCGGCTTTTTGCAAATAAACGGGAGGCAGGATATGAATTACAGCGTGCTTACAAAAAATACCATAATAGAGCTTCCGGACAGGACTATTGCCGGAACGTCATTCATTCCCGAAGCCGCCGGCGGGAAGCTCCCGTCGGTAATACTGAGCCACGGGTACAATTCATCGAGAAACGATCTTGCCGATCTGGCTCTTGCATTGGCGGAAAACGGGATATTCGCATTCAGCTTTGATTTCTGCGGAGGCTCGCTGCACTCGGAAAGCAGCGGCAGCTCTCTTGACATGAGCGTAAATTCCGAGATCAACGATCTCAAAAGCGTAATAAGCTATATAGAAAGCATTGGCACGGCAGATACTGACAAAATTTTCCTTTACGGTGAAAGTCAGGGCGGTCTTGTTTCCGCACTCACAGCCGACGAACGAATAAAAGGACTTTACCTGCTCTACCCCGCGTTCTGCATACCCCATGACTGGAAAAACAGATCCATACCGGACAAAAAGGAATTTATGGGAATGTACCTTTCACAGAAATTCTGCGACGGGATACCGGATCGTGACGTTTACGAGCTTATCGGAAAATATAACGGAAGAGTCAGGATCTATCACGGCAGCGCGGATCGTCTCGTGGACATTTCCTACTCTGAAAAGGCTAAGAAAGCTTTTCCTCACGCGAGCCTTGATATTTTTCCGGACGAGGGACACGGATTCTCCCGCAAAGCACGAGAAAAGCTTATCCGCAGCATATGCGCCGATATAAAAAGCTTGTCCGCATAAGGAGCCGCACGGCTCCCGCAGGAACAAGCCGTAAAGATCGCAATTTACAGGAGGGAACGCTATGAAAAAGAAGCTCATCAGGATAATTCTTGCCGCCGCACTGCTTGCGGCAACAGGCTGCTCGGCAGGAAACGGAGGATCCGCCTCCGTCACAACTGCAAACGGATCCGCAGAAGCAGAAACGGTCGGACAAAGCGATTTTATGGACGCGTCCGAGACGGCAAAGGCAATGGGCATAGGACTTAACCTCGGAAACACCATGGAGGCTTACAATGCCGGCGGCTGCGAAAAGATCACCTACAAGTGGATTCCCACCGTCGGCGGGAACACTCCCACTGACTATGAAACATACTGGGGCGCGGTCCCAACTACTCAGGAGATCATCGACGGCATAAAAAGCGAGGGCTTCAACACCGTCCGCATACCTGTTTTCTGGGGCAATATGATGGAAAACGACGGCAAATGGGATATATCTCCCGAATACATGGCGCGGGTCCGTGAAATAGTGGACTATTGCCAAAGATCGGGAGTTTACGCAGTTGTGAACATACACCACTTTGACGAATTCATAATCAGGAGGAATTCCCTTGAGGACTGTGAAAAGATATTTTCGCACCTCTGGACACAGATAGCGGAGGAATTCAAGGATTATCCCGAGACTGTAGTATTTGAGGGATTCAACGAATATCTCGGCGGAAGTCAGTTTAACGAAAGCGGCGAGCTTACGGAGCTGAGCAAGCCGGACGGCTACAAGCTTACCAATGCGCTCAACCAGACCTTTGTTGACGCGGTAAGGGCGACCGGAGGGAACAATTCCGAAAGGGTCCTGATAGTTTCCGGATATTGGACGAATATAGATCTTACAACATCGGATCAGTTTATAATGCCTTCCGACACAGTAGAGAACAAGCTGATGGTATCGGTGCATTATGTGGACAATTCCATGTTCTGGAGCAATCAGATAGGCGGTCAGAAATGGCTTGACTACATAGATTCCCAATGTGCTTTGTTAAAGTCGGCGTTCACCGACAAGGGCATACCGGTATTTGTGGGAGAGACGACAGCAACATATCCCGATCAGAATTTTGCGTCCGATGCAGAACACAAGGACACCTCGGAATGTCTGGAGATCGTTCTTGATTCGCTTACGGACAATGGATTTGTTCCTGTTATATGGGACGTAAACGATGGTTTTTATTCCCGCACGGAATACAGAATAAAATCGGACTCTGACAGAGAGGTGATCCGCAGGATCACTCAAAAGCTTTCATAATGTGCTATTACAATTTTGCGCCTAATGGCGCAAAATATGTTTATCCATTCTTTTTGTAGGGACTGTCAAACTCGGCTTCCGCTTTTGCAACAGCAGCCTCAAGAGTCATTCCCGCAAAATATGAAGCGTTTAAATAACGTCCGGACTTTTTATCATCTACAAACGCTCCTACCGCAACTCCCGGAACAGCGCTTTCCGGTGCGTTGGGAGCATTGGGACCTCCAAGATCCGTCCTGCACCAGCCGGGATCGGTAAGATTTATCATAACATCTGTACCCTCTACCTTTGAACCAAGATCAATCGTGATCTTGTCAAGCGCAGCCTTGCTTGCGGAATATCCCGCCTGTTCAGGTTCAAGCGCTATGCCGCTGGTAGTATTGATTGTCCTGCCAAAGCCGCGCTCTATCATTTTTGGCATGAAATGATAGCATATCATCGCGGGCGCTACCGTATTTATCTTGAAGCTTTCGGTATAATCCTCCACAGGCGTTTTAAAGTAATCGGTGCGGTAAGCTATCTGCATTCCCGCATTGTTCATAACAATGTCAACATTCACGCCGAAGCTGTCTATCCTTTCAAGCATTGCTTTTACGCTGTCAAGGTCGGAAAGCTCCGCAGAGACTGCATAAGCATTGACTCCCATTGCCTTTACCTCAGAGATCACTTTTTCGGTGTGCGAAATATCCCTGCTGTGAAGTATAAGATCACAGCCTTTTTCAGCCATCAGCTTAGCTGTAAGGTAACCTATACCTCTTGCAGCTCCGGTTATGAATGCCCATTTGTTTTTTACATCTACCATAGCAAAAACTCCTTACTGTTATTTTCATAATTTTAACATATTTATACAGCAATGTCAATACCGTGCAATATTTGTTGCGCGGTTATTGACATTTATCTTTTTTTATGTTAAAGTATTGATATGTTACCTCGGCGATCTCAGCATTTTTCTGAATACAAGGAAAGGAATTATTTTATGAAAAAACAAAGAGCATTGATCCTTGCGGTGCTGTCCGCTGTCATTATGACGGTGATACTGCCGCTGAATTCCGCTGCCGAAGATCTGCGTTCCACATTTACGGTAGGCTTTGACGCGGAATTCCCCCCGTATGGCTATCAGGATACCGAAACCGGCGAATATGTGGGATTTGACCTTTCGCTTGCGCAGGAGGTCTGCGACAGGCGCGGCTGGACCCTTATCAAACAGCCTATAGACTGGAATTCCAAGGATATGGAGCTTAAGACCGGCGCAATAGACTGTATCTGGAACGGCTTTACCATGAACGGCAGAGAAAACGACTACACATGGAGCACTCCCTATGTTGATAATTCTCAGGTCGCTATCGTCCGTGATGATTCCGGCATTACCGAGCTGAGTCAGCTTGCGGGGAAGATCGTTGCGGTTCAGGCGGACAGCTCCGCTCTTGCGGCTTTCACAGGCGATGACGCGTCGGAAGAGAACAAAGCTCTTGCAGCAAGCTTTGCGGATCTTCAGCAGGTAGGCGACTATAACAGCGCGTTCCTCAATCTCCAAAGCGGCGCGGTAGACGCAGTATGCATGGATATAGGCGTTGCAAGCTACGAAATGGAGGCTCGCGGCGGCGGATTTACCATGCTCGACGAGCGTATTTCCTCAGAGGAATACGGCATAGGCTTCCTGCTCGGAAATACCGAGCTTCGCGATGAAGTTCAGGAAACTCTCCTTGAAATGCTTGCAGACGGTACGTTTGACCGCATTGCAGAAAAATGGGGGCTGACCGACAGCGTTTGTCTCAGCGCGGAGGATCAGATCTCTGACGAAGCGGCGGCTTATGAAAAGGCTTCATTTTGGGACAGGCTTACAAGCGTCTGCTCGCAGCTTTTAAAGGGTGTGGGAGCTTCCCTTGCAATATTCCTGCTGACGCTGCTTTTCTCGCTTCCCTTGGGACTTATGATAGCATTTGGCAGAATGTCAAAATTCAAACCGCTTAGCTGGCTCGTAAAGCTTTACATATCAATTGTTCGCGGAACTCCGCTCATGCTTCAATTGCTGGTGGTTTTCTTTGGACCGTTCTTTCTGTTCGGAGTAAGCACTGCGGGGAATTACCGTTTCTATGCGGTAATAATCGGATTCTCCCTGAACTATGCGGCATACTTTGCGGAAATTTACCGTTCGGGCATACAAGCCGTTCCTACAGGTCAGCATGAAGCCTGTGAGATCCTCGGATACAGCAGACCTCAGAAATTTTTCAAGATCGTATTTCCGCAGATGCTGAAAAATATTATCCCGTCAATTACCAACGAGGTAATAACGCTTGTAAAGGATACCTCCCTTGCATTTGCGATCTCATACACGGAAATGTTCACCCTTGCAAAGCAGGTAGCGGCTGCGGAAGCTACTATAATGCCGCTGTTCGTAGCAGGCGTATTCTACTATGTATTCAACTTTATCGTTGCAATGATAATGGATAAGCTTGAAAAGAAAATGAATTATTTCAGATAATAAATAAGGTGGTTAAAATTATGAATTTACTTGAAATAAAAAATCTGAAAAAAAGCTTCGGCGATCTGGAAGTCCTTAAAGATATTTCCATGTCGGTAAACGAGGGCGAAGTAGTTTCCATTCTCGGACCGTCAGGCTCGGGAAAATCAACATTCCTGCGGTGCATTTCCATGCTTGAAACTATAGACGGAGGAATAATGACATACTGCGGAAAGACCGCAGTTTCCGAAAAGGACGGCAAGCCGGCATACGCTTCAAAAGCGGAGCTGAATGAAATAAAGCACAGCTTCGGACTGGTTTTTCAGAATTTCAATCTTTTCCCCCACTACACCGTTCTGAAAAACATTACCGACGCGCCGATACACGTTCTGAAAAGGAATAAAGATGAGGTAATGAAAGAAGCGGAAGCTCTGCTGAAAAAAATGGGACTTTCGGACAAGGGAGATTTTTATCCGTATCAGCTTTCCGGCGGACAGCAGCAGCGTGTTGCGATCGCACGGGCGCTTGCAATGAAGCCGAAAATGATATTCTTTGACGAGCCGACCTCTGCGCTTGATCCGGAGCTTACTGCGGAGATCCTCAAAGTTCTCAAAGAGCTTGCAGCGGAAAAAATGACAATGGTGATCGTCACTCATGAAATTGATTTTGCGAGAAGTGTTTCAAGCCATGTTGTTTTTATGGACGGAGGAATGATAATCGAACAGGGCAAGCCCAAGGACGTTATAGACAACCCGTCTAATGAGCGCACAAAAGCGTTCCTAAAAAAACTGGAACAGTAAATAAAAAAGCAGTCCACAGCCTGTCGAAAAAGTAATTACTATTTTGCGCGAAGCGCAAAATATAAAGCTGGTCAAGCCAGACAAAACCTTTGGTTTTGTTTTGCCCAGACTTGCGGGGTCAAGGGGCGG
>CANQZS010000123.1 GCA_947628385.1 uncultured Clostridia bacterium | reverse complement strand
ATGTACGGCACCTGCGGGGCATAATTTGTCAGTGTCAATGTCTGTTATCTTTACTGTTTTGCCGTTTTCGGTCATATATATAGTGTAGATCTTGCTGCTCTGGTCAAGTGCCTGAGAAAAAGTTTTTCCGCTGCTGTCCGTGTAGGTAAATGATGTGTATTTACCTTTGTTATAGATCTGATCGGTAACAAATTTTCCGTCCTTAAAATAAGTATTTGTTATTTTTGAAGGATCATATTTGGTATAATCATAATATTGACGATACGTCCATGTTATTATGCCGTTTTGTACGTCCGGATTTACCTGCTCTTTCAGCTTTTTTGATGTTATTTCTCCGGTTTTAAGATCAACTGCTGCTGCGTAGAAGTTGTCGGAATAATTTGAGACAAGCAGCCCCGCATAATTTTCATTGACGGCTAATGCGGCAATATTACAACCTGAATATTCGGTATCTGCAAGGTCAAGAATTACTTTTTTATTTTTTCCGTCATGATCCGATGTGTATAGCTTTCCGTTTTTTGTATATACAAGCATTGAGGAATTTGCGGTAGCAAATTGAGCGGATCTCTTTTTTGTTGATTTTGTAATGTCGTTTTCGGATATTTTGTTCAGATCCTTGTCATAGACCGTCAGGTACAGATCTTTGACCGCCATTTGAAAAGCTATTCCTTGTTCCGTGGTCAGACTTACCCAGCCGTTTGTGGAATTTGAGTAGTCGATATTTATGCCGGGATCTTCATATCTATTCCGGATAAATAGGATATTGTCTCCCGACTGCTTGAGCACAGCGTTTGCGTAATCATCTATAGCTGTTTTTGCCGTGATATTGCCGTCATTATCAATGGCTAAAATATAATTTTTTGAATTTTTCTTTCCGATCGCGTAAATTGTTCCGTCATCGGTAATTATAGGATTATAGAGACTATATCCTGTCAATTTATCGGAAAGGTTTGTAATTTCAATTTGCTTTCCGGATAAATTTTTCTCGTCTGTTACGGAAGCTTCCGTTTTGTCGGCGGCATAGCATACGCCGGAAAATGTGCTGCACATCATAGCTGCGGCAGCAAAAACTGCAAAAATATTTTTTCTGAATTTCATAGTTTTAGATCCTTTCTGAATTTGTTTATTTATATTTATCTTTTGTTCATGCTTTTATTTCTTTTTTTTATGGAATTTAAGGAGGAGAGTATGCAGTGCTAAGGAAATGAAGTTCCGAAAAGAGTAGTAAGTTTCATGTTTCGTCGTCCTTTCTTTATTTATCAATTTATCAGTATGGAGCAATTACGGGTACGGCATTGCTCAACAGCTGCCTTGCATTTTGTCCTACTGTGGAATCTTTGGTGGGAAAGAATATATCTATCAGATATTCTTCATAATATTCGGCGGAAGGGATCTCCTCAGCATAAATATATCTTAATGCATATGCTCCGCCGTCAGGATCGACTGTTTCACCAAGAAGATCAATTACATCATCATATGTCATTTCGGGCTTGATACTGTAAAGCTGTGGAGAATATATAAATGTTATTTTTTCATATTCGTCGGCGCTTATTTCAATAGGCTCGTTGTAGCTGTAGAAATTTTTCTTTGCAGCATTTTCAGCTTTTACAGCCGTTTCCGCCTGTTCTGTTTCAGGCGGAGCTGTTTCGTCCGGAATATCTTCATTGGCTGCCGGTTCGGCTTCCGCAGGAACATTTTCATTCTGCGCGGAACTCATGCGCTCATCTGTGGGAAGTATACTTTTCATGATTTCCCAAAGCATATCAATATTGAAGTTATTGACATTTACAAGAATGTCAAAGTCATTAAATTCAATATAATAGTTTAATGTTGTCGGCTCGTTATCGGAAATTCCTAAAGCTTTTACAAGATCCTCTTTTTTAAATAATCCCACAGGGGAAATTACCGCTGCATTATTCGGAATAAAGGACGGGTATTGATAGATCATATTTATGCTGCTCTGATCGTTATAATAATAAATATTAAGTACAAGCTGTGTCATAACGTCATTTTTCTTATTTGAATTATATGATACATTGCAATAAAATTCCGACATATACTCCTGTACAGATCCTGAAACGGGAAGATGACTTTTAAAAATTTCAAATTTTTCTGCTTCCTCAAGAGTTATATTGCCATGTTCTGTAGTGTGCTTATCGGCTTTTGAAATATCAAAATTAGCCGGATCAAATTCATTCAGTATGATCTGATCCATTATTTTTCCCGCTTCATCGCAGGACATATTTCCGTAGATCACAGAGTAACCTATACCGTTTATGACAACATCAGTATGGAGAATATTATCTGACTCACGATAATAATAAACGTCTGCGCCATACCTCTGAACAGGTGAGACCTCATCTGAACATATCCTGACAACATTCATCTGTGCGGTAATATTGATATATTTTGAATGAGGATATTCCGCATTTTCCGGATCTGCGGGAAGATCATTTATATTGATAAATACATTATTCAGGTTGCCTTTGCCGTCAAGGTGCAAGCTTCCGTCTACAGATGAAAATTCCGATACATCAAACGGCAGCAAGCTTCTTACATATTTATCGTCAAAGGTATAATAATCTAACTTGTCTGAATTTCTTGCATAATCAGGATCATATATCTCAAATGTAACGCCGTTGGAATGATTTCCTTGAAAGAATTGACTATAATCTGTATCATCGTCCGCTTCGATCCATGCAGACGGAGCAAATTCCTCTGTAAGAACAGTCTCTGTTTTTATTGACGTAATGTCGATCGAACCGCTTTCGGGAATATTTATCAGAAGATTTACACCTATTACCGTTAATGCTATACAGGCAGCCGTTGCGGCTATTGATACGGCTCCGGAATGTTTACGGATATGTATTTTATTTTGAGAGGATATTTTTTCGTTTGCAATAGCGGAAAGTCCGTTATTTTTTTCTTTTTCCATAATATCCGATTCTTCGATAATATCTTTGCTGATATTTCCTATAGCGCTGTAAAGATCAAAAGGTCTCATACATTGAATCCCTCCTTTTTGAGATGCTTATGCAATTTTTTTCTTGTTCTGTGAAGCGATACGTAAACTGCGTTTTCCCTTATCCCGAACCGTTTGGCTATAGCAGTTACCGATTCCGTAAAAAAATATCTTCTCAGAAAAATCTGACGGTCACGCTTGGAAAGCTCGTAAAGGAATCTCTCTATAGATTCTGTAAGCAGCTTTTCCTCTATTATCTCATCGACGCTGTTCCCGTCGGAAATACATTCCGCAAGCTCGTCAAGAACGGCTGTGAATTCACCGTTTCCGCGCTTGGCAGCGGTTTTGTTTTTAAGCCTGTCTATTGAAAGATTTCTTGTTATCTTGGCAAAAAATATTTTCAGACGGTCGGGGTGCTGCGGTGGAATAACGTTCCATGTGTGCAGCCATGTATCGTTGACACATTCCGCAGAATCCTCATTATTCGCAAGGATATTGTACGCTATAGTAAAGCAGTATGCGCCGTATTTTTTATCCGACTGGACGATGGCATCTTCGTTTCTTGCCATGAACAGCTCGATTATTTCCATATCCTCCATAGTGTGCCTCCTTTTTTATGTTCTGCTATATAAGACGAAAAAATTTCACGTTTCTTACAGCTTTTAAAAAATTTTTCTAAAAAAATATGCTCCATTCCGAATTTCAAAATGGAGCGATGTTGTTTTAATGATAATAGGCTTCTTTCAGAGAAGTATGAGTGATATTTTTTAGATATTCCATAAGATGCTCGAGCTGAGCCGATCTCTTTGTAAATCCGGATTGTTCCCAGCTTTTATAAGTTGCTGTCAGACGGTATGCGATAGGCGTAAGCTCGATCATATCCGAAATACATTCGTTTTCCTCATCAAGCAATCCCACAAAGCCGTTATCACAAACGCTGTTTTCATTTGTCCTCATAGATCCGATAACAAAGCAGGCGTCGCTTTCATCGTCAAATTCAATATTATTGAGTACGATTTTTCTGTTTCCGGAAAAAAGCTTTTTTACCTTAGTGAAATTTTCCGTTTCGTAAATGCTCAGCTCGGTTGCTGTGCTTGTATACGGCTTTTCGATATTGTAGAAAAGCTTCCCGTCCGGCGAAAACGAAAAGCCCTCGTCCTGAGCGCCTATTGTTGTTACGGTGATCTTTTTTATCAGGCTGAGAGAGTCAAGATCGTAGAATCCGAGGTATCCTGCTGTGGATTTAACGGCTATTATATTTTTCTCCGGCATGAAAGCCGCTCTGTATGCGTAAGGAAGCTCCTTGAACCGTGCAAGCTCGGTATTGTTCTGATCGTAAATATAGACCGTACTGCCGTTGCAGCCTACGCGGAACGTTCCGTTATCGTAATATCCCCAGAAATTTTTCATATCCTGACTCCTTGTCAAATATAGTCATTTGCATAATGAAATCATATCATATCCTGCAAAAAAAGTCAAGTATCGTTCAAATGCTATTGAAAAGATCCAGTAAATGCTGTATAATTATATTAATGATCTTTTCGGAGGAATTATAATGAGATTCAGACCATGTATAGATATTCACAATGGAAAAGTAAAGCAGATCGTCGGCGGCAGTCTTGCGGACGAGCATGACCGCGCCCGTGAAAATTTTGTATCCGAAAAGGGTGCGGAATTCTATGCGGAGCTTTATAAAAGCCGAGGGATCACAGGCGGGCATATTATCATATTGAATCCTGCGGGTTCAGAATTTTATGCCGATGACCTGCGGCAGGCATATTCCGCATTGGAAGCGTTCAAAGGCGGCTTACAGGTCGGCGGCGGCATTACTGCGGACAATGCCGGAAATTTTCTTAAAAGGGGAGCTTCGCACGTTATTGTGACCTCCTATGTTTTCAAGAACGGAATGGTGAATTTTGAAAACCTGAAAAGGCTTGTTTCCGCAGTCGGCAGAGAAAATCTTGTTCTTGATCTTTCCTGCCGGAAAAGGGGAGAGGATTATTTTATCGTTACCGATCGCTGGCAGAAATTTACCGATGTGAAGCTTGATGGTGAAACCGTTGAAATGCTTTCGGAATACTGTGATGAATTCCTTATACACGCTGTGGACGTTGAGGGCATGGCAAGGGGTGTGGAAAGACCTCTTGCGGAATTTCTCGGCGGTATAGACGGCATAACGGTCACCTATGCAGGCGGCATAGGCTCATATGACGATATTGAAATTCTTAAAGAACTCGGACGGGGGAAGCTTGATTTCACTGTGGGCAGTGCGCTTGACATATTTGGCGGAAAGCTTGATCTTGATAAAATATGTTCATACAGATAACGGGACGGTCATATGCCGTCCCGTTTGTGTGCTATTTTTTTGACTTCCTTTTTGCAGATGAAAGCATCTTTTTAAGATATTGTCCGGTGTAGGACGCCTTGCACGCGGCTATTTCCTCCGGAGTGCCGCACTTTACAAGCGTTCCTCCTCCTGCGCCGCCCTCCGGTCCAAGATCAATTATGTGATCGGCACATTTGATAATATCAAGATTGTGTTCAATGACAAGCACCGTGTTTCCCGCGTCAACAAGCTTTTGCAGCACCTCTATAAGCTTGTGGACGTCCGCTGTGTGAAGTCCCGTCGTAGGCTCGTCAAGAATGTATATGGT
>CANQZS010000122.1 GCA_947628385.1 uncultured Clostridia bacterium | reverse complement strand
TCCTGCAAGGCGGAATATCTCCGTTACCGCTTCCCTTGTATCCTCTTTCCGCTTCCCTTGTATCCTCCGGTCTAAGAATATCCCCTCCCTGAGGAGTTACCCTTCCGTCGGTCTTATACGCCAGCGCCGCGCCCGTAACAAGGAACACGTCGGAAACTCCGCGCTTTACGGCGTCCGTAAGTATCTGCCTTATATCCATTTCAAACACTCCCTGACATCATTCTCCGCTCCATACATTGAGCGGTTTGCTTTCAGTGTCGGAGGTAAGCACCGTCCGCCACTCCGTTATAACATATCCTCCGCCCGAATATCTCACCGAGGAGCTGATGCTCTGCCTGTCGTTTATCGGAGTCAGCCAGCTTATTTCAATGCTGTCCGGAAGCTGTTTCAGCTCCATTCCCTCCATCTCCTCTATCTCGGATATGAACGAAAGATCCGCATAGTCGGAATATTCTGCGGCAATGCCGTCGATCTCCGCAAGCGTTCTGTTTGCTTCAAGATCGGCAGCATAATACTCTGCGGTATATTCCCCGCTTTTCAGGCTGAATCCCTTTTCCGCAGAAGCTGCGGAATATGACAGCGCCGCCAGCATAGTCATGCACAGCACTACAAAGATCATCATTATAGAAAGGTACCCCGTTCCGATACCCGCAGGACGTTTGTTTTCACTGCCGTTCACTGTCCGTCACCGTCCTTTCCGGAAAATATGCTCCGGTCTTAGTCTCATAAAGGATCCCTCCGCTGCCGTCGGAAAATGAAATTTCCAGTATTTTTAAAGGACCTCCCGCATAGATCTCAGAGCTTTCACGCAGTCTTACGGTAGTTTCCGTATCCATAGAAAAGCTTATCTCCTGCGAACCGTCGGGATATTCGTTATATGTATAAGGCTTGCCGGACAGCAGCTTCTCCGCCGTTTCCGAAATATCCGCAGTTCCCGAATATATCTCCGCAGCCGACTGAGCGAGGAACGCCATGCTCTCTATACGTCTGCTTTCCTTTGCAAGCCTGTCGGACGCAGCAAACGAACGCAGTATCACCGCCGAGGCTATGCTGAAAAACAGCAGTACTATTATCATTTCCACAAAAAACAGGTTGGATCTTATGTGCTTCCGCACCTTTGCGATAGGGCTTTTCAATCCGTCCGCCCTCCCTCCGGTATACGGCAGTATGCGCTGAACGTTCTGCCCCCGCTGCCCTCTGCGGAGATCTCGGCAAGTCCCCCGCCGCAGTCGGAAACCGAAAAGCCCTCCGCCTTGAAAACAGCCTCACCGCCGCTTGCGGAGACCTCCTGACCGTCAGACAAAAGCCTTTCATACAGCGTTCCTCCGCTTTCATAAATGAGCGTTTTATATCCGTCATCGTAAAGCAGCAGCTCATTTCCCGAAAGTATCTCCGCGCCCTTGCAAGCTCTAAGCTTATTGGTGACATACCTTACCGCTGCCGCAGAATTAAACGTATCGTCGTAATTTTCGGATATTCTGCCATATGCGGAAGCCGCCGCCGCTATCATTATAAGACAGCAGACTGCAAAAATAAGGAAAAGCGTCATGCTTCCCGCCGCGCTCACCGTATCGGTCAGGCGCTTAGAATCCGCCCTGTTCATTTTCAGGACACCGTCCTTTCATCGGAACCGTTTTTATCAATTACCGTCACCGACGGACGCACATTTGCTCCGAAATATTCATAATGTATCACATATCTGTCCCTGTCCGGCTTGAAGCCGTAGTTCTTTTCGAGATATTCAATATCCGGAGGGTATTCCCCCTCTATGGAATAGCAAAGCGACACGCTGTTCATCAAAGCGGAGCGTACCGATCCTGCACGGCTTTTTTCAGCCGCACTGCCGGCGTTCCCCGCCGATACCACGAGCCATATAACGATCAGCGCGAACAGTACCGCCGACAGTATCATCTGTCTGTTCGGTCTTACTTTTTTCCTGATCCTGAGATCCGCACTCATACCGGACTCCTTTCCCAGTCTATCGGGCGATTCAGCCTATACCTGTCATTATATTTGTAAGCGGGAGCATTACCGTCAGAAGCACCGAACCGATTATCACCGCAAGCACCGCTATTATCACCGGTTCAATGAGCGATACCGCTCCATAGATCATTCTGTCACATTCCTGCTCGAATCTGCTGCTTATCTTTCTCCACGCGGGATCTATTGCTCCGGATCTGTACGCTACCTTCAGCGAATGAGCGTAGATCCCCGGCAGCAGCTCGGAGCTTTTCACTGCGTCCGCGAAATATTCTCCGTCCAGCACCATTTTCCCGCAGCTTCTGATCCTGTTTTTCACGAGCTTATTATCCGTAAGCTCCTCCGCAAGCTCTAACGACTGCTCCGGAGAAATTCCACATTCCGCCATCATGCTCATTGCCGAAGTAACGTCAGCCATTGCCATTGCTTCCGACATTTTTCTTGTCAGTATAAAATTTGAGAACAGCTTTGAAAGCCATCTGCGGGTCGCGGGGAATTTCATCATCAGCGCCGTTATGAGAGCTGCCGCCAGCACTGCCGCAAGCACGATCATTACCGCCGCGCCCATGCTGTAGGCAAAGCTTACGCTGTCCTCCACTGCGGAAGCGGCTGCATCGTCAAACTGCGAGAAAATATCCCTGAACATAGGTATTACCTTTACTACCAGAACGATAACCACTACCGTCATCATAGCAAGCAGTATCAGCGGGTGTGAAACAGAGCTTCTTATAGTCTGTTTAAGATCGGCACGCTTTGAATAATAATCCGAAAGCCCGTTCAAGGCGTCCTCAATACGTCCTGTGACCGAACCTATCTTCACCATTTTTACCGCATAAACGGGAAAGATCCCGCTTTTTTCCATAGCGTCAAACAGCGTGATGTCCCCGCTTTTCATATTTTCCAGCAAAAGGTCGGCAATTTCCTTGAAGCGCCTGTCTCCTGCCTCCTCCGCAAGTATCTCCACTCCGTCCGCAAGAGGTATTCCCGCTTCCGTTATCATAGCGAGCTGCTCGCAGAAAAAAGCAGTCTCTTCATCGGTAAGCATTTTGACCGCCATAATATATCGTCCTCCGTTCAATATCTGTATACCGCCGAATAATTTCCGTCATCGGAAATATAATCGGAGATCTTTTCCTTATCGGAATTGCTTGCATAAAACGTTGCGTCTGCAATATTGTAGCCCTTGTTTTTCAGGAACAGCTCCGGAGTTATCCAGCCTGTTTCATCGGTGTAGACCTCATTCCACGCATGGTAAATATCCGGATCGGCATAGCCTATAACGAGCCTTGCCGGAATTCCCTGAGAGCGGCACATTGCTGCAAAAAGCGAAGCATAGTCAAAGCATATGCCCTTTTTTGAAGCAAGGGTCGAATCCGGATCCGGAACATACCCGCTCTTGACCGAAGCCGCAAGCTGCTTGTCATAGGTAATGTTATCGGTTATAAAAATAAAGATCTCCGCTATTTTCTCCACGTCACCGGAGAGTCCAGCGCAAAGCTCCGCAGCCTTTCTCACGCAGTCGGAGCCGCTGTCGAAATCCACATATTTATTAGGATAAAGGTACATTTCCGTCGGGCTCCTCAGTGTTACGGAAAAGCTTCCCGACGCGGTCTGCGCGTATTTTTTTCCGGAAAACTGTTCAAATACCGATACCGTATAATCTCCGCTTCCCATAAGTGGAAAGAATTCCCGCTTCCCTCCTACGGCAAGGTCGTGATCGTACCGGACATCTCCGCACTGTATCCTTATTTTCGCAGCAGCCGACTGACCCGTATAGACTGCCGAGATATAGCCCTCCGAGGCATTGCTGAGATCTATTTCGGAATTATCTCCGCTGATAACGTCCGTTCCGGGAGCCTGCGGCATTTTTATTTTGGGAATAACTATCTCCGCAGGAGGCTTTGCAGCCTTTGACGTAACGGCGGGAGCCTTGGTCTCCGGAGCTGCCGAGGAGACCGACAAGGAAGTCGCCGAAGATGTTTCCGGAGCGGACGTCCGAGATGTCTCCGATGTCTCCGTGACCGATCCGGTATCGGAGCTTTCCTCCTGCGGAGCTTGCGTCTCCGAGGTATTAGCTTCGGAAGATGATCCGGTACTCGTTTCCGTTTCCTCGTTACGGGAGGTGCTTTCCGCAGCGGCTTCCGACGTTTCATGAGCTTCCGTCCGTTCCCCAGTCTCCGAAGCGACCGCCGTTTCTGTAGGAGCGGGCTGATGAGAAACGTCCGGCGCCATGCCGTCTGAGCAGGAGGACATAAGTACCGCGCACAAGGACATCATTATAATAAATTTTCTTTTACGCATACCTCTCCTCCTTTCAGAAGATAAAGGGACCGTCCGCATTACCTGCTCTCCAGCTCCAGAAGATATTTTTTCATTCTGATCCCCGCGCTGAAGCCTCCGATGCTGCCGTCGGAACGTATGACTCTGTGACAGGGAATGATTATCAGTACCGGATTATCTCCCACGGCGTTCCCGACGGCGCGTGACGCTGACGGCTTGCCTATGGACGCGGCGATCTCTCCGTAGGAGCGCGTTTCTCCGAACGGGACCCTTCTAAGACATTCCCAGACCGAAAGCCGCAGCTCCGTTCCCTTTAGAGCTAATGGAATATCAAATTTCCTGCGCGTACCGTTAAAATATTCCGCAAGCTGCCTTTCGGTCATAGCGCATATCTCGTCGCGAAAGCAGGCTCCGGTATTTACGGCAGCCGCTCTTACCGCAGTGACGGCTCCGTTTTCAGAAACTATTTCAAGCAGACCCACCGGCGAATCGTAAAAAATTCTGCCCATTGCCGTCACGCCTCTACGCTCTGAGAGGTTATAGCGTTATGAATATCCTGCATTTCGGTATCCAGTCTGGAGATCTCCTCAGCGCAGACCAACAGTCTGCTCCTGAGCTCGTCCGAAACTATGTTATCCGTTTTATATTTGAGCTTATGCTCCAGACTTGCCCAGAAGTCCATAGCGATCGTCCGTATCTGTATCTCCACCGGAATAGGCATAGGACCCGTAGAAAGGAATATCGGTATCTCCACGATAAGGTGGAGGCTTTTATATCCCGACGGCTTAGGATCCTTTATATAATCCCTGACGCGTATAAGCTTAACATCGTCCTGAGCCGTAAGAAGATCCGCCACACGGTAAATATCGTCTATATAATTGCATATCACTCTTATTCCCGCAATATCGCGGATATTTGCCGACATTGATTCTGCGGTAACGGGTATGCCTTTCATTTTCACCTTTTTCAAAATACTTCTCGGAGATTTAAGTCTTGATTCTATATGATGGATAGGATCATAGGCATATTTTGCCTTGAATTCCTCATCGAGTATCTCAAGCTTGGTGCGTATCTCCTTGATACCGGCGTTATATATCTGCATTCTTGAAGAGAATTCTATAATGGCTTTTTCAATATCCGGAGAATTTGCGGAATTGAACACTTTCTCGAACTCGTTCTTGCTTTCGTTTATATCAACGGTCATTTAAACAGTCCTCCGTAACAGATCATTTCATTATATTTTACCATTTTTTCAAGCATATGTCAAGTATGGGCGGAGCTCCATCACGGCAACAGCTGTAGTACTACAATAGATATTGGACAAAATTAAGAAAAAAAAGTAGAGAGATAGACGAAAATCTGATAGAATA
>CANQZS010000121.1 GCA_947628385.1 uncultured Clostridia bacterium | reverse complement strand
ATAGTCATACTCGTAGAGGGCGACGGAAAGTGCGCTTGCCTCTTTGCAGACGAGCTTATCGGAGAGCAGCAGGTAGTAGTAAAGCCGTTCTCATCGCTCCTCAACAACTACAACGTAAAACAGAACGGTATGGCAGGCTGCTCTATCCTCGGCGACGGCTCTATTACAATAATTCTCGATATAAGCAATATAATCAGCGAATTCTGATGCTCCGCATAAATATCAGATCCGCAAAATCTACCTCTGGAAAGGACGATCACTTATGGAACCAACCTCAAATAAAATTTATACGGCAGAGGACAGCGAGGTGCTCTTCTTCACGATCGACGACACTATCTACGGAATAGAGATAAAATACGTCAACGAGATCATAGGTATTGAGCAGATCACCGTCGTTCCAAAGATACCGGAGCATATAAAGGGAGTAATAAACATCAGAGGAAAGGTAGTTCCCGTTATAAGTGTAAGAAAACGCTTCGGAATAGAGGAAATACCCTACGATGACAGGACCTGCATAATCGTCCTTGAATTTGAGGACGGCAATCAAGTCGGCATAATCGTTGACAGAGTAAGAGAGGTCATCGTAGTCAACAAGAACGACATAAGCAAAACTCCCGACGCCAAGAACGTAAACGCTAACCATTACATCAAGTCTATCATAAACCTTGAAAGCGGAATAAGGCTTCTTCTTGACTGCGACAAGCTTATCATGGACGACTGAAATTTATACCCGCGATCTCCACAGGAAAGATGTGAAGCAATATGATGCTCAAGCTTACGGACGACGATTTCCACCGTCTCGTAACATATATGAAAAAAAATTATGGCATAAATCTTGAGAAAAAACGTATCCTTATTGAGGGACGCCTTTCAAATATGGTGACGTCAAGAGGCTTCAGGAGCTTCAAGGAATTCATAGACTTTGCTTTCGCCGACAAGACCGGCAATGAGACCATGCAGCTCGTAAACAAGCTCACTACTAACCACACGTTTTTCCTGCGCGAGCCTGAGCATTTTGAATTCCTGAAAAGCACCGTACTGCCGTATATCGAAAAGAACAACGCCAGAGAACGCTCTATGAATATATGGTGCGCAGCCTCGTCTACAGGTCAGGAGCCGTATTCCATAGCCATGACCGTTGACGAATATTTCGGCAGCCGATCCTCCGGCTGGAATATGCGTATCCTCGCTACGGATATAGACACCGACGTACTGCAAACAGCCAGAGACGGGATATATACAAACGATATGGTAAAGGACGTCCCCCCTCAGTGGCTTTCAAGATATTTCACCAGAAAAGACGACAAGCATTATCAGATCATTGACCGGATAAAAAAGCTTGTGGAATTCCGCCAGTTCAATCTTATGGATAATATCGTCTGCACAAGACCATATGACCTGATAAGCTGCCGGAACGTTATGATCTATTTTGAACAGGCTACAAAAAACGCGCTTATAGAACGCTTCTACGACGTTACCAAAGACGGCGGATACCTTTTCATAGGTCATGCCGAAAGCGTCGGACGCGATACAAGATATACCTATATAAAGCCGGCTATATACCGAAAGGTCAGCGGCGCAGGCAAAAGCTCCCATATCCATATAGGAGCCGTATGATCCGCAGGTATGCAAGGGGTGCCATGCAGTGCTGCTCATAACAAAATTAATGAACGGTTTGATTATCTATGGAAAAAAAGACGTCCTATAAATTAAAAATAAATGTTATTATAATAGATCCCTCCAACGATCTCCGCGCGTCGCTTACGCAGCTCCTGTCAGGATCGGGAAGCATCGAGGTCGCTGCGGAAGCTCCGGACGCCGAACGCGTCCGCAGGCAGCTGTCCGGAAGCAATATTCCCGTAAATGCTGCCGTTATCGGCGTTTCACCCGACAGACCGGAGAACGCCGCACTTATCAAAGAGCTTGCGGAAAAATTCTCCATTCCGTCAATAGCAATGTACAGCGCGGACAATAATCCGCCGGAAAATATACCCTCAGCGGACTTTATAAAAAAGCCCGTCCATAGATCGGATATAACAACATTCAGCTCGCTGCTGATAACAAAAATAATTTTAGCCGCAAAATCGGCAATGAATAATACCGGAAGTCTCCATTCCGCAGAAAAGGACAAAGAGACAGCCGCTCCCGTTGCGGAGCATACCGTCAAAAAAGGAAAGCCCCAGCCGGAGCTTCCGTCCTATGAGGAGATCTCAGGACTCAGCAAGCGCTCGCAGGAGGGCTATGTTGTGGCTCTCGGAGCTTCGACCAGCGGGACCGACGCTCTGGAATGTATCATAAAAACATTCCCGAAAACAATGCCTCCGGTGCTGGTCGTTCAGCATATGCCGCCGGTATTTACAAAGCTCTACAGCGACAGGCTCGACAGAAGCTGCCAGATGCACGTCAAGGAGGCTCAGGACGGCGACAGGCTCTCTCAGGGACTTTGCCTTATTGCCGCAGGCGGCTTGCATATGGAGCTTAAAAAGGACGCTAACGGCTATTTTGTAAAATGCGACCGCAAAGAAAAAGTCTCCGGACACTGTCCCTCGGTGGACGTGCTTTTCTCCAGCGTAGCGGAGACTGCCAAGAATAAGGCTCTCGGCGCGCTTATGACCGGAATGGGCGCGGACGGCGCAAAAGGGCTCCTGCGTATGCTGCGCAGCGGCGCATACACCATAGGTCAGGATAAGGAAAGCTGCGTTGTTTACGGTATGCCTATGGAAGCCTACAAGCTCGGCGCTTGCTCGGAACAGCTTTCCCTTGCTTCAATAGGAAGAGTTATCTGCCGCCGCCTTACAGAGGGCTGGAAATAACGGCTGCGGAAAATATTTCCGTAAATATTTCCGTTTTCAAACTTTTACATCAAATGTATTGACAAACGGCTTTTTGTATAATAAAATAATATTATACATCATCAGACTCGTATTTTTTATTACAGGCAATATCGCGGTCAGGCGCCGCGTCGCTTCCGGCATTTACGGCGCGGAGCTTCCGACGCGGACCTTCAGGATCTTGCCCGTATACCGAAAGGATTGGATTGCTCAATGAAATTTAAAAGAATCATCGCGGCGATAATAGCCTCCGCCGCAATTGTAGGCACTTCGGCATTAACAAGCTTTGCCGCAGAGGACGGTGAAGCCTCATACTGCTTCGATACTCCGGATAAGATGTCGGACTGGCTCACATCAGGCTCTTCCGTGGAAACCGGTCTTACAATGACTCATACGACCCTGAGATCCAAAAACGGCGACGGAAGCATCATCGTTTCGGAAAATTCCTCCGAAGCTATACAGAACGGCACCGGAGGAGCTTATATCAACGCAGAGACTGTAGGGCTTGAAAATTTCGCCGGCTGCACCGTTACCATGAGCGTTATGCTTTGCGACGGAGCGGAGGGCTTCTATGATAATCTGGCAATATACAGCGACGGAATGATAATGCTCCGCACGGCTGTGCCTACGCTCAGTACAAAGGAATGGACGGACGTTTCTCTTACTCTGCCGGAAAATGCTTCAAATTCCATGGTAGGCTTTACGATACCTACATTTTCGGCATATTCGGGAGACATAGTTTACATTGATGATTTCACGATAACACGTCCGGACGGGACTACGGTAGCTAATCTCGGAGATTACAAGCAAAAGACTATACTTAGCGAAAATACAGTATCCAAGGGCAAGAACATTGCTTTGACGATAGTTCTGGTGGTACTTATCCTTGCAATAGTAGGCGGTATAGGCTTGATAATATCAGCTATCATGAAAAAATTCGCATAAGAACGAATATCCTTCCCCCAAAGGAGACCGTTACTGCGGCTGCTTTGGGGGAATTGCTTTAATACGCGGCATTTGCGGGAAATATTCCGTACTGCTGTAACCATTCTGAAATATTCCCTGAAAATTGAAACCGATCTGTAATAAATATGAAACCGATCTGTTATTGATTTTCGGGAAAATATGGGGTATTATTCTTATAGGGGATCGTATCATGTTCCCATATACTATAGGGAGTGATGTCAAAACATGGAGATATTGAAAAAAATCGTTACCAACAAGTGGTTCATTCTTTTGGTCAGCGTTCTGTGCGCGGCATATACGGTATGCCTTTGCTATATTGCATACACGGTGTTCTTTTATGAAATAGAGTATGTTGACAAGACAAAATTTGCAATGATCTATTCGGCGGTATCGCTTGTAACGGGACTGCTTTTCCTTTACACAAGGCGATCGTTCATAACGTGTATAGTAAGCCTTGCGAATCTGGCAGCATTCTTTCCTACGCTGCTGCTTGACTGGGGAAACTGGCCGCTGCTCATACCGGCGGCAATAGTAACGCTTTTCGGATTTTTCAGCTGCAAGATGAACGATACGATAAAAACCATATTCGGAACGATCTTCCTGCTGATATATATAATCGGCGGAATAGCATTTTTCCTGATAATGAATGTTTTTAGGGTAACGACAGTAGATACGCTGCTTACGCCTAACGGCGGGATAGTTTCCGAGTCGGGCAATTTCCGCTGCTATGTTCTTGACGTAAAGAACAAATCAACGGGAAAGGTAGCGGTATACGTTCAGCCCAATAAATTAGACATTGACCTTGGATATGTAAAGCTTGACACTACCATAAAGAAGCTCGTCAAGCAGGCAATAAAGGAAAATAAGGACGACGCTCTCCATTACGACGTTCACTGGGAGGACAGCAAGCTTTATATAAACGGTGAGGAATACTTTGATGAAGCGGATTTCCTTGAAGAGGACGCTTCCGGCGAGCTTACCTACAACTTTACCGACGATGTGTGGATACACACCTATTTTGATGTTGACTATCCGATATTCGATCTTATAGACAGGGTAACAAACATTGTTACCGAAAAGCTCCATTCGCTCAATGAGGAAAATTCCGAAGATCCCACAGAGGACGGCGCCGAGCCGTCCGAAAGCGAGTCCGTATCCGGAACGGAGGATCCGTCGGCAGCATAATACCGCAATAAAACAGCTCCCGAGAAAAAATCAAGGGAGCTGTGATTTTTTTTCAAAAAAGGCGAGACAAAACGGATAATTTATGGTATAATTATAGTAACATATGATCGGTGGGGCTGTCTGCCGGTTATCCCAATATCAGAAGCCGGCTTCCGGCTTTCGGAAAGGAACGGTACATATGACCCATGAAAAATCCTGTGGTGCGATAGTATATCGCAGACACCATGGAAATCTTGAGATACTGCTTATAAAGCATATCAACAGCGGGCACTGGTCATTCCCAAAGGGACACGTTGAGGAGGGCGAGACTGAAATTGAAACTGCCAAGCGAGAGATCATGGAGGAAACCGGAGTTGACGTGATGATTGACCCCACCTTTCGTGAAACGGTGCAATATTTTCCGCGCAAGGACACTCAAAAGGTCGTTGTATACTTTATAGCCAAGGCTAAGAATTACGATCTTACGCCTCAGGAGGACGAGATCGCGGACATAAAGTGGGTAGACATAGGTCACGCTTCCGCGGTACTGACATATGAGAATGACAAAACGATAGTAAACAAGGCAAAAAAGGCGATCAGGGATTAAAAAAAGCGGGGACCTGTTCTTAGCGGAGCAAGTCCCCCGTTTCATTTTTCCGAAAAAGTTATTACTATTTTGCGCGAAGCGCAAAATATAAAGCTGGTCGAGCTGAGCCCAGCTCGCGGGGTCAAGGGGCGGAGCCC
>CANQZS010000120.1 GCA_947628385.1 uncultured Clostridia bacterium | reverse complement strand
GAAAACTAAATAGAACCTTGGGTCGCCGCACGTTTTCCCCGCCTCCTTGCGGTTTTCCCCTTGCAGACCTCTTTCCCCAAACCTCCACCCCTTTCCTGCTAATCTCTCGGCGTGTAATATTACATAATAAAAGACTATAGTTTATTCCGTACTTAGTTACTAAGAATCATATATCTTTAGTTCTTAATTACGCATTACGCATTGCGCCGCAGGCGCAAAAAGCGCAAAAAAAACAGCGAGAGGAAAATTCCCCTCGCTGTTTTTAATTCTCAGTCTGTCAAAACATATCCCTCTTTACAACGATTTGTCAAGGAAAATTTTATGCTAATTTTTACCATAAAAATTTTTCCAAAAAATTTTAAAATAGGTATTGACAAATGATATTATACGTTATATAATATAATAAAAGATAAAGGCAACACCCTAAAGCAAAGGAGGCATTTTATGGTTTTTCCCGTCAGCGCGGCTCTGCTTGACGCGCTTGTGCTTTCGGTGGTTTCCACAGAGGATACCTACGGCTATAAGATAACTCAGGAAATACGCGAAGCTATGGAAATGTCCGAATCTACCCTTTATCCGGTATTGCGGCGGCTTATGAAAAACGAATTCCTCACAAGCTACGATCAGGAATATCTGGGACGTAACCGAAGATACTATAAAATTACGGATAAAGGCGTCGAACAGCTTAAAACCTATCGCAAGGAATGGCTGATCTATATGGATAAGATCAACAGCCTTATTTCCGGACCCATAAATAAGGAGGACGACCAATGACAAGAGCTGAATATTTGGCGGAGCTTGATTCTCACCTCATTACTCTGCCCCGCGAGGAACGAGATATGGCTTTGCAGTTCTATAATGAATATTTTGATGAAGCAGGTCCCGAAAACGAACAAGCCGTTATCGAAGAGCTCGGCAAGCCGTATAACCTTGCAAGAAGTATCATCGGTGAAACTTCTGCGTACAATAAAAGCGAGGTATACATAAAGTACCGAGAAAGCAAGCCAATGCCGCAGAACAGCACGGGCGTTTTTGTTTCACTCCAAAAAGCCGGCGCCTTTGACGGAAAAAATATCTCCGGCGAACAAAATAATTTTGAAGAGAAAATAAAAGCAGGTCTTACCGGAGATCGCGGCAATGACCCCAAGGACGAGGATATTATGCCCAACGGCTCGCCCTATCGCGCAAATTTCAATATCGAGCATGACGCCGTTCCTAAGTATGAAAAAGCTTCCGACAATAACGCCGGATCCTTCGATCAGTATTACACCCACGCGGACAGAAACGAAAATGCTTCCGGATATTATAACAGCCGCGCGGATAATTCCCGAACAAATAATACAGGCGCCGGAAAAATAATTTTCTGGATATTCATGTCCATATTTGTGATAATTCCTATAATAATACCGATCGCACTTGCGGTCATAATAACCGCTGCCGCCGCCGCGATCTGCGCTGTAGTATTTATATTTGCCGCTGTTATCTCGGTGATCGCAGGAATAATAGGGATATTTTCATCACTGTTTGAGGGAATTGCAGCCATTGCTGTAGGAATAGCCGCCGCAGGCGCTGGAATGATATTATTAGCCGTTACGATACTTTTCTTCTTCAAATTCCTGCCTTGGCTCACAAAACGTCTTTTCGGCGGCAGAAGGAGGGAAGTATGATGGTTAAATTATGCAAAAGACTGATAATTTTCGGTATCATACTTTTTATTGTCGGAGTTGGGATATTAGGCGGACTTTTTGCTTCGGGCGCTATAGATGATCTGCCGGAAATTCCGTTTGGCGGCAAATACAATTACGACTATGCAGCGCCCGAGTATGCCGTTACCGAGGTTGCAGTGGCAGGAGACAACTATGCTTTTTACGAAAGCGACTCCATATTCAGCAGCTCGGACGAAAATATTACGAATATTGACGTTCACATCTCATCGGGAATATTTAATCTTCTGATAGGCGAGGGATTCAATGTTACCGCAAGCAATGCGGACATTGACAAGATCAGCGCAGTTCAGGACGGAAACAAGCTGACGATCGAATATAAACGCAATTTTATTGATACGCTCACTTCCGATCATGCCAATATCATATTGACCGTTCCGAAAAAAGCATTTGATGAAATTTCCCTTGAAATGGACGCGGGACAAGTGTACATTTCAGGTAATATCGAACCGGATTATCTTTCCGCCAAAAAGCTTGATATTTCGTTGAATGCGGGAGAGCTTACCATGGATTCCATGAACGTAAATGAATTTTCTCTTGATATGTCGGCAGGAAATGCATTTATAAGTGCATTTAATATTTCGGATTCTGCTGATGTGAACGTTTCAATGGGAGACTGTGAGTTCTTTGTTACCCGTCTTACAAATGCCGAGATAAAACAGTCCGCAGGAGCTATGTATTTTAACGATTGCACTCTTACGGGAAATACAAAAATTGATATGTCCATGGGAGATTTGCAGTTCTCCGGAATGATAAGGGACAACACAAATATTGATATGTCGGCGGGAGAAATTTATATGTCCGTAACGGGATTCTCTTCCGAATACAGCGTAATAACCGACAGATCGGCAGGAGAGATCTATATAAACGGCGAGGAAAAAAAGGGCAGCCACACAGAATCTATCGTTTCCGATCCTTTGGGAACAATAAATATTGATATATCCGCAGGCGACTGCGAAATTAATTTTACGGAGGTATAAGTTATGAACAAAAAGCTTACAAAAAGCAGATCCGATGCAATGCTTGACGGAGTATGCTCCGGAATAGCGCATTATTTCAACATTGATCCGACGGTGATACGTCTTGGCTGGGTAATATTCAGCCTGCTTGGCGGCAGTGGGATCATTGCGTATATAATTGCCGCAATAATAATTCCGGGTGACAATATACAGTAAAATTCAAAAGGGAACGCCGCAAAGCGTCCCCTTTTTTTATTTTATCATTTCAAGAAATTCCTGTTCATTAAGGATCGCTACGCCAAGCGACTGCGCCTTTGTAAGCTTGCTGCCGGCTTCCTCACCTGCAACTACATAGCTTGTCTTTTTGGATACCGAGCCCGCCGCTTTTCCTCCAAAGCTTTCTATTATCCGCTTTGCTTCGTCCCGCGTCATTGTTGAAAGCGTTCCCGTAAGAACAAAGGTCTTTCCCGCAAAACGGTCATCGATATTTTCTCTGCCCGCATATTCCATTTTAACGCCGAGACTTTTAAGCTCCGCAACAATATCCGCAAAATGCTTGTCATGGAACGCCGAAACTACACTTTCCGCCATAATATCCCCGAACCCGTCTATTGCGGAAATTTCCTCAGCCGATGCGGACATTATCGCTTCAATGCTGCCAAAACGATTGCAAAGGAGCTTTGCACCGTTCTGACCGATATTTCTTATTCCAAGAGCAAAGATCACCCGTTCAAGAGAATTTTCCTTTGAAGCTTCAATTGCATTTATAAGATTTTCGGCGGACTTTTTTCCAAAGCGTTCAAGAGATTCCAATTGCTCCGCTTTTAAACGGTAAAGATCTGCAACTCCCGAAATAAGCTTGTTATCAAGAAGCATTGTGACTATCGCTTCACCAAGACCGTCAATATTCATTGCGCCCTTGCTTGCAAAATGGATTATATTTCGCTTCAATTGCGCGGGGCAATCCACATTAGGACATCTCAGAACAGCCTCGTCCGCAAATTTTACCGCCTTGTCCCCGCAAACGGGACAATATTCGGGAAGCTTGTACGGAGCGGAATTTTCTCCATGAGAAACAGATTTGAGAACTTCGGGAATTATTTCTCCTGCTTTTCGCACAAGAATTATATCCCCAATGCGAATATCCTTTTCGGAGATAAATTCCTGATTATGCAGAACTGCCCGACTTACGCTTGTTCCCGCCAGAGTTACCGGCTCAAAAACTGCCACCGGAGTTATTGCTCCCGTTCTGCCAACATTGACTTCAATGTCAAGCAGCCGCGTTTCCTTTTCCTCCGGAGGGAATTTGTACGCCACCGCCCACTTGGGAACTTTGGAAGTCGCACCCATTCTTTCGCGAAGCGAAAAATCGTCGATTTTTATTACAACTCCGTCAATATCGAAAGAATATTCATTCCGCATTTCGCCGATATGCTCAATTTGCGAAATAATTTCCTCGTAGGTTTTAACTTGGATATATTCGTAGATCGTTTTAAATCCAAGCTCTTTCAGATAGTCAAGCGACTGCTTATGGGAAGTTATTTCTTTTCCCTCGATTTGCTGAATATTAAAAACAAAAATGCTCAATCCTCTTTCAGCGGCAATTTTCGGGTCTTTTTGCCGGAGAGAACCAGCCGCCGCATTTCGTGGATTTTTGAAAGGCGTTTCATCGTTGTCCTCCTGCTTTTCAACAAGCTTCAGGAACGTTTCACGGGGCATATAAACCTCTCCGCGCACTTCAAGAAACTGCGGAGCATTTTTTAATTTTAACGGAATTGCCTTGATCGTTTTTAAATTTGCGGTAACGTCCTCACCGATAAATCCGTCTCCCCGCGTAGAACCGCGGATAAATTCCCCGTTTTCATATTCGAGAGAAACGGAAAGTCCGTCAATTTTCGGCTCAACAACATAAACAGGTTTTGCGGAAAATTCTCTGCATCGTTCGGTAAAATCCTGCACTTCGCCGTATGAAAAAACGTCCTGTAAGCTTCCCATCTGAACGCGGTGTTCGACTTTTTCAAACTGATTTAAAGCCTCCCCTCCCACTCTTTGCGTAGGAGAATTTGGGTCTGCAAGTTCGGGATATTCCGCTTCAAGCTGTTTAAGTTCCCGCATGAGCATATCGTAATCGTAATCGTCGATCGTAGGGTTATCCAAAACATAATAATTGTAATTATGCTTTTCGATCTCCTCACGGAGATTTTTTACCTTTTCGATAATTTCCATAATATCACTTCCATAATTTTATTCATTGCAAAGCGTTTCATAAAATGAATAATCAACAATCCCGCTCATATTTTCCAAAGCGCCTTTTTGCAGCTCTTTTATCATAAGGCAATCGGGGTGAGGCAATTTTATTTTCTCCCCAGCTTTTATGTTAAATTTATAACTGGGCTGAAATCCCCTCGGAACATAATTTTTCGGATCACCCTCAACAAGCACCGCTTTAAAGCCCATTTCCACAGCTTTTTCAAAACCGTATTCAAGCAGTTCTTTTGAAATATGCTGCCTTTGAAATTCCGTTTTTACCGCAACGGGCGTTAAAATAAGCAGTTCGTTTTCATATTTCCCCTCGATGTGAAAACGTGAAAACATCGCATAACCGATAATTTCATCATTTTCATTGACCATTATCAATTCAAGTTCGGGAATATAATATTTTTTTAAACGTATTTCCTCCACAAGACTGCGGACAAATTTTCCCTCTTCGGGGCTTTCATGTTCGGAAAAAACTTTTTCCACTAAATCGAGTGACGAAAATAAATATTTATTTTCCATTGATTTTATAATTCTTTGCATTTTTGTCTCCTATTCTAATTTTATAAATAATTATTTGTTTGTCTATGATATAAAAATTATAAATTACTTATAAATTTTTCAATATGTTTATTTACATCATCGGGCTTATCTACATTTGAATTATGAGCGGCATTTTTTATAGTAATTAAAGAAAAACTGGTTTTTTCGCTCCACAAACGATTATAAGTTTTTACCTTTCCCGTACTATCCTTTTCACCGATCATCAGAAGCACGGGACAGGTAATATCCAGATCGCAGTTATCTTTAATAAAGCCCGCATACCCTATCCCCATCACATGACACAACTCGTTTTTTTCATA
>CANQZS010000119.1 GCA_947628385.1 uncultured Clostridia bacterium | reverse complement strand
CCGGAGGTTATGCGGATATTTACCCCCATTTCGTGGGCGATTATAGCGGAAAGCGTAGTTTTTCCAAGTCCCGGAGGACCGTACAAAAGAACATGATCCAGCGGTTCTCCGCGCCTTTTAGCCGCTTCTATATATATGGACATATTTTCCTTTACCTTATCCTGTCCGATATATTCCGCAAGCGTTTTAGGGCGCAGACCGACCTCTATGTCCTCGGTATCGTTCTCATTCATGCTCGGGGACACCATTCTGCCGGCTTGGGGTTCAAAGTTCATTTCGCTTGATTCCAGCAAATTTATCTTCCTTTCAGGCTCGTTCTGTTATATCAGCTTTTTCTGTTTATATTCCTTAGTCTGTTTTGTAGGAATAATTATCAGCGGTATTATCATTTCCTCATCGGTAAAGCCTCCGTGAGCCGCCTTATGCACGGGCTTTGGCTTGATGTTCAGCGGCTGGTAGCGTATAGTTTTATTTCCTATGGCGCATATCATGTAATCGCCGATAAAATCTATTGTTTTAGGGTGAGGATCACCGATCCCCAGAATATTCTTTGAGAGAATATCATTCCTTGAAAACAGCATGAAATCGTTGCCCAGAATACTTTTTACCGCTCTTTCAAAATCGGTCTTGCGGTCGTATTTCACATAGCACGCCGCCGCGCGGTTCTCCACAAACGGCGGGAGCACGAGACATTCCGCGATCTCAGGTATACGGTCTATGCGTATTTCCTCCTCAATATCCGTCAGTCCATGATCTGCGGAAACTATTACCAGCGTATCCGTAAGCCCCTCGCAAAGCTCCTTTATCCTGTAATTGAGGTAAAGCAGACATTCCGAGACCTGTTCGGAATAGCAGCCGCTGCGATGAGCAATATCGTCCGGACTGTTCCATTCCACGAATGTAAATGTATTCTGATCGGAAGCGCATATGATCCTGACCAGCTCACATACCCGCTCGAATTTATCCGCGACCTTATGGAAATTCCCGTTTTCCGGAATATTTACCCCGGGCTGAGCTATAGTAAACGGCTGCACATCGCCGATTATGGAATTCAGAATATCCTTATAGATAGTCTCATATGGCATTACGAAATGCGCCGCGCTCAGATTTGCTACCGGAGTGCCGGTATAGCTGTCTGTATTCGGAAAAATATCCACCATCCGGCAGAATTCCTTAAAGAACAGCGACCAGCCGAGCCAGCCGTGCTCCTTTGGGGAAACTCCCGTATAGTAGCTCGTCATTGCCGCAGCCGTAGTCGACGGAAAAACCGATGTAAGATCCGTTTCATGGTGCTTTCTCAGAAAGGACGACCTTGGAAGAGCCCTTTCCATCATAGCAGTCCCCATTCCGTCAAGGACTATGAGCACAACGTTTTTATAGAATTTATTGAGCGCCAGATCGAGCTTTGGTATGGAGGGATAATTTGAAAAGGCTCTGTAAAACTTTCTTATTGACGAGATCACATTTACCGGACATCTGGTGTAGTCTGGGTAAGACAGCATTTTACCTCTCCTTTCGCATCAAGCCGTATATGCGTTTACAGGTTTGAAGCCATTTTTTTAAGCGACTGGCGGATAAGCTCCTCCACCGGAAGCGCCGGATCGAGCCTTGCCACTGCCGAAGCCGCCTCCGTCTGGCTGTAGCCGAGAACTACCAGCGCCGAAACTGCCTCCGAGATATTTCCTCCTCCGGAGGATACCGCTTCAAAAATATCTCCCGAAGCTCCCGCCGCCGAAAGCTGTTCCTTGGCGATCTTATCCTTAAGCTCCAGCACCACTCTCTGGGCAAGCTTAGGACCTACTCCCTTGGTTTTTGTGAACGCCTTATAATCGCCTGTTGCAACTATAAGCGCAAACCTTTCCGGATCGGTGTCGGACAGTATAGCCAGTCCCGCTTTCGGACCTACTCCTGAAACAGTTATAAGCATCTTGAAGCAGTTGAGCTCCTGCTCCGTCAGGAAGCCGAAAAGCTCAACACTGTCCTCTCTTACGTGAAGATATGTATACAAAACGGCTTCATCGCCTACCCTGCCCATTCCCGAAAGCGTGGAAAGCGTAGTACGGCAGGCGTAGCCTACTCCGCCACATTCTATAACGGCAACGTCCGTGCCTTTATGTATTATCCTGCCTCTTACACTGTATATCATAAATAAAGCTCCTTTGCAAAATTTCAGATCCCTTGTTTTATCCTGAATCCTCCCGCGCCTCCTCCGGCGTGTCCGTGGCAGATCGCGATGGCGAGCGCGTCGGCGGTATCGTCCGGCTTAGGCACCTCCGCAAGACCAAGAATTTTGCGGGTCATCTCCATGACTTGATTTTTCTCCGCTCTGCCGTACCCTACAACGGATTGCTTCACTTGGAGCGGAGTATATTCAAATATCGGTATACCCATATTCACCGCTGCAAGAACGGTAACTCCCCTTGCCTGAGCGACGTCAATACCGGTTTTCTGGTTCGTGTTGAAAAAAAGCTTTTCTATCGCCACAGAATCCGGACGAAACGTATTCAGAACGGTATTCATATCGTCGTATATCGTTTTCAGCCGCAGGAAAAAATCCGTTCCCGCCTGTGTGGTTATAGCTCCGAAATGTATCGGAACGAAGCTGTATCCATCATATTCCACCACACCGAAGCCGACTATGGCGTATCCCGGGTCGATTCCAAGAATTCTCAAATTTTTCACTTCTCCAATGATCTTCAATATAACAATTTATTATATCATATTTTTGCGGATTCTGCAATATTTTTTTTAGTAATTTCCTCATTTCAAGAAATGTTCATAAATGCCAGAACGATAAGCACCGCTCCGCAAAGCCAGCTAAGGTCGGCATTTGCCGCAGATGAAACGGTTTTTCCTATCCTGTGACCTATAAGCACCGAAGCGATACCTGCCGCAAAGGTCATTGCAAGGATCAGCGGAAGATCAGTATCTGCAAGTCCCGCGCTTATCCCCGTAGCTGCGGAATCGGCTGAAAGCGCCGCCGAAAGAGCCGCCGCTTCCCTTACGGAAATGCTTTTGGAATTATCCATATCTGCGGCTTTGCCGTCGAAAAGTATCATCACCGGATCCTCAGGCTTTCCGTGCCTGCCGGATATGACGTCCTTTATTATATTTCTCAGAAGATAGAACATTCCCAGCGCCATAAGCAGTGCGAAAGACAACACGCTGCATACCGTTTCCGGAACGGCAAGCCTTGCGGCTCCCGCAAGCCCTACCGAAAGTCCCAGAAAAAGAGTTCCCGTAAAGCTTATCACCGCAGCCGACCGGAACGGTATCCTTATTCCCGCACTGCCTATCCCTACAGCCGCAGCAAAGCCGTCCACGGATACCGCCGCCACCAAAAGCAGAGATCTCAACATTACAAAACCATATCCTATATATAAATTTGCTCCGGTAAAAACGGTAATTTTTCCCTTTTTAGTCGGGCTTTTTACTGTCAGGTACCGGAATTACTAACATTTTATGATAAAAATTTAAAAATGTGATTGACTAATCGCGTAAAATATGTTATTCTAATAATGTGCATTTTGTGTAAGCAATTTCCTTTTTTATTGCTTTGCTGAATGATCTGGCACCCTTCATTTTTTTATATCAAACTTACATAGTCTCAGAAAAATATTCTCACTACATTTATTGTGTTTCGATCAAAACGGAGGTGTTACTATGCCGTTAAAAGACAGAGTTTTGGCGGTTTTAGAGGAAAATAAGGGAAAAAGTATTTCCGGAAGCGAGATCGCGCGGAGCGTCGGAATGACGCGCAGCGCTGTGTGGAAAGCTGTAAGATCCCTGCGCGAGGAGGGGTATTCTATCTGCGCAGTGACGAACAGAGGCTACTGCCTGTCTGAGGAAAGCGACTTCCTGAGCGAACAGTCCATAGTCCCTAATCTCAGGACAAAGGCGCTCGGCAGAAAGATAGATGTTTTCAAAACCGTAGATTCCACAAATAATTTTGCAAAAAGCCTTGCCCAGCTCGGAGCGGTCCACGGAACTACCGTTATATCCGAGACTCAGACCCACGGCAAGGGCAGAATGGGCAGAAGCTTTTACGCTCCGCTCGGAATGGGCATATACATGAGCATCGTGCTTCGTCCGGAGCTTTCGGTGGAACATTCACTGCTGATAACCTCCTGCGCCGCAGTTGCGGTAGCGGAAGCCATTGAAAAGGTATCCGGACTTGACTGCAAAATAAAATGGGTCAACGATATTTATGCCGGAAATAAAAAGCTCTGCGGGATACTTACCGAAGCCTCGGTAAATGTCGAGCAGGGCGGACTTGAATACGCCATAGTAGGCATAGGAGTAAATGTTCAGAACGTTTCGTTCCCCAAATCCGTTTCGGATATTGCTACATCAATAAGAATGGAGACAAATACGTCCGTATCCCGCAGCGTGCTTGCGGCTGAGATACTGAACTGCTTTGAGGAACGCCTTGAAACAATAAGAGACAAGAGCTTCATCGACGAATACAGGAGACGCTCAAATCTTATAGGAAAGCGTATCGAGGTCACACATAACGATGTAAGCGAAACAATGAGCTGCATAGGCATCGACGAAATAGGCAGGCTGCTTGTCCGCAAGGATAACGGCGAGGAAAAGGCTCTCATGTCCGGAACGGTAAGGCTTGCCGAATGATAGGATATAAAAACGACCCGACACCGGAAGATAAAGGCTTCCGTTATCGGGTCTTTTTTACCGCCGTATCATTCCGCTGTAAGAAAGGTCTGTGCGGAGGCTGCGATAAGCGGTTCGAGAGTACCGTCCTCACCGTTCACGGAAATATCTCCTCCGATGAGACGATCGTCGCATATTATCATTGAGGCAAAAACATCTTCCGGATGATCCGGATAGTTCAGGATCTGATATTTTATGACAACTGCGTCCTTTCCCATAAATTTTTCAAGATCGAATCCCTGTTCGGTCTGGAGCTCGGCATATTCAGCGAAAGCGCCGTCGAACACAGAGGGGATAATTATATCCTCCTTTGAAACGGGATCGGGCTTAACGATCCAGCCTTGCTTGTTCAGGAATTCCACCCTGAGAGCGTTTGTAGGCATTGTAAACATCTCGTCAGCTTCTGATTCGTCCTTTGCCTTGGAGAAAAATATAAGAGCGGCAGCCGCAGCGGCGGCAAGGATCAGAAACAATATTATTTTAAGTCCTTGATTTGATGAACCTTTGCTCACATATAACAGCTCCTTTGCAGCATTTGTTAAATATTTATGCAGGCAAGTCCTGAAAAAGTACAAGTTCCGGCAGTAGCGGAAAAATTTTTCGGGCATATTTTAGTATAGGGCTGAAATATTTTCAAGCCTATGGGAAAGATCCTGATACCGTTTCTGACCGAGCCGCAGATCCTGCGCGTCACGGCTGCGGCGGTTATATTTTATTACTTAACGTCTGAAAGGAGAATATGCCGGTCACGGCGCAATTTATCTATGAACACGGCAAAAACGCTGCATAATATGGGAGAGGGTACATCTGCAAGGGTAAAGACGCTTCTGAACGATGGGGATATGCGCCGCCGTTTGCAGGACATGGGGCTTATAGAGGGAACCACGGTACTATGCTTACAAAGGAGTCCCTCCGGAGATCCCATAGCCTATCTTATACGTGGAGCGGTCATAGCTCTTCGTGAAGAGGACAGCTCCAAAATTCTCGTAGAATGATATTTAAAAGAGCCTTTTCTGTTTTGGAAAAGGCTCTGATAATTAGTGTTGAGTTTTGAGAGTTGAGAGTTGAGATATAATTTTGCGCCGCAGGCGCAATATCAGACTGTAGAAAAACATATTAAATTGGTTTTGAAACAGTCCACCGGACTGTTTCAAAAGGCTTACATAGCATAAGC
>CANQZS010000118.1 GCA_947628385.1 uncultured Clostridia bacterium | reverse complement strand
GCCTTTGTGCCGCAGTCAAGTCTCATTCCTGAGGGACCGTCGTCGCAGCAGCCGGCAGGTATGCCAAGCGCTTCAAGGTGTTCCGAAACTCCTCCGAAAGCGGCTGCGGTCCCGGCAGTGACCTTGGGACTTCCCATTCCCTCGCCGCGTATGATACAGGCAAGATCGTCGTCGGTAAGCTGAGCGATAAATTCGTCCATGGAATTTTTACCGTTCAGTACGTCCGCAAGCTTTATTCCCCTGTCCTCGGTCTGCGGGATCTCAGGCGGAAGCTCTTCTCTGCGGCGTTTATCCATATTGGTCTTTGCGGTAGGAACATTTTCCATAACGACCTTGCCGCCGACGTTTTTCATTCTTTCAAATTCAAGAACGGGAGCATATGCTTCGGAAAGCTTTTCTACGGCAATGGTTTCCGGAATTTCAAAGCTGTAAACACATTCTGCGGAACGCACGTCGGTTCCCGCAAAAATTTTATATTCTCCCGCTTCAAGAACGCAGCAATGCGCATATCCCGACGCTCCCGAATCATCGTAGGACGCCAGAGAAGCAATGGGTACCACAAAGGAAATTTTTTGTTCCTCACCGGAAGCAAGCTCCTTTGTCTTTTCAAAATCGCAAAGGACTTTTGCGGGTTTGCCAAGCTTGCCCTGAGCCGCGCCGCAGTATATCTGAACGACTTCCTTTCCCACACATTTTCCGATATTCTTTACTGAGATCTCAAGCCGTACATTTTCTTTATCATGAGAAGCGGAAATCGTTTTTATTTCAAAGTTGGTATATGAAAGTCCGAAGCCGAACGGGTAAAGAACTTTATCCTGCGCGAATGTTTCAAAATATCGGTACCCGACGTAAATATCCTCGGAATAGAAATTCCTTTCCGGATCGCCGAAATACGGATCGGACGGATAGTCAGAAATATTTTCCGCGATCGTATCCGCAAGCTTTCCGCTCGGACTTACCTTTCCCAGCAGGACGTCCGCCGCTGCAAGACCGCCGACCATTCCTCCGTGCCATACATACAGAACTGCGTCCGGTCTTATATCTCGTACGAATTTCATGTCTATGATACCGCCCACATTCAGAACGACAGCCATTTTCCTGAAATTCCTGCGTACCTTTTGCAGCATATCATATTCAAGATCCGTCAGCAGATATGAACCCGACTCGTTTTTGCTGTCCAGCTCTTCGCCGGCAGTACGTCCGATAATTACCAGAGCCGTATCGGAATCCTCCGCAATATGCTTTACAAACTCATCGTCAAGCGGCATTTCCTCCTGAGACCATGGCTCTTCGCCCCAGCCTGTGCCGTGACTGAACGGGTGGGAGCTTTCCCATTCCGCATAAACTTTTTCCAATTCCTCATTGAGCCTTGCGCCGTATTCTTTCAGGCCGTCAACAATGCTCCATACCTTGGAAACGTTGACAAGACCTCCGGAGCCTGTTCCGCTTTTATAGTAATTGCTCTGTATACGTCCGAAAACAGCCGTGATCTTATCCTTGTCAAGCGGCAGCACGCCGTTGTTTTCAAGCAGTACCGCTCCCTCAGCCGCAGCTGTTCTTGCGGTATCGAAATATTTATTCCAATCGAGAATTACCTTTCCCATATCCATCAGCCTTTCATATTTATTTTGAAACGCCTTGATCCGGTATTACAGCGGAGCCGCGTGTATCGTTCCGTCGCTGCTCAGAGATACTCTTGTACGCACATATTCGGATTCGACCTTGAAAACGGCGTCGTTTATGGTTATCTTTACTCCGGGGTAAATATATCCTCTGCAGTCTATCGCAAGATACTGCTTATTTGCAAGAGAAATATCTATCTCCTCGATCCTTTTGCGGAGCTTGCTTATTTCAAGACCAAGCAAGACCTTCTGGCGGCAGGCGTTGCCGAGGATCACTTCCTTATCCTCCGGAAGAGTGTGCATCTCTTTTTTCTTGTCGTTCAGGAAGTTTATTATAAGAGCAAGCTTTTCGAGCTCCTCGCTGCTCGTTTCGATCTGTTTAAGAACGGTGTCCTTTTCCTGAGCGAGCATCGCATTGTCTCCGACTGTAAGCAACGTCGGGGTATAGTTCTTTGAACCTATATTTGAAGCCTCTATTCCGTTAAGGCAGGTATATTTTCCTCCGAGTATGCCGCCGCCGTTTCCTTTAGCGGAAAGGATCCCGCCGCAGTAAACGTCGCATATCACGAAGCTTGAAGCCGAAAGATCTCCGTCGCACTCTATATTGGAATGTTCGCAGAAATTCGCCGTAACGTTGCCATGAGCTACTATTTTGGAATTTATGCAGCCTTTTTTGATTATAACGTCGCCGTCTGCTTCAAGCGAAGCGCCGTTTACGTTCCCGTAGACCATTATATTTGCGTTTGAGGAAACGGTAAAGCCCTCAAAAACCTCTCCCTTGATGATAACGTCGCCGATGAATTTGATATTTCCCACCGATGAATTCACATCACCGGCGATTGTCACGACCTTATCCACGCAGAATGCGCCGTTGCGGAAGCTGATATTGCCGTCAGCCGATGAGATTATCTGTGTGCCGTCCTCATTAAGCTCCGTGTTTGTTCCGACTGTATAATGAGCTTTCTGACCGATATGCTGTCTGAGCACCCTACCCCTTACGTCTTTTCCCTCAGAGCCCTCTGTAGGGAGAGTGATGTCCGCTATAACAGTCCCTTTACGGATAGTTCTGATAAGACCGAGGTTCTTGTAATCCACGAATCCCTTGTCGTCCTCTACAGGAGCGATCCTGACATTCTGTTCAAACCTGTATTTTATCGTTCCGTCAACGCCGTCCTCAGAGGGTGTCCACGTAGCGATAAGGAGCCTTTCCCCGTATATTTTTTCCTGAGCGATACGCTTTAGCATATCCTCATTTATTCCGTATATTACTCCATTTGATTTGATCTTCTGCTTCAGGTCGTCATAATTTATTTCCTTTCCGCCGTTTATAGGCGGATCAACGGTGACGTAGGCTTCCGAGCCGTTCACCGCGATAAAAACGAGTACATTACTGTCAACAGGTGCTCTCAGGTCTATATTTGGAGCCATAAGTTCCCCTCCCGAATAATTTTGCCGGAATCAAAAATACTTACATTAATTATACACCAATTTTATATATTGACACAATAGTTAGGCGGAATTTTTTTATGAATAAAGTGTAAATTCCCTAATACATTAGGTAGTAATAGCATTATATAAAAAAATGCGTAAATTTGTTGCAATTCCGGTAAAAATATGTTATAATTCTTTTTGAGCCTTGGTTAAACGGTTCAAATTCTGCTTGAAAGGAATGTTTGGATTGAGTAAAGCGCTTATTATAGGCTGCGGAGGAGTAGCCTCAGTAATAATCCATAAGTGCTGTCAGAATTCGGAGGTATTTTCCGAGATAATGATAGCTTCAAGAACAGTGTCAAAATGCATCGCATTAAAGGAAAAGCTTGAGGGAACTACCGATACAAGGATCTCTGTCGCCACCGTTGACGCAGACGATACCGCCGCTCTGGTAGAGCTTATGAAAGGATTCCGACCGGATATATGTATAAATGCAGCTCTTCCGTATCAGGATCTGACTATAATGGACGCCTGCCTTGAGTGTAAAGTCGATTATCTTGACACCGCAAACTATGAGCCGGTAGATACCGCTAAATTCGAGTATAAATGGCAGTGGGCATACCGCGAAAGATTCGAGAAAGCAGGCATTACCGCAGTTCTCGGAAGCGGCTTTGACCCCGGCGTTACCGGAGTATTCTGTGCTTACGCTCAGAAGCATTATTTTGACGAAATAAATTATATCGATATTCTCGACTGTAACGCGGGAGATCATGGCTATCCTTTTGCAACAAACTTCAATCCGGAAATTAATATCCGCGAGGTCTCCGCAAAGGGCAGCTACATCGAGGACGGAAAATGGGTAGAGACCGAGCCTATGGAGATCAAGCGCGTATATGATTTCCCCGAAATAGGCGAAAAGGATATGTATCTTCTCCACCATGAAGAGCTTGAATCCCTTGCCCTGAATATCAAAGGCATAAAGCGCATAAGATTTTTCATGACCTTCGGACAAAGCTATCTTACACACCTAAAATGCCTTGAAAACGTTGGAATGACCTCCATCGTCCCCATAGATTTTGAGGGAAAGAAAATAGTTCCGCTCCAGTTCCTGAAAGCAGTTCTACCTGACCCCGCTTCCCTCGGACCGAGAACAAAGGGCAAGACTAACATAGGCTGCATAATGCAGGGCAAAAAGGACGGCAAACCCGTAAACTACTACGTTTATAACGTATGCGATCATCAGGAATGTTATAAAGAGGTCGGTTCTCAGGCGATCTCCTACACCACCGGAGTTCCTGCCATGATAGGAGCAATGATGGTCCTCACCGGCAAGTGGAAAAAACCGGGAGTATATAATGTAGAGGAATTCGATCCCGATCCGTTTATGGACGCACTGAACAAGTGGGGACTTCCTTGGAAAGAATCATTCTCCCCTAAGCTTGTTGACTGAACGCTGCTTACCTAATATCATGAAAAAAAATAATGCTTCACGCTTTGATCAAGTGTGAAGCATTTATACTTTACAAATATTTATCTGTTTTCAAGAATGGTTTTGCAGATAAGATCGTACTCCTCGCTTACAGCCCTCAGATCCTCTTCAAATCCGTCATTAACATTATTGCGGATCTTTGAAACGATCCTTTCAGCCTTTTCCGAAAGCGAATCCATTCCAAGGTTAGCAGTAACGCCTTTAAGCTTATGGGCAGTTTTAAGTATCGCGTCATTGTCCTTAGCCATTACAGCCTCTCTTATAGCCGTGACCCTGTCCTCATCGGGAAACCTTGAAAGGAAGCGGGTATATATCTCGTCATCGTCAACAAAGCGTGAAAGAGTTCCCTCAATATCCACGCCAAGCTCTTTAAGAGAAGCAAAAAGTTTATTATCCGCAGCAACCATATTATCAGCCCTTCAATTTAAAATAAATATAATTGTAAATTAAAATATTCTGCAAAATAACAACATCAATTTAATACATTATACTAAATTTTTTCATTCCTGTCAAGGGATTTTGAAAAAAAATATATTTTTTTCAGGTAATTTTATACGATTTTTAAATATTGGGCTTAGTTGGAGCTGATCTTGTTAAGCAGCGTCTGCATCTGGCATATTCCCTTTTTCTGGGAACTGATAATATTTCTCAGTATAGGTCTTAGCTCTGAAAGTATACAGTACCTCAGCGCAAGCTCAGACATACAAACAGCTCCCATATGATGAGGTACCATTTCGCGGATAAAATCAGCGTCTATGCGATCCGACGTGCAGGCGTTCCTCATGCGGGAAAACATTGTCCGCATAATATTTTCGGTCCTGCAATTGTATGCTCTCAGGTCGGAGCTGCAATTTATGACCTTATCCGCAGCTTCGCTTACAGCTTTTAAATTTTCAATGCTCTGCGTCTGCTCGGAAATTATGTTTTCGGCTATAGCTTTCAGCTCCTCGCATTTCGTGTAGCTGAGGATATTTTTTGACATTGCAATGGCAGCCTCATGATGCGGTATCATTCTTGCAATGAAATTATGTGAAATGCTGTTTGTAAGCTCGGCTCCGGTCATTCCCGCCGTCATATCGGAAAGTATCGAATAGAATTTTGCCAGATACTCGCCGGTTTCCGCGCTTGTATTGCAGTTATTTTCCATGTATATTATCCTTTCATATATGTTTGTTTTGTGGAATATCCGTTCCGGATCTGACATCGGATCAACGGGTATACCCCGATATATAATATGACATGGAACACATTCTGACACAAAGGGACCTACAAGCTCCGCCTGTCGAAAAAGTAATTACTATTTTGCGCGAAGCGCAAAATATAAAGCTGGTCAAGCTGAGCCCAGCTTG
>CANQZS010000117.1 GCA_947628385.1 uncultured Clostridia bacterium | reverse complement strand
CCCCCTTAAACTTACGGTAAATATTTAAAAACCGCAGTCAACAGCCCAGTGAGCTGTTGACTGCAAAAACTTATTTAAGCTTTTATTAATTGGTCATTTACAGTATGATATACATTGCGCCTAACGGCGCAGAGAACGTATTTTTACGCCTTACGGCTCGAAAAGCAAGGGGACAACCTTTAGGAGGCGGGGGAAACTAAATAGAACCTTGGGTCGCCGCGCTGTTTCCAAGTTAAAAACCGCTTCGCGGTTTTAACTGCCTCCTTGCGGTTTTCTTAGCCGGCGCTTGCGCCGGCTTTCGTGCATCCCCTTTCCCTAAACCTCCACCCCTTTCCTTGCTAATCTCTCGGCGTATAATACTACTATATCATAAAATAATGTGTTATTGTACTTGGTTACTAAGAATCATATAACTTTAGATTTTAGATAATTTTTTAATATGCATTAAGCGTTGCGAATTCATCTCAACTCTCAACTCTCAACACTCCACACTAATTTACGAATTACGCATTAAACAAGTCTGACTTTGTATTTGCTCAGCCAGTAATTAAGCTGTAAAAAATATGCTATCGTCTGCGGAGAATTCATAAGCTGACCATACCACGGAACAGAGCTTTCCGATACCATAAGCTCCTCTAACGCCTCTTTCTTTACAAGCTTTAGAAGCGAAGACTCCGGATCGGCTATTACCTTTTTAAGCTCCTCGGAAACAGCCCTCATGTATGACGGATTATGCGTTTTCGGATACGGGCTTTTCTTTCTCCATAATACCTCCTCCGGCAGAATACCTTTCATCGCCTCACGCAGAAGTCCCTTTTCACAACCCTTGTGATCCTTGAATTCCCAAGGAACTGTATAAAGATATTCTGCTATCCTGTGATCGCAAAACGGAACTCTTACTTCAAGACTGCTGTACATACTCATTCTGTCCTTGCGGTCAAGCAGAGTCTGCATAAACCATTTTACATTCAAGCACATCATCTGCTTCATGCGCGCTTCGGTCTTATCCGTTCCGGAAATTATTTCAGCCTCGTCAACGGTTTTACGATAATACAGATCCACATACTTTACCGGATCGCTTCCCTCCAGAAATTCAGGACGGAAAAATCCCGCCCGCCATGACGTTGACTGCGCCCACGGAAAGCCCTCTCTTTCACGGATAGTTTTATCACGGTACCACGGGTACCCTCCGAAGATCTCATCTGCACATTCGCCCGAAAGCGCGACTGTGGCTATCTTCTTTATCTCTTTGCAGAATAAAAGCAGCGAGGAATCCACGTCCGCCATTCCCGGAAGATCGCGGGCGTCCACAGCTTCATAAAGCGCCGAAACAAGCTCCGGCGTATCTATCAGTACAAGCGTATTTTCGGCGTTCAGGGAATCGTTCATTATCTTTATGAATTGCTCGTCACTGTTTGGCTGGAATTTTGTTGCATGAAAATATTTTTCATTGTCCTTATAAGCTACCGAAACGGTTTTCAGCCGTTCGCCCTTTTTGGTGAAATACCTGTCCGCCACCGCCGAGATAAGACTTGAATCAAGCCCTCCCGACAGGAACGTACATACCGGAACATCTGAAACGAGCTGCCTTTCGATAGAATCCAGCACAAGAAAACGAACCTTTTCAACGGTCTGTTCAAAGGTGTCGGAAAATTCCCTGTCTTTAAGCTGCCAATATATTTTTTTGCGGAATACCGAGCTTTTTGCGTCAAAGACCCCTTGTTCTCCGGGGAGTATCTCCTTTATTCCCTTAAAAACTCCGTCTCCCGGCACGCGTCCCGGACCAAGAAGCATTATCTGCATAAGACCGTTACGGTCGATCTCCGGAGCAATAAGCGGGTGCGCAAGGAGAGTCTTTATTTCCGAAGCGAACAGCAGGCTGCCGTCGCGGACGGCGTAGAACAGCGGCTTTACACCCATTCTGTCACGGGCTAAAAACAGCCGTCCGGAATGTTTTTCCCAGACCGCAAATGCAAAAATGCCGTTCAGACGGAGCGTACAGTCCTCGCCCCATTCGGCATAGGCGTGAATAAGCACCTCCGTATCCGATCGGGTAACAAATTTATGTCCAAGCTCGGAAAGCTCTTTTTTCAGTTCATAGGTATTATAAAGCTCTCCGTTGTAAATAAGTATGAAATGCTTGTCTCCAAGTCTGAGCTCCATAGGCTGCAAGCCGTTTTCCGGATCTACCACTGCAAGTCTTGCGTGTATAAGCGCGGCGTTTTCCTCAATAAAAAAGCCGTTCTGATCCGGACCTCTGCGGGTCATTGTTCCGTACATATCTTCATATATTTCTCTTAGCTTTTCCGCTTTATATCCTGCGGGAAGGATCTGTCCTGCAATAGCGCACATAAAAAAGCACCTCCGGATATATTATATGCAATTCGGAGGAAATAGTCATATCCGGAAAAAATAACGATCCCGTCCGTTATCCGGCGGGATCGCGTATCGCGGAGCATATTACTCCCTCAGAAGTCTTTTACAGATCCTGTAGTCGGGCATGATGTCCGACAGCACTTCATAAAATCTCGCGCTGTGATCCGGAGATATAAAATGCGCGTACTCATGTACAAAAACATATGCCGCGCATATATCCGGATACAGTACAAGACGGCTGTTCATCACGATCCTTCCGTCCGTGTAGTGACAGCTCCCCCATCGGGAGGTCATTTTCCGCAGCTTTATTTCTGCAAACGGAACGTCATAGCCCTTTGCACGGAACATCAGATATGTTTTACGGTTCATTTCCGAAAATACCCTTTCGGTCTGCTCCAAGTAGAATTTTTCGATCATCGGTCTTATCCTGCTCTCAGATGAGGAACGGACTGTCATGATCCTGTCATCTGCGCGGATCTCTTCCCTTTCTGATCGGGAGATAGTTATATCAAGAACAAGATCCTTGCCCCATAGCCGCATAACATCTCCGTTCCGCAGATATTCAAATTCCGACGGGAGCTTCAATGCCGGAGACCTTGAAGCAAATTTGTCAAGGCTGTTGAATATGAATTCGCTTTTTTCACGGATAAAAGCTTCTATATATTTTATAGGAACGCGTGCGGGAGCGCTGATATAGACCATTCCGTCAGGCTTTATCCTGAGATTCAGGTTTTTGACCTTTTTTCTTGTAAGAACATACTGCACCGTTCTCCCGCCGCAGTCCGCCGAGCGTACATTATCATTCATTGAAAAATTCATCTACCGTTATCACAGGATAATATCTGTTGTCCATTGCCTTTATTCCCTCGGTTATTTTTCCGACGATCCTTTTTATTTCCGACGGATCGTGAGTGCTTTTTATCACAATGTCAAAGATCACGTTTATATGGTTCTGCCCGTCGGTGATCCTGAAATCATGTATCGCGGCGGAGCTGTCTATGGAGCCTATACATTCCGTAACGGCTCTTTTTATCTCATTGACGTGCTCGTCATTTACCGATACCGGATCCATGTGTATGACCGTCTGGATACCTGTTTCGTTCAGTATCTCATGTTCGGCGTCGTCTATTATTTCATGGATATGGATAATATCCGAATCGTCCGCTACCTCCGCATGAACGGAAGCGAAAACTCTTCCGGGACCGTAATCATGGACTATCAGATCGTGTATCCCGATAATATCCTCCTTGCCGAGAAGTATTCCTTTGAGCATATCCGTTACCTCCTCCGAGGGGGGCTGCCCAAGCAGAATATCAATCGTTTCCTTGGCAAGATCTATGCCGCCGTACATGATATACGCCGCGACCACTACTCCGGCAATGCCGTCTATGCTGAACGGCAGAAAATATCCCGCAATTGCGGATAAGATCACCGCAGAAGTTGATATAACGTCATTTATGCTGTCCTTGGCGGTAGCTTTCATGACTGTGGAACCTATTTTGCGGGCAATATAGCTGTAGCAGTAGTACATAAACAGTTTTACCGATAATGAAGCGATCAGGATAATTATCATTACAATGCTGAGGTTCATATCCTCCGGGTGGAGCATTTTGTCCGCACTGCTGCGCAGAAGCTCAAATCCCACAAGAAGAATTATGAACGAAACTATCAGCGAGGAGATATATTCTATCCTGCCGTGACCGAACGGGTGCTCCCTGTCGGGGAGCCTTGTGGACATCTTTGCTCCGATTATAGCCACCAGACAGCTTCCCATATCGGAAAGATTGTTGAATGCGTCGGAGGTAACTGCAATGCTGTTCATCATGGCTCCTATAACGAGCTTCAATACGAACAGGAACAGATTGCATACGGCTCCGAGGATCCCTCCGAAAATACAATAATCCTGCCGTACTGTACGGTCGGAAACATTTTCACTGTCCTTGATAAAACGCTTTGTAAGGTATCTTATCATAATGATACACTGCGGCACTGTACATATCCTGTAAAAGCCGCGCCTTTCATAAAATTTACTGACATTATAACATATTTCCGGACGGATTTCAATATGCGTCCGCAGAAAATTTCACATCTCCGAGGATCGGCAGCCCAAGGATAAATTTTTTTGAAAATCTTAAAAAAACTATTGACATAGGGGCAAATATGTGATATAATTTAATGGTTGAATGTCGAGATCACATTCACAGCTATCGAATTCTAAAGACAGCAGGCGGCAGCCGGCATATGCGGCGGGATATTCCCGTTACCGCGATCTTGCCGTAAAGCCATAATTCCTGCCGAGGAAAAGATGGTGAGTATAATAGTGTACTTACGCCTTTTCCTGTCCGGAAAAGGTTTTCTTTTTTTGAATTCCGAATAGCAAACGAAACATTCGGAGGTGAAATTTTCATGCCAAGCGAAAAGATACTCGAATCCAAAAAGGCAAGAGTCGAGGCTCTTACTGAAATGCTCAAAAATGCGTCAGCAGGCGTTATCGTTGACTACAAGGGCATTACCGTAGAGCAGGATACCAAGCTCAGAAAGGATCTGAGAGAGGCAGGCGTAAATTACTTTGTTGAAAAGAATTCAATGCTTCGCTTCGCAGTAAAGAACGTCGGTCTTGACGGACTTACAGACGTTCTTGAGGGAACGACCGCTATCGCTGTTACAGACGGCGACCAGACTGCCCCCGCACGTATCCTCGGAAAATACGCCGAAGATTCCGACGGCAAGTTCACTCTTAAAGCCGGATTCATCGACAGTGAGATCTATGACGCAAAGGGCGTTGTGGCTCTTTCCAAGATCCCGTCAAAGGAAACTCTTCTTGCACAGCTCCTTGGTTCTCTCAAGGCTCCTATGCAGAATCTCGCCGCTACTCTCCAAGCTCTTTCGGAGAAAAAGCAGGCGGAGGAATCCGCTTGATAAGCGGTACGATCCACACATGGGCGGCTTGACCGTCCGGATATTAAGTATTTAAAACAAATTGATTTGAAAAGGAGATTAATTATCATGGCTTCTGAGAAAGTTACAAGCATTTTAGATTCTATCGACACCCTTACCATTCTTGAGCTTAATGAGCTGGTTGAGGGAATTCAGGAAAAATACGGTGTATCCGCTGTAGTTGCAGCAGCAGCTCCTGCTGCCGGCGGTGCAGCAGCTGCCGAAGAGAAAAACGAGTTCGACGTTATCCTCGCTTCCTTTGGCGACAAGAAGATGGACGTTATCAAGGCTGTCAAGGATATTTGCGGTCTGTCTCTTAAGGAAGCTAAGGAGCTTGTTGAAGCTGCTCCTAAGGCACTTAAAGAGGGTGCTTCCAAGGCTGACGCTGAGGAGATCAAGACCAAGCTTGAAGCTGCCGGTGCAACTGTTGAGCTCAAGTAATAGCTTTACAAGAATAACACATACAGCGCGGAAGCATAACGCTTCCGCGCTGTTAGTTTTTTTACATATTTAAATTGATTTTGAAACAGTCCACCGGACTGTTTCAAAAGACTTACATAACATAAGCTGTTAGTTTAAGGGGGCGCCCT
>CANQZS010000116.1 GCA_947628385.1 uncultured Clostridia bacterium | reverse complement strand
AGACCTTTTGCGGCAGAGCTTCGTTGAGAAGTCCGTTTTCTATAGCCGCTCTCGCCGCACCCGCCGTTCCCTCCGGACGAAGAGTGAGATCGTCGGGATCCTTTCCGTTAGCGGGACTTTTAGCCGTCACGCTGTACATTTCTTTCTGTACCACGTCCGTGGTATCTCCGACGCTTCTTTTAAAAAGCGCGGTATTTTCAAATGTCGGAAAGCGTATTTCCCTGAATCCGAAACATTCCGCCGTTTCAGCGGCGCAGCGTTCCACCGTCTGCCACTTGTAGACCTCGGCAGGAAGAATATCCTGTGTTCCCTTTGGTCTGCTTGTAATAACTGACATATAAATTTCTCCTCCCAGATAATTTCCGATAAATCAAAAAAACCGCCCCAACAAGGGACGGCTCTCGACCGTGGTTCCACCCAATTTTATTCACGCCCTACGGCGCAAACCTCATTGCTCCTTAACGCGGTAAACGTCCATGCTTTTCGCTGCGCGATTTACGCATGGAAGCTCACGGGGGTCTTTCGCGCAATATCCGAACAGGCGGTCTCAGCACAAATGCCGCCCTCTCTTTGGAACGGAATATCCGTTACTCTCCCGATCAAAGCCTTTAAACAGTTTATGGAATAATGATACATTAAAAGCATACGCTTTTCAAGACTTTTTTGTTAATTTTTTATTTTAGAAAAATATCCTTGCCGTAATATCCGAGGAATATCATTCCCCGCCGACCTTATCTATCTGTTCGCGTATCTCGTCCATATCCGGATAGCCAAGAGCCTGAGCCTTATCGAAAGCTTCCTCCGAGCTTTCCGGTTCAAGAGCCATTGCATATGCAATGGAAAGGTACGCATAGACCTCCGGCACGCCGTCGCTTACGGTGCTTGCCTTTTCGAGATATTTTATTGCCGAAATAGGCTTTCCGAGCTCTATGTAAAGAGCTCCGAGGCTTACATACAGCTGTACCGAAGCCCCGTTTTCCGGATCATAATTCAGCGCAGTCTCATAGCAGGACATTGCTCTGTCGTTATCGCCGGACTGACGATACGCAACGCCAAGATTTACCCAACCGTCAAAATACTCCGGATCCTCTTCAAGACTTTTCAGATGATATTCTATGCTGTTTTCATAGTCGCCCAGTTTGAAATAGCAGTTCCCTATACAGGAACAGAGCTTTTCCTTTTCAAAATCGTCAACGCCGCACTCCTCTGCGGAAAGGTACTTTTCCAGCGCTTCGGAATAATTCCCGTTTGCGTAAAGGCTTTCCCCCTCCTGTGCGAGCCCGTCTCCCTTTGAAGAGCTGCATGAAGCTAAGACAACCGAAAAAAGGATTGCCATGATTACGGCAGCAAGCTTTTTCACAGTCATGATCCCAGTCCTTTCTACGTCCTTGTTATAATTTTACATTAATGCTGCGGCTTTGTCAAGTACGTGATCCGGAATTTTATGCTCCGCGCGTTATCCGTCAGAAAGCCGGTTCTCTGCGCCGACCCAGTTTATCACGTTCATTACCGCGTCCGCATATTCACTGCGGCGGTTCTGTCTGTCAAGGTAATATGAATGCTCCCACATATCTATTGCGATAAGCGGGACATATTTATCAAGATCTATCGTTTCCTGATCCTTTGTAGTCAGTATCTCAAGCCTTCCTCCCTGATCCTCGCCTATCCAGACCCAGCCTGAACCGACAATGTCCATTGCCGTATCGTACAGGAGCTTAATCATGTTCTCCGGAGAGCCGAAGCTTTCCTGCATTTTCCTTTTCATTCTTGCTGACGGCTCCCTGTATTCCGGAGTAAGCGAAGCAAAGTACAGCTCATGGTTAAATATTCCTCCGGCATTTGTGCGAATATCCGCGTCGTTCATTTTTGTAAGCCCCTCAAGAGGAACGTTCTGCATTACCGGCAGATCCTTTAAAAGCGCGTTTAATTTTTCAACATATCCGCAGTAATGCTTGTCATGGTGAAAATACAGCGTATATTCGCTGATATGCGGAGAAAGCGCCTTAATATCATAGCCAAGCGGAGCTGCCTTATAAGGATAATATTTATCGGAATTCATATATCGACCGACCTTTCGGAAAAAGTATCAGTCAATTTTATGCCGCAGAAAAATATTTTATGCCTTTCTCGCGTTAGCAAGCATAAGCTTTATGCGGTTCTCCTGATTTACGCGCGTCGCGCCGGGATCGTAGTCCACCGCCACGATATTTGCCTGCGGAAAGGCTTCCTTTATCACGCGGGACATTCCCTTGGCGACTATATGATTAGGCAGGCAGCCGAAAGGCTGGGTGCAGATGATATTTTCCACTCCTCCGTGAGCAAGCGCAGCCATTTCCGCAGGAATGAGCCAGCCCTCGCCCATTTTCACGCCCTGATGCATATAAATATCCGCATAATGCCGCAGATCCTCAAAATCATGGGGCGGGTCGAATTCGCCATGCTCTCTCATAACGGCAATAAGCTGCTTCTGCATATGATAGATAAGCTTGTAGGCGATGCCGAAAATTTTCGTCGTGCCGTTGCTGAAATTATATATTTTCCCGTCATTTACGGTGTTTACCGCACAGTACAGGCAGAAATCCAGAAACGCGGGAACAACAGGCTCGCAGCCCTCGGAGATGAGAAAGTCCTCCAGATGATTATTTGCCAGCGGAGAATATTTTACATAGATCTCCCCGACTATGCCTACTCGTATTTTTTTCTCCTTGGAACGCTCTATTGCGGAAAAATCCGCCAGAATTTCCCTATATATCCTTTTAGTGTTCCTGTAGCCGCCCTTTGAAAACATAACCGCGATCTTTTTCTGCCATTTTTCAAGGACTGCTCTGCTGTCGCCCTTGTTTATCTCATACGCCCTGCAGGTGTTGTACAGGCTCATTAAAATATCTCCGTAAAGGACCGCATAAAGCATTTGCAGGAACATTCCCGCAGTTATGCTGAACCCGCTGTCCTTTTCCAGACCGCTGAAATTCAGCGACAGCACAGGCACCTGCGGGAACTCCTCGTCCAGAGCCTTTCTCAGCAGATGTATATAATTTGAAGCCCGACAGCCGCCGCCGGTTTGTGAGATCAGCAGCGCGATCCTGTCCGGATCGAACTTCCCGCTTTTCAGCGCGTCGATAAACTGTCCTATGACCAGCAGCGCGGGATAGCAGGTATCGTTGTGAACGTGCTTCAGACCCTCGTCCACAACATTTCTTGTGGAGGTGGTAAGAAGCTCCATTTTATAGCCGTTATTCCGGAAGATCTCCATTATCAGTCCGAAATGTATCGGCAGCATATCCGGAATAAGTATAGTATGCGTACGTTTCATTTCCGGAGTGAATACAGCGTTTGACAATTAAGCTTACTGTCCTTTCGTAAAAATTATTTTCCCATTGCAGCCACAAGACTCCTGAGACGGATCTTAGCCGCTCCCAGATTGTTTATTTCATCAATTTTAAGCTGAGTGTAGAGCTTTCCTCCGTTTTCGAGGATCGAGCGCACCTCGTCGGTGGTTATGGCGTCAATGCCGCAGCCAAATGAAACGAGCTGTACGAGCTGCATATCCGGCTGCGTGGTAACATACTTAGCCGCTCTGTACAGACGTGAATGGTACGTCCACTGGTTCAGCACGTGGAGCGTAGGAGTTTCCGCAAGATGAGCCACGCTGTCCTCTGAGATAACGGCAAGTCCGAGACCGGTTATCAGCTTTTGTATGCCGTGATTTATTTCCGGATCTATATGGTACGGACGTCCCGAAAGTACGATTATCGGTATTCCCTGTTCTCTTGCCTTGGAAATTATCTCCTCTCCCTTTTTGATAACATCTCTGCGGTAGCTTTCAAGAGCGTCCATGGAGCTTTTCCATACATCTTTTGCCTGCTTTCTGGTAATTCCGAATCTCGCCAGAGCCTTGCTCATAGCTTCCGCAAAATGCTTTTCAAGGTTTATGTCTATATACGGGTGAATGAAATTTTCATCGTTCAGTACCGGAACATTTGCTTTCAGAAGCTCCGGATAGTATGCCACCACCGGACAGTTATAATGATTATCGCTGCCGCCCTCGTCCAAATTATAGCTTTCACATGGATAGAATATGAAGTCCGCTCCTCTTTCAAACAGGCTCAGTATATGTCCGTGAGCGAGCTTTGCGGGATAGCATACCGTATCCGACGGGATCGTGTGCTGTCCCTTGTAATATGTGCCGCGTGAGCTTTCCTCGCTTATCACGACCTCAAATCCGAGCTCCGTAAACGCCTTGTGCCAGAACGGCAGCTGCTCATAGAAGCCCAGACACAGCGGAAGTCCCACTCTTGCTTTTGGAGAAGCAGGCTTTTCATTCACCACGCTGAGAAGTCTTTCATATTTATACTCATAAAGGCAGAGACGTTCCTTATCGACCTTGATACCCGCGCCCTTTTCGCAGCGGTTGCCGCTTACGAATCTGCGTCCGTCTCCGAAATTTATTATCGTCAGGCTGCAATGCGCCGTACAGCCGCCGCAGGTCGCCTGTTTTGACGAATATGTAAAGTTTTCAAGCTGTTCCGCAGTGATGAGCGAGGAGCTTTCCGTTTTATGCTCCATAGCGTAAAGGGCGCAGCCGAAGGCTCCCATAAGTCCCGCTATGGCAGGACGGACAACGTTCCGACCCAACTCCATTTCAAATGAACGCAGCACCGCGTCGTTAAGGAACGTTCCTCCCTGAACAACGATATGCTTTCCCAGCTCGTCTACCGATCTTGCGCGTATGACCTTGTATATGGCGTTCTTTATTATCGAAGCGGAAAGTCCCGCCGAAATATCCTCAACGGAAGCGCCGTCCTTCTGCGCCTGTTTTACCGAGCTGTTCATGAAAACCGTGCAGCGCGAGCCGAGATCCACCGGCTTTTCGGCAAAAAGTCCCAGCTGTGAAAATTCCGCAATATCATAACCCAGCGCAAGCGCAAACGTCTGTATGAACGATCCGCAGCCCGATGAGCACGCCTCGTTCAGCATAATGCTGTCGATAGCCTTGTTTTTTACCTTAAAGCACTTGATGTCCTGACCGCCTATGTCTATTATGAAATCCACATCAGGCTCAAAGAAGCTTGCCGCCTTGTAGTGAGCTACCGTTTCAACTATTCCGTAGTCTATGCCGAGACCTGCCTTTATCAGATCCTCGCCGTAGCCCGTAACAGCTGAGGAAATTATTTTTATCCTGTCGCCTGCAAGCTTATATATCTCCTTGAGCTTTCCGGAGATTATATCCAGCGGTCTGCCCATACTGGAGCAGTAGTGCTGATAAAGCAGCTCTCCGCTCGGAGTTATCAGCACAAGCTTTGTTGTCGTCGAGCCTGCGTCAATGCCGAGATATGCGTCTCCCTCATATTTTTCTATGTCCGCATATTTCAGGTCGCACTGCTTGTGGCGGTCAACGAATTTGAAATATTCCTCCTTTGAGGTGAACAGCGGCTTGCCTGTAACAATATCGTCGCTCATTTTTGCATTTTTAAGGCGATCGGAAATTTCGTCTATCTTCATCGGCTCGCTGTTGTCCTTGGCGTAAAGAGCGCAGCCGAACGCCATAAAGCAAGGCGCATTATCCGGAAAAACAGCGTTTTCCTCGGAAAGCTTCAGCGTATTTACAAAAGCCTTTCTCAACCCTTTCTGGAACGACAGCGGTCCGCCGAGGAAAAGCACCTTTCCCTCAACGGTGCGCCCCTGTGCAAGTCCCGAAACGGTCTGATCCACTACTGCCTGAAATATTGAGGCTGCAATATCCTCCCGCTTTGCGCCCTGATTCAGCAGCGGCTGTATATCGGATTTTGCAAAAACTCCACAGCGTGAAGCTATAGGGTACACCCGCTCCGCATTAAGAGCAAGTCTATCCATTTCGTCCGTAGTTATACCCAGCAGCGTAGCCATCTGATCTATGAACGCACCCGTTCCGCCTGCGCATGAAC
>CANQZS010000115.1 GCA_947628385.1 uncultured Clostridia bacterium | reverse complement strand
GGTGAATTGCAAACTGCGCAGCTGTTTGCAAGAGGGGAACGCTCTGCAAGAGAGAGCGTTCCCCTAAGCTAACGGCTTATAATATTTAAGCCTTTTGAAACAGTCCGGTGGACTGTTTCAAAATCAATTTAATATATTTCCCCATTAGGAAATGCCTGCATATTCCCATGAAAACAAGTTTTTATATTTATCGTTTAACATATCTTGCATTTACAGCGCTTTTATGCTATAATATAATAGTTTTACAGAGCATTTGCCGGATATTGTGAAAGCAATATTATTTGAATATGAAAGCATACAGCCGGACATCATGGATCCTAACATTTAAAATCATAATCCGGAGGATAACAATATGAAAAGATCGCGCCTGCTTGGCATTATAATGACCGTATTTATGCTGCTTCCAACGTGTCTCAGCATATATGCGGAGGAAACGGAACAGCCAGAGATCCTAAAAGTGGGATTCTTTGCCTTTTCGGGCTACCATATAATGGACGAAAACGGACACCGCAGCGGCTACGGCTATGAATTCCTGCAAAGATTAGCCATACACGGCGGCTGGTCATATGAATATATCGGATATGACGGTTCCTATTCCGACGCGCTGGATATGCTGCGGAACGGAGAGGTAGACATCGTGACCTCAGTCTCTAAAACTCCTGAGCGTCAGGAGGAATTCCTTTTCTCCAACCAGTCAATAGGTGTAAATTCCACTATATTTACCGTAAAGGCTGGAAACAGCAGCATTGTGGAGGGAGATTATTCCACCTATGACGGCATATCGGTAGGAATGCTCGAGGGCAATTCCAAAAATGCAAATTTTGAACGTTTTGCCGAGAAGCACGGCTTTACCTTTGAGCCGGAATATTTTTCCGATCAGGACGAGCTTACCGAGGCGCTCCAGAGCGGAAGTGTGGACGCTGCCGTCACCGGAAGTCTCCGTCTGCTCGAAAATGAATGGCTGCTTGAATCCTTTGACGCAAGTCCGTTCTATATCTGCACAAGCAAGGATAATGCCGAGCTTATGGAACGGATAAATTCCGCAATAAATGAAATGGATCTTCACGATCCCAACTGGCGGGATATGCTGCATGAAAAATATTATTCCACCGACAAGTCGGGAGAAATGATCATGAATGCGGGTGAGCGGGATTTTCTGGAGGAGCTTCGCGATTCCGGCGAGCCGCTTAAGGTGCTTTTCAATCCGGAGCGCGTTCCCTACAGCTATTTCAAGGACGGAAAGGCTGAGGGCATACTGCCGGCAATATTCGCTTCTCTTGCGGAACGTCTTGGCATAGACTATGAATTTATTACGGTAAAGGACGGAAACGAATACTTTTCCGTGAGAGCCTCCGGTGACGCCGATGTGGTGTTGGATTTTACGGGCGATTATTCCCTTGCTGAGCAGGAGGGCTATAAGATAACTGTACCGTACTTCCAGACAAGCTTTGCAAGGCTTACGCTGGACGGCTTCACCGGAGAAGCGGAAAGCGTAGCGGCTGTGGAACGCTCCGACGCTCTCGAAAACCTTATTTCCGAGCGCTACCCAAAGGATTCCATACAGCGCTATCCCACTACTCAGGATTGTGTGAACGCAGTCCTTGACGGAAAGGCTGAGGCTGCGATACTTTACTCATACACTGCCGAAAGCTATGTCAGGAACGACGTCCGGAACAGGCTTTCCTCGGTGATCTTCGGAGAGGTATCTCTTTCCTATGCAGTCGGAAATAATGTAAAGGGCGGAAGATACCTGCTGTCGCTGCTTGACAAGGGCTCGGACAGCTTTTCATCTGCGGAGCTCGATAATATAGCCTCGCGCGAAATAGATGCCGACATCAATAAAAATATAGGTCTTACGGCGTTTTTGTACAATAATCCGGTATACAGCGTGCTCGGCGTATTCCTTATACTTCTTTTGCTTTTTGCCGCCGCAATGCTTGCAGTAAGAACGCACAATCAGAAAAGACTTAAAGACAGGATAGCCGCTGCCACGAGCGAGCTTGAAAAAAAGACCGAAGAGCTTACCCGTGCGCTTCAGGCGGCAGACGCCGCCAACCGTGCAAAAACTACGTTCCTCAACAATATGTCACATGATTTAAGAACGCCTATGAACGCCATTATAGGCTATACCGCGCTTACGACTGCCCATATAGACAACAAGGAGCACGCCTGCGATTATCTTAAAAAAATTGCTCAGGCGTCAAATCACCTGCTGTCGCTGATAAATGACGTGCTTGATATGAGCCGTATAGAATCCGGAAAGGTCACCATAAACGAAAGACCCGAAAATTTAGCGGAAATATTGCAGGAGCTGCGCAATATCATACAGTCCGATGTACACGCAAAAAATCTTGAGCTTTTTATTGACACCGTTGATGTCACTGACGAGGAGATATTCTGCGACAAGCTTAGGCTGAACCAGATCCTACTTAATCTGACCTCAAATGCTATAAAATTCACTCCGGCAGGCGGGACCGTTGCAATACGCGTAACGCAGAAGCCCTCCGATTCACCTAAGCAGGGACTTTATGAATTCAAGGTCAGCGATACAGGTATCGGCATGAGTCCGGAATTTGCGCGTACCGTATTTGATCCGTTCACCCGTGAACAGACCTCTACCGTCAGCGGCATACAGGGTACTGGACTGGGCATGGCTATTACAAAAAATATAGTTGATATGATGGGAGGGACCATCAGCGTAGAAAGCGAGCCGGGCAAGGGAACGACGTTCACCGTCAGCGTGGAACTGAGATTCTCCGCATCTCATCATGAAATGGCTCCGATCGCGGAGCTGAGCGGATTCAGAGGGCTTGTGGTTGACGACGATATGGTATGCTGTCAGAGCGTATCGCAAATGCTCCGCAAGATAGGTATGCGTGCGGAATGGACCACCTCCGGAAAGGAAGCCATTGCAAGGACTTCCGAGGCGGTAGATCTGAGCGATCCGTTTGAGGTATATATAGTTGACTGGTCAATGCCCGGACTGAGCGGGATAGAGACCGTTCGCGAGATACGGAAGATCGTCGGAGAGGATTCACCTATAATCCTGATGTCCGCTTACGACTGGACGGATATTGAGCAGGAAGCCCGCCGTGCCGGCGTTACGGGGTTCCTGAGCAAGCCGCTGTTTGCCACCGAGCTGCATATGACATTGGAGCAAAACCTTGGCAAGGCGGACTCAGCCGCTGCGGATAATACCGGCAATTTCCTGAACAACAGCTTCAGGGACAAGCGTATCCTGCTTGCAGAGGATAACGACCTTAACCGTGAGATAGCCGTAGAAATATTGAAAGAAGCGGGCTTTACCGTAGAGTCTGCCGAAAACGGTAAGCAAGCCTGCGATATGGTAAGATCCTGCGGAGAGGGATATTATGATCTTGTGCTTATGGATATTCAGATGCCGATAATGGACGGCTATGCCGCCACACAAGCTATCCGCGCCATGGAGGGAGAATACACGTCCGAGCTTCCTATAATCGCTATGACAGCCAACGCCTTTGAAGAGGATAAAGAACGGGCGCTCCGCTCCGGAATGAACGGACACCTTGCAAAGCCTATAGACATTGATAAGATGATGTCCGTACTGAATGATCTGTTCAGTATGTCGAAAAAGTAATTACAATTTTGCGCGAAGCGAAAAATATAAAGTCGGTCGAGCCGGACAAAACCTTTCATATGCTTTTTCTGATGCTCAGATAAACATAGTTTCATCGGATCGATCTTTATTAACAAATTTAACAAATAACAGCCGCAGCAAATTGGGATCTATTATTCTTTCTTCATATCCCAAAGTATGATACAGGAGGAAAGTATGTTTAACGAAAAAGATCACCCTGTTTTCTTTTACTTTATGGAGAGCTATATGTGTGATCACATTGATCATTATGAACAAGCAAAAGAATTAAAAAACACTTTTCAAAAAAAGAAATGTGACGAACTTCACAAAGAAATTGAAAATTTAAAAGCACAAGATACCTGTGATATTCAAGCGTTTATTAAAAGAAAATTTGGAAGAGGACTAAAACAAAAAGAAATTTGCAATACTTTTGATGCACTTCTTAATGGACTTGAAAGCAAGTAATTTTCAAAAAAATAATTTTTTATTGCTTTAATAAATTTGCAATTTCCTGCAAAGATATTTCACTATCGGGACTGTTTTCGGACAGCCCTTTTTTATTGACCTTTATAAATATTTTCCGTTCCGCATATTATTATATTTGATTTAAAATCTTTAACATATTTGTGCTTGCGGATTTGTTTATTGCTACAAAATTTATTTTGATCGCTTATTTTTGCTTGACAAATTTACTGCTGTAATTTATAATATAATTAACGTTATATAACAATAATTATAAAAGAGGGGAAAGCCATGCCACCAAAAGCAAAGATCACAAAAGAAATGGTCATTGACGCTGCCTTTGAGATCGCTCGTGAAACGGGCGCGGAAAATATCAACGCAAGAACAGTCGCAGAAAAATTGAAATGCTCCACACAGCCAATAATGTATCACTTTGCAACGATAGAGGAATTGAAAAAAGCCGTTTATGCAAAAGCGGACGCCTATCATTCCGAATATCTGATGAATATTGAAGATCCGCAAAAAGGCGTTATGCTTGGGATAGGATCGAATTATATCCGCTTTGCAATGAAAGAACCGAATTTGTTCCGATTCCTTTTTCAATCAAATTATTTTAACGGAACGACTTTGCTTGAAATGATAGACGCCGAAGAGCTTGCTCCCGTTCTTTCTGCAATGCAGGGAGCAGTCGGAGAAAATATAAAGCAGATAAAAGAAATTTTTATAACAATTTTTTTATTTGCTCACGGATATGCAAGTATCATTGCTAATAATTCATTAAAATACGACGAGGAAATTATAAAAGCTCATTTGGAACAGGCTTACAAAGGCGCAATACTGGCAGTAAAGGAGAAGATAAAATGAAAAGTCAGCAAGCTGTTGAGAATAACAAAAAAAGTGTCGTTCTTACGATCATTGGCGCGGTAATAATGATCTTATTGACGGTGGCAAAAGTTATTCCGTCCTCAAAAATAGCAGGATATTCAGTATTTGTGGGAATCGCATTTTTCTTTATTACGGAAGCTGCCGGCAAAGAAAAAGGTTCCGGATCGGGGCTGCGATTTAATACTATTCCTGCGGATCTTAAAAGATCGGGCGTGATTTTCTGGCTGCTGCTGCCGATCGTAAGCGGAATTATAACGAATATTGTCGGCGGTCTGATCTTCCATAAAGAATTTTTCGAGCATATAGTGGGGCGGGCGGACGATCTCCTGTCATTTGATAAGATCGCGCTGCTTATATTTCAGATAATAATTGCAGCATTTGGTGAGGAGATCGCATATAGAGGTTTTTTCTTTGGAAAAGCTTCAAAAATATTTCCGGTCTGGGTCTGTGCGGTCGTTTCGTCGGCTGTTTTTGCAGCAGGACATATTTCCGCAGGAAATATAGGGATCGTTATTTATGATATTGCCGGAGTATTTATAGACAGTCTGATCTTCACTATGGTTTACTACAGATCGGGAAATTGTGTTATAAGTACATTTTCGCATATTCTTGCGAACACGGCGGCGCTTGTTGAGGTTTTTATAATGCTTTAAAATATCGTCAAGTTTATGTTTTGGTATGCCTGTAAGGCGATCGGCTCAGCTTGACGAAAAAGTAATTACTATTTTGCGCGAAGCGCAAAATATAAAGCTGGTCGAGCCAGACAAAACCTTTGGTTTTGTTTTGCACAGACTTGCGGGGTCGAGATAAAAAAGTTAAAAGCGGTTTTTCTTTAGAGGAAAGCGGATCGGGTAGACAACCAACAGGAGAGGGGGAAAACTTCCGGCTTTCTTTGGTTGCAGTGGTATACTAAAATTAGACACTAAGGAGTTACAAAAAGGACAAGATATGGTATAATAGAAGACAGGAAGAA
>CANQZS010000114.1 GCA_947628385.1 uncultured Clostridia bacterium | reverse complement strand
GGGGATATGAAGTACTTTTTGCGGGGAACAATTTCCTGCGCTTGCTTTCGGGATTGTGGGTCACGATACGCATTTCCCTTATATCAATAGGCTTGTCTCTGGTTTTCGGCGTTCTGCTCGGAGCGGCAATGACCGTCAGGAACAGGCTTGTGCGGGCGATATGCAAGGTTTACCTTGAGATCGTCAGGATAATGCCTCAGCTTGTGTGGCTTTTCATAGTATTTTTCGGGATAACACGCTCCACGGGAGTGAACCTTTCCGGAGAAACTGCGGCAATAATAGTTTTCACCATATGGGGAACTGCCGAGACCGGCGACCTCGTCAGAGGAGCGTTTGTATCTATACCCGCTCATCAGTATGAATCCGGTCTTGCCCTCGGACTGGGAAAAGCTCAGCTTTACCGTTACGTCATTCTTCCTCAGACCGTGCGCAGGCTCACGCCGAACATTATAAATCTTTCAACAAGAATGATAAAAACTACCGCGTTAGTCTCGCTTATCGGCGTAACTGAGGTGCTGAAGGTCGGAAAGCAGATGATCGACGCTAACCGCTACGACGCTCCCGACGCGGCAATATGGGTATATGCGGCAATATTCTTTATGTACTTTATAATATGCTTCCCACTGTCGGTATTCTCAAAGAAGCTTGCCGACCGTTACAAGTAATTCCGTAGGAAAGGAGAGATGTCCCCAATGGATCAGGACGTTGTTATAGAAGTCAAAGATCTGAAAAAGGCTTTTGGAGAGAACATCGTTTTAAACGGTATCAGCCTGACTGTAAAAAAGGGCGAAACGGTGGTCCTTATAGGTCCGTCCGGCTGCGGAAAAAGCACGCTGCTGCGCTGCCTGAACGGTCTTGAACCGATACAGGGAGGCTCGGTGCTGCTTCACGGCGAGCCTGTGGAATACGGCAAAAGAAGTCTTTATAAAATACGTCAGAAAATAGGCATGGTGTTTCAGGATTACGGACTTTTCCCGCATATGACAGTGCTTGACAATGTCATGCTCGCCCCGCTAAAGGTGCAGAAGCGTTCTAAAAGCGAGGTCACCGATGAAGCAATGGCTTTGCTGGAAAGAGTCGGTCTGGGAGATAAGGCGGGATCCTATCCGTCACAGCTTTCCGGAGGACAGCAGCAGAGAGCCGCAATAGTCCGCAGTCTTATCATACGTCCCGATATAATTCTTTTGGACGAGATAACGGCAGCTCTCGATCCGGAAATGGTACATGAGGTACTTAACGTTGTTCTTGATCTTGCAAAGAACGGTTCTACAATGATGATAGTCACGCACGAAATGGCTTTTGCAGAGGCTGCGGCGGACAGAGTCATACTTATGGACGGCGGCGTTATAGTGGAGGAAAATCCTCCGGAAAAATTCTTTAAGGATCCGGACACGGAGCGTGCAAAGCGTTTCCTGAGTACATTTTCATATTCAAAATAGCATACCGCGCGTAAAGCGCCGAAAGGAGGGTGCCTGCTACGCAGGCATGATAACAAAATGAAAATTCACTCCGAAGAGCAGTATACCGTCAAAAGTAATAATTTTACCGGATCCGTATACTTTATTTTTGAATATTCCTACGAAAATAAAAAAATCATAAGATACTCTTGACAATGCAAGTGTGAGGGAGTATAATATCTATGTATCAGATAGGTTTTATGTGCAATATTCGGATACCGCTTATCCGCCGCCTTATCCGCGGCTGGAACGATCAGAATATATTGCCTGATCTGTCACAAATCAATATTTAAGGAGAAATGTTTATGAAAAGCATCAAAAAAATTATTGCCGCAATTTCCGCAGCGGCGCTGGCATTGAGCCTTGCAGCCTGCGGCGGCAGCGGAGGAGACAGCGGATCATCTGAGGGCGGAAGCACCGCAGACGGCGGAGCGGCTATTTACAGGGATCTGGACAGCATAAAGTCCTCGGGAACACTGAAAATAGGCGTATTTTCCGACAAGAATCCTTTCGGCTACATTGACAACAACGGCGAATATCAGGGCTATGACATTTATTTTGCAAAACGTCTTGCAGAGGATCTCGGAACGGAGCTGGAGCTTGTTCCGGTTGAAGCTGCCAGCCGTGTTGAATTCCTTGAAACAGGCAAGGTCGACATTATCCTTGCTAACTTTACCGTGACCGATGAGCGCGCGGAAAAGGTAGACTTTGCACTTCCGTACATGAAAGTAGCGCTGGGAGTCGTTTCTCCGGACAGCGCAGTAATATCCTCCGAAGCTGATCTTGCCGGCAAGAAGCTGATCGTAGTTAAGGGTACTACAGCAGAGACATTCTTCACCGAAAATTATCCCGATGTGGAGCTTGTAAAATTCGACGAATATAACGAAGCCTATTCCGCACTTCAGGACGGACGCGGAGACGCATTTTCCACCGACAATACTGAGGTGCTTGCATGGGCTATGCAGAACCCGGGATTTACCGTAGGGATAGAGTCTCTCGGAAGCATAGATACCATAGCTCCCGCCGTTACCAAGGGAAACGAAACTCTCCTTAACTGGATCAATGATGAGATCACCGGTCTTGCAGAGGAGAACTTTTTCCATAATGATTATGATGAAACTCTTGCGCCTGTTTACGGAGACGCGGTAGACAAGGAAAATCTCGTAGTAGAGGGCGGCAAGCTCCAATAAAGCTTTAAGCTGTCAGGAGAAAAGATCCACATCAGAATATTCCGATCCTCCCCTTAACGGAGTATTATCCCATTCCATAGTATTTTTGGAAGCTTCCTCAGAGAGCTGCGGTTCTCTGAGGATATTTTTTTCCTCATCGCTGACAGCTTCAAGCTCGGACATTTTATCCGACGGTTCCTCTGTGGGAACGAGCTTGATCCTTTCACTTTCGTTGATCCGGATCGTGCTTTCGTCTATGAACTGATCCGAGCCGAATCTGTCCATAGCGGCGAATGAGATATTATCCATAGCCGCGTCGAAAAACGGGAATCCGGGGAGATCCTTAAGCTTGCAGAAATTTGCGGAAGCGTTCATATTCATTATCTGCCACAGGGAAGCAAGCAGGAACGCCGCCGCTCCCAATGGTGCAAGCGCCGAGCCTGACATAGCCGCAGCAAACGCAGCCGCCAGACCTAACGGCACCGACATAAGATTCATTACGGGACGCTTTACCCAGCAGCCGATAAATGACAGCAGGAAAAAAACGGATCCGAAGAGAGCCATCATTGCCATAGCTTCGGGGTTATATATAACGCAGGCAGTACCTGCGGCAAGCGCCAATACCGAGACGGTTTTTCCTATACTGAGGATATGATCGGCTTCTTTTTTTAATTTTCCCGCTTTTTCGTAATGCTTGAGCGGCTGATCCGGATCAAACAATATAGGTTCATACCTTATCATAGCTGTTCCTCCTTTGAGAGTACATATCATTCAAATAAATGATACCATATCCCTGACAAAAAATCAATAGAAAAATTTGATTTTGAAGAAGTTAGCATTAAGATCCCAATAATTTTATTGAAAAGCTGTACAAGCATTGAAGTAAGTATTTATTTGCATAAAACATTAACGTGACCGTCGGATCAGATCCGACAAAAGATCAATAGAATATCTGTTTTTTGATAAAGGAATATATTTTTATACTCAAACATATAAAATTGTATTTGACTACCATTAATTTTACATATTACTTGACTTTACAGTATTTATAATGTATAATTATTTCAGATAATTCGATCTAAAAAGATGAAAGGACGTAAAATATGGATAATGCAAATAATATATTGAATATAAAAAATATATCCGACGGCACAAGCTTTTGGATGATAAGAACAAAACGTGACTGCTTCTTTGATGAATTTATAAAAGAGGGGTATGTAGCCATCGGCTGGAATGCGGTCACAGATTCTGTGATGAACCCAAGGACAAACTCCGATTTGGATTATTTCTGCGAAGACAGACTAAAAGAGATCATAAAAAGCAATTACAATGAAACCAGATTAGGGCTGGCTGTCAACAAATGCTTACGGTTCCGCGAAGAAATGAAAGACGGCGATATAGCAGTCATAGTAGACGGGTACAAGGTGGCTTTTGCCGTGATCGGTGAATATTATGAGGAATCTCCGCAAAAATACACTGTCGAATACGAAAAAGAAATAATAAACAAAATAGACAGTACAAATACTTCTAAAGACAAAATAAAATGTCCATACATAAAAAGGAGAAAAATTTCATTAATAAAAAAACTGACAGAAGATGATACTATCAGTCCATATCTTAAAAGCGTTATTGCCGGAAACAAGCATAGTCTGTGTATTCTGAACAGTTATGCCGACACGATCTTATGCTGTTGCTATGATGCATTTATATATAAAAACAAGATCACGGTCACGTTCCGCGTAGAACAAAAGAATGACATTAACGCCGTTGATCTGTCAAATTTCGTTCTTAGCGCAGCAAAGATCTTATCCTGCGGAAAGCCTGAAAATGTTTCCGTAAAAACAGCGCTTCATTCTCCGGGCGAAATAATTATGCAGATAGCCAATGATCCGGTTTCACTGATCTTATTATTAATGCTTATATATTTTATGGTATTTGGCGGTAAATACGGCGATATGGAATTTAATTCACTGTATTGCATTTTTGAAAAAATAATTAAGTCAAATTCAAAATATCAAAAGCAAAGAGAAGCTCTTGAATTAAAAAAGCTGAAAGCCGAAGTTAAACTGGCGGAAGAAAACGCTGAAAGCAAAAAATTAAACAATATTGAGAAAGCCGAAAAATTACATTGTCTATTTAAAGATGATGATTTCGATCAAATGCGCAAAGCCGCAGAAAATCTCGATATTCGTCTTGACAGATCTACGATTATTGAAATGACAAATTTTATAGAAAAATATAAAGACGAAAAATAAAAAGAACTTTCCTGTAAGATTTAAATTTGTCAGAACAATATTTATGGAGAAAATATCTGTCAATATATCGCAAATGTTTAACGAGGACATCCGATCAAAGATGTCCTCGTTTTTTATTAATATGAGTGTGTAATTATCTTCATATCAAATAATAATTTCCGCTGTTAAAAATATAACATATAATGGGTTTTAAGACAACGTATTTTTAATTTTTACAAAACAGTTCTCCATATTGTTCATCATCAACAGCTTCAAGCCACTCGTTTGAACCGTTTTCTCCGGGGACTTCAATTGCAAGATGTGAGAACCAGCTATCAGGCGCTGCGCCGTGCCAGTGCTTCACGCCTGCGGGAATGTTGATACAATCGCCGGGGTTCATTTCAATTGCATCTTTTCCCCACTCCTGATAATATCCCCGTCCGCCGACGCAAATAAGAATTTGTCCGCCGCCTTTGTCCGCGTGGTGAATGTGCCAGTTGTTGCGGCATTTGGGCTCAAACGTTACATTGAAGATCCCGACTTGTTCTTTTGAAACAGGAGCAAGGTAACTCTGTCCGATAAAATATTTTGCAAAACCGTCGTTTGGCGCGCCGATGGGGAAAAGAATTGTGTTCTGGTATTTGTCTTTTTCGGTAAGTTCAGCGTCTTTCCACACATCTTTTGCCATGCGGAAAACTGCCCATGCTTTGGGCCAGCCTGCGTAAAATCCGACGTGGGTAACAATTGCCGCAATTTCCTCACGAGTAACGCCGTGGGCTTTTGCATTTTCAAGATGATAAATAAGCGATGTGTCGGTAATTCCCGACGACATCAGCGCAACTACCGTGATGATACATCTTGTTTTAAGATCAATATCGGAATTGTTCCAGTTTTCGCCGAAAAGCACATCATCGTTAAAATGCGCAAAATCAGGCGCGAAATTTCCAAGCTGATCTCTTCCTGCGGTCTGTGTGATCTTTTTCATAAAAAATTCCTCCTAAAATTTAAAAATTTAATTAAACAACATTTCCTGCTTTTTGTTTGCCGTTCTGTGCCATAACGCCAACCAGTGTGTGGGGAACATAAAGCTCTTCAAGATAATTTATTTCCTCCTGCGTAAGTTCAATG
>CANQZS010000113.1 GCA_947628385.1 uncultured Clostridia bacterium | reverse complement strand
TCTGCCATTGGAATACATTGACAGAGGGATAATCACACAAACGGCTTATTGCATTATTACAGCACTGCCGCAGCAAAACATTTACAGCGTAACGTTTACGTTACCGACACCGTTGCTGCAATTTATGCTGCCGGTGTTGCTGCTGCCCTTGCCGCCTGCTACGGCGTCAAGATCTTCTTCATCAAGCTCTGCATCATCGCCGTTAAGATAAGCCTTGGCTTCCTCAATGGTAATGTCATAACCAAGTTTCTTTGCAAGCTTTCCTACCTGTGTAAGCTGCTCATCGGAAGCGTTTTCGATCCTGCATTCTCCAAGGATCACTATAAGCTCCTTCTTTGCCGACTCATCCGCCAGCACTTTTGCGTAAAATTCTGATACCTTGCTCATTGCAAATTCCTCCTTGATTACTTTTTTACATGATCCCGTTCAAAGGATCACGGCAGATGCTTAAAGCGTAACGTTTACGTTACCTACGCCGTTGCTGCAGCTGACATCGCCGGTGTTGCTGCCCTTGCCGCCTGCTACGGCGTCAAGATCGTCCTCGTCGAGCTCTGCGTTATCGCCCTTGAGATAAGCCTTAGCTTCATCAACGGTAATGTCATAGCCGAGCTTCTTTGCAAGCTTTCCTACCTTGGCGAGCTGATCGTCGGAAGCGTCCTCGATCTTGTTTTCACCAAGAATTACGATAAGCTCCTTCTTTGCCGACTCATCAGCCAGCGCCTTTGCATAAAATTCTGATACCTTGCTCATTGCAAATTCCTCCTTGAGTAAATTTTATTATCCATACCGAAATATAACGGCAGGTTTTCAAAGTGTAACATTTACGTTGCCTACGCCGTTGCTGCATTTAATATCGCCTGTGTTGCTGCCGCCCTTGCCGCCTGCTACAGCGTCAAGATCGTCCTCGTCAAGCTCTGCGTTATCGCCGTTGAGATAAGCCTTGGCTTCATCGACGGTAATATCATAGCCGAGCTTTTTTGCAAGCTGTCCTACCTTTGTAAGCTGTTCGTCGGAAGCGTCCTCGATCTTGTTTTCACCAAGGATCACTATAAGCTCCTTTTTAGCAGCGTCATCGGCAAGTGCTTTAGCATAGAATTCCGATACCTTGCTCATTGCTTTCACCTCCGGATATTTATAAAATTGCTTTTATGTATGCAGATCCGCAAAGGAACAGACCATGCCGCTTTACGGGATCACACCATCATTCTGTTTCGGCTTTTCCGCCTACCTGACAAACAATGATCTTTGTCTCGTAGGAATCGCCCTTTCCTCCTGCGACTGCATCGAGATCGCTGTCGTCAAGCTCTGTCTCATCTCCGGAAATATAATTTCTTGCCTCATCTAATGTAATATCATATCCGAGCCTTTCGGCAAGCCTGCCGATGAGAACAAGATCTTTATCTGACGCTTCGGAGATGGTTTTGCCGGATAATATCGACTCCAGCTCGTTTGTCAAGCCGTCGTCAGACAGTACCTTACTATAGAAATCACTTATCTTACTCATATCAAAGCTCCGTTTCAATAAGCATTATGCATTGTAAATTCCGTATTGTTATCATCATAGCCTGCTTGTCCTCCGACCTCGCATATATGTATTTCGGTATAATGAGTCTGACCCTTGCCGCCGGCAACAGCGTCAAGATCATCTTCGTCAAGCTCAGCATTATTTCCGCTGATGTAATCCTTGGCTTCCTCAATGCTTATATCGAAGCCGAGCTTCTTTGCAAGCTCTCCTATTCTGATAAGCTGTTCGTCTGACGCTTCCTCGATATTTTTATTTCCAAGTATCTCTGTAAGCTCTTTTTTTGCCGAGCTGTCCGAAAATACCCTTGTGTAAAATGATGTTATCTTACTCATGATATGATCGCTCCCCTTTCCGTTAAACTGAGGTGCCGTTTGAACCGAAGCACTGGAAACGCAGCTCGTCTCCTCTGTAAAGCTCAACCTTGCTCGAATCTCCCTTGCCGCCTGCTACAGCGTCAAGATCCTCATCGTTCAGCTCCTTATTGCTGCCTCTGAGAAATTCCTTGGCATCTTCAATATCTATTTCGATGCCGAGCTTTTTTGAAAGCTTTCCTATCTGTTCAAGCTGTTCATCGGTCGCTTCCTCAAAGGGCTTTCCTTTCAGTATATCGGCAAGCTCCTTTTTGGAATCATTGTCATTGATGACCGCTGAATAGAAATCCGACATTTTACTCATAAAAAAGAACTCCTTTGCAAATTAATTTTTATTTATTGAAGCCATGCCCGAAGCGTTTTCATTTGCCGTATCCGGATCTCCGTAATATGTTACGGAGCTTGTTCCGGACGCCGAAGCGTCAATTGAATTTTCCGCATAGACATTACAGCTCACCGAGCCGGAGGCGTCAACATTCACGTCGTTTGCTTTAAGCTCTTCTGCTGAAAGCGACGCGCTTCCCGACAGCTTATATGCCGCCTTTTCAGCCGAACCCGCCGCCGTTATCCTTACCGAGCCTGACGCCGATATATCAACGCTTTCCGCATTTTCCGGCGACATATAATCAATGATCGAAGCTCCCTCTGCTGTTATGGAATTTATCGGCGCGTTAATCGTCAGCGTGCAGGTGACCTTATTGAACATCGTTCCCTCAGCTCCGGAAAATGTGATCGTTCCGCTGCTGTCATCAACATCGAGCTTTAAGTCCCCAAGAGCATTTTCATCTGCTTCAAGCACCGCATTGTTTCCGGTCGGTCTTACGACTACCTTGAACGAGCTGCCGGAGCAGCTTATGTCGGATACTATAAGCTTATATGTTTGGTCTGCGGACAGCTCAACTGTATTTGACGATAAGCTGCCGTTTCCGTCGATCTTGTTGTCATAGCTTTCCGAAAGATCAATGGTGATATTTCCTCCCTCGTCTTTTTTGCCGCAGCCCGCAAGGCTCAGTGCCGCTGCGGCAAGGCATACGCCTGCAATTACTTTGATAGCTTTTTTGTTCATTTTTCTGACCTCCCTAAGATCATATCGACATTCCTCCATCTATTACGAATGTCTGACCTGTAATATACCCCGCCCTGTCACTTGCAAGGAACGCGCAAAGCTCCGCGACCTCCTCCGCTTCTCCAAAGCGCTTCATGGGTATATTTTCTATAAGTTTTTTTCTGAGATCTTCATTGATGTCCTTTGTCATAGCCGTCTCGATATATCCGGGAGCGACTGCATTTACGCGGATATTTTTATCCGCAAGCTCAGCAGCCGCAGCCTTTGTCAATCCGATAATGCCTGCCTTTGACGCGCAATAGCTGCTCTGACCTATCCCGCCTCTCAGACCGAACACCGAGCTGATATTTATGATCGCCCCCTTTCCTCTTGAAAGCATTGGAACGATCATGCTCTGCATGACCGAATATGCACCCAGAAGATCACAGGATATGACGCTTTCCCAATTTTCTCTTTTTGATGAAAAAATAGGTTCGGGAAAGACTATCCCCGCAGCGTTTACAAGAATATCCGCTCCGCCGAACTTTTTTACCTCCGACCTTATTATACGGGGAATGTTTTCTCTGTCCTCCAGATCCAATCTGAATCCCGAAAACGCTTCACGGTATTTTTCACCGATGCTGATATTTGTATTCCGGTATGTTCCAAGGACCTCCGCGCCCTCATCTATAAATTTTTCCGCACAGGCAAGTCCGATACCGCCGGAAGCTCCTACTATCAATGCTTTTTTGCCATTAAGGATACCCATGATAACTGCCCTTTCAAATGCTATTTTACTGCTTTGAGCAGCACGCAGCAATAATTTCCCACCGTATCTGTGCCGGTAACAAGTATGGAGCCCACGTTTTCCTTTTTTCCCAATACGGCAGGCAGCTTTCCCTGTTTCAAAGCCGCGCACGCCAGTGCCGCGCTGAGCATATATCCGCTTCCCAGCGTTTCGCCGAACAGCTTTTTCGGAGCGGCATATAACGTATTGCTCCCGAAAGCCATTTCAAGAGCACGGCGTTCTATATTATCGAAATAAGTCCCGTTTTCCGAAGTAAATACAGCGTCCGGTATCACAGGAAATGAACCGCTTACCGTATCGTATATCATTTGTATACATTTATCGTCAAGTCTATGTATATAGGGATATTGGGGAAGCGACAGCGACGCCGTGTCCGATACCTCGCAATAGCTTCTGCCGCTCTTTTCCGCTCTTAACGCCATTATTGCCGTTCCCTCGCATACCTCGCAGCCCTGTGCCGCTTCATAAGACATTACCGAGCCGAAAAGCTCCTCGGAATATTCCTCCACAGAGCCGCATAATATTACGTCAGCCTTTTTATTGTTGAGCAGCAGCGCCGAATATTCCAGCGGATCTCCTCCCATAAGCAGCGTGCTCACGCCCTTGTATCCGTTAAGTATACATACCTGACCTACGCATGAATTTGGTACCGTTCCGGAAAATATCGTCGGACTGCATTTCTGCGGATCGCCGTTTACTACGGAATCGGAAAATTCAATATTATTCTCCGAAGCTCCATAGCCGGTGGAAAAAATAGTTCCTATCCTGTATTTATCCATATCCTCCGGAATGTCCGCGTCGATCCGCGCACCGTCCGCAGCCACCGCAGCAAGACTGCTGTACCTGCTGCATCTTCTCAGCTTTGAAGCGGGGATATTGCTTTTAAATTCAATACGTCCGCTTTCGTATTTTATGCTGCCGCCATTGACTATCTCCGCAAGATCCTCCGCAGATACTGCGCAGCGGGAGATGATGCCTATCCCGTCTATATATACCGGTCTCACAAGCAGTCACCTCCGGTATATTTTTTTATAAGCAGGCTCGCGCTGTTTCCCGCAAAGGCAAAGCTGTTTGAAAGCGCATGATCTATATTTATCTCATATGTTTTTGATGAAAGGCTCTTCTCGCCGTTTATAGGTTTTTTCAGGCGAGGCATTGCAATATATTTCCCGCTGTTCATGGAAAGTATAACGCTTGCAAGCTCGATAGCTCCCGAGGAACCCATGCAATGTCCGATAAGAGCCTTTGTAGAGGAAAACGCCGGCTTTTTATCCGAATTTTCATATAAAAGGTCTATAGCCTTTACCTCCATGCTGTCATTTATAATAGTACCTGTTCCGTGACCGTTTATATAGTCTACCTGTTCGGGAACGATACCTCCGTCCTCTATTGCGGACAGCATTGTCCGATACGCGCCGTTCCCGCTCGGATCGGGACTTGTGATATGATACGCGTCGTTGCCAAGACCATATCCTATGATCTCACAATAAATTTTTGCATTTCTTTCAAGTGCGTGTTCAAGGGATTCTACCATAAAAAACGCGCCGCATTCGCCTATATTTATCCCGTCTCTATCCTCATCGTAGGGATCGCATATGCCCGAGCTGAGCGATCTTAACGCGTTAAATCCGTATGCTGCAATTATCGTCAGCGGATCCGCTCCTCCCGCTACGGCAGAATCACATATGCCGCTCCTTATATGATCGAACGCCATTCCCACTGCGGTAGTTCCCGACGCGCAGGCGGCGGAGGATACGCTTATCGCTCCCTTTACGCCGAAAAGCTCTTTAGCATATGAAGCATAGTCGTTCATTGACGCAAGAGCGTTATCGGCTTTTCCGTCCGCTTTGGCTTTGCTGTGTTTGTAGTAATGATCGGCTGTGGACAGCAGCGTGCCGAAAAACATACGGCAGCTTGTTCCGAGGGAGGATATATATCCGCTGTCAATGCCCGCATCTTCAAGCATTTCCTCAGCGGAGATACGTATAAGCTCGTAAAGCCTGTTTTCGCCCTTTATTTCAGGATTTTCTCCGAAATATCCCGTCATAAGCCCGTCGGTGGGGAATACCGTACATTTTCTTATACCGCTTATACCGTCCGTGCAGGCGCGGCAAAGCTCGTCCTTATCGGAAGCGTTTCCGCATATCGCGCCCATTCCGGTTATAACTACCCTTTTCATATTCAGCTTTCCTTAGAGCTGCGGATATAATCCGCTATGGCGTTTATCGTTTTCAGCTTGCCCATATCCTCGGCG
>CANQZS010000112.1 GCA_947628385.1 uncultured Clostridia bacterium | reverse complement strand
CTTGTATTGCGGGACTTTCCTGTGCGGCGATAAGCCGTTTATGCTCGGATACGGCGTCCTCGGCGGGAGCTTCTGCATTTGCGGCGATAGCGTTTTCACTTGCTCCTCAGATGATATTCGGAGAAAGCACTGTCGGACTTATAGGTCTTATCGGCGGGGAATTCATGATGTGATGATCCGGAGAACGATACGTCCGTAAGCTGTTAAAAAATGATATTTCCGTTTTTCTATGACCTTCTAAAGAACGGGAGCGGCGAGTAGAATTTACCTGCCGCTCCCGTTCTATTATTTTAGCAATTAAATTTTGCGCTGAAATGCAGACAAGGGATCGTAATAGCTTTTTACGGAAACTATTTTTCCGCCCTTGATATAGACTCTCGGAACTCGTCTGCTTATGCCGCAGATGATCTCATATCCTATAGTTCCATAGCTTGAAGCAAGCTCGTCGGCGGTGATTATCTCGCTGCCGCTTTTTCCGATAAGAGTCACCTCGTCTCCCTCTCTGATACCGTCCAGACCGGTAATATCAGCCATCATCTGATCCATGCAGATACGTCCCGCGCCCTTGGCGCGCTGTCCGTTTATAAGGACCTCGTTCCTGCCGGAAAGAAGTCTCGGATAGCCGTCCGCATATCCGCAGGGGATAGTTGCAATGACCCTGTCGCTGTCGGCGGTATAGGTCCTGCCGTAGCTTACCGAATCTCCCTTATGGATAGATTTTATCTGTGAGATCACAGACCTGAACGACATTACCGGACGCAGCTCTACGGGCATTTCAAGGGAAATATCCGGTTTAAGACCATACAGAACTATTCCGAGACGTGCAAGAGTGCTTCTTTCATCACGGTGGAAAAGTGCTCCCGCGCTGTTCAGGCAGTGCTTGTGTATGAAACTTATCCCGCGCCTTTCGGCAGCCTCCGCAGCGGCAAAGAATCTTCTCTCCTGCTCCTTGGTGAAGCTCACATCATCTTCCGAAGTGCTGTCAGCTGCTGCAAGATGAGTGAAAACTCCCTCAACACGGATATTGGGCAGCAAAGCGATCTCGGCGATCTCGGCGCCGCATTTTTCCGGATCCTCCGCCGAGATACCCACTCTGTTCATTCCTGTATCGAGCTTTATATGTATTCTTATCGGTCTGTGAGCTTTTTCCGAGATCTCTTTAGCGTGCCTGAGTGAGACAGCCGAGCCGATAATGTCATTTTCGGAAAGTATATCAGAATATTCCGGACAGCTCCAGCTGAGTATAAGAATATCCTTTTTGCAGCCGGCTCCTCTGAGCCGCAATGCTTCGTCGATATTTGAAACGCAAAAGAAATCGATTCCCATGCTCTGGTAAAGCTCCATTATCTCAGCGTCGCCGTGACCGTATCCGTCCGCTTTTACCACGCACGCGGGACGTATCCCGCCAAGAACGCCCATGAGAGCGTTAAGGTTGTATTCGGCGGCGTCAAGATCTATTTCGGCACGGACTCTGTTAAGAAGATCGTATTCCATCAGGTTTACCTCTTTAATAAAAATAAATTTGCAGCTTTTTCAAAAAGCTATTGTAAAAATGAAATATATGTGCTATAATATATTTCGGTTGTATTTTTTTTGAAATGGGGACTTTCTATGACTTTCCAAGCATCTGATCTTCCGGATAAAAGCAGGACAGTATGCTTTTCCGGACACAGACCTGAAAAGCTGCCAAGCCGCGGGGACGACCGTTCTCAGGTCATAAGAGTGCTTAAAAGTATTCTTTATAAGGCAGTGCTTGACAGTATGGGCGAGGGGTATAACTGCTTCATTACCGGACTTGCAAGAGGGGTGGATCTCTGGGCGGGAGAGATCGTCCTTGAGCTCAAAGCACAGGGCGAAGATATAAAGCTTGTTGCCGCAGTTCCGTATAAGGAGCATGGAAAGAGCTTCCGCAATGATGAAAAATTTACTTTCGGGAATATCCTGCTTAAAGCAGATGAGGTAGTATATGTAAGCGAAGCATATTCCAAGGGCTGTATGCAGCGCAGGAACGAATATATGGTAGACCGTTCGGGAAAGCTTATAGCGGTGGTCTCCGATTATCGAAGCGGAACGGGAGCTACTATAAGGTATGCGCAGCAGAAAGGCATCGTTACAAGGATAATCGACGCCGGAAAGCTTGATGAACAGATCGCCTCTATCGGCAGCGCCGAAAATATCAATTACGGAAGCTTCATCACGTAAGCACTCTTTGTTCATTATACCACCACAGAAAAATTTTTTCAATGGTTTTGCACTAAAAAATGAAAGGAACGGGTCAGAATGGCTAAAAAAAGCACCAAAATAGCTCTTACATATGTAATTACGATATTGTGTACGCTGCTTATAATAGGCGGCATATGCTATATGCTTATGGAAGAGCTCCTTGCTCCTAAGGAAAATGAGGAAAGCCTTCCGATAGTAGATCCTATGGTCTCGTCGGGGGAGGAATATACTCCCTCTCCGGAGGACAGCATGACGTCGCTTTTTATATATGATTCAAGAAAAAGAATAAGCGGGAGCTGCTTCGTGGTAGTAAGATTGTCCGCAGATTCAAGACAGATAATCATAATGCCGATCCCCTCGGATACCTTTGCCGAGGTAGACGGAACGTCAAACAGCGTTTACGAATTCTACCGCACCGGAGGCACAGGAAAGGCTGTGAGCGCAGTCGGAGCCGCTACGGGACTGGAGATAGAAAGATATATCAAATTCGATGACAACAGTTTTGAGACGTTTGCAAGCATTTTCGGAAATATGAGCTATAATATCCCTTATAATATGATCTATACCGATCCCGATACCGGCGAAGAGACTATATACCGCGCAGGCGAGACGTTCATTGATCCCAATGATATAAGAAAGCTCATAACCTATCCGCTGTATGATTCCGGAGAGGAGTACCGCGCCAAGATCACGGGACTGATAATGTCCGAGCTTATAAATAAAAATGTTTATAACGGATTTTCCGATTATGTGGACGATTATTTCAACGAGATAATAAATTCCACCATTGAAACAAATTATACCGCCTACGATTACAAGGAACAGTCCGACGCGATGAAGTTTATTGCTGAAAGCTCCGAAAGAGTGGTCAAGCTCGTAACTGTTTCGGGAGCATACAATGAGGATCAGCTGTTCGTTCTCGATGAAGATTTTATAAGAGCTATACCGGAATGGCTGAAGCTCGGCGGCGAACAGCAGTAATATTAAAATTCCGGAATATTCCATTTTATGAAGATATGTACCTCGAATAAAAAAGGAATATGAACAAATAATACTCTCGGAAGTGTATTCTTCCGAGAGTTTTTGCTTGCAATAATGAAAGGGTGAATAAAATGCTTGATAAAATTGCGCTGACGCTGCTCATTATCGGCGGACTCAACTGGGGTCTTGTAGGTATTTTCAGCTTTGACCTTGTTGCGTGGCTGTTCGGCGGAACGGCAGCTATACTCAGCAGGATCGTCTATGTAGTAGTAGCGCTTTCTGCTATCTGGTGCATTACGCTTCTGTTCAAAAATGACAGAGTAGCCGCAAGAAGCTAAACAGGCTTTTACGGCTGAAACGGCTGAAAAAGCTGCATAAGGATTTCCAATGGGATCCTGATGCAGCTTTAAAGCTTTTCAGGGGATATTTTCTTTATAAGGATACATACGGCATGAGCGGCAATGCCCTCACCCGTGCCGGAGAACCCAAGCCCCTCTTCGGTGGTGGCTTTTACGCTTACGGACGAAATGTCGCTCCCTACAGCAGAGGAGATATTTTTCCTCATTACAGGGATATATGCGGCAAGCTTAGGCGCCTGACATATGATCGTGCTGTCGATATTTCCTACGGAATAGCCGCGTTCGCCGATAAGTCCGCTGACTTTTCTGAGCAGCAGGAGACTGTCCGCGCCGGCATATTCGGGAGAGGTGTCGGGAAAATGCTTTCCGATGTCTCCGAGGGCAAGAGCGCCCAGCATGGCGTCCATTATCGCATGGACGAGGACGTCCGCGTCGGAATGTCCGAGAAGTCCTTTTTCATATGGGATCTCCGCGCCGCCGAGTATGAGCTTTCTGTTTTCGGCAAGCCTGTGGACATCATAACCGTGACCTATTCTTATCATAATTTTTCCTTTCGTCTGAGGAAAGCCTCAGCAATGTCAATATCCTCTCTGGTGGTTATCTTTATGTTGGAATGATCCGACGGTGAAACGCAGACCTTGACTCCTACGGCTTCCGCTAACTGGCAGTCGTCGGTGAAATCGAGATCGTGATCCTGCGCAAAATTTATTCCCTTTACATACAGATCCCGTCTGAATATCTGAGGAGTCTGAGCAATATAAAGATTTCTGCGGTCAGGAGTGTCGGTGATAAGACCTCCGCTGACGACCTTGACGGTGTCCTTGACGGGAACTCCGAGTATTGCTCCGCCGAATATGGAAGCGTCCTTTATACATTTCCTGATATGCTCCTCCGAGACAAGAGGACGGGCGCCGTCGTGGACGGCGATATATCTGGTTGCCTTATCCGTCTGCATAAAAGCGTTGAAAACAGATCGCTGACGGGTATTCCCGCCGCTTACTGCGGCTTTGAACTTTGTTACATTATATTCCTTGGCAAGGCGTTCTATTTCCGGAATATCAGCTTCCCGCGCTGCCGCGATTATTTCCGAGACCTCTTCTATGCCGTCAAAGGCGAGCATTGAACGTATAACGGCGGGTATGCCGCAGATCATTGCGAGCTGCTTATTGATACCCTCCATGCGGGTGGAATTTCCGCCGCAGGCTATGATAACTGATAAGGATATTTCCGGCATATTAAAGCTCCTTTACATAACTTCTTTAAAGCTTCCGAGGAATCGGAAAAAGCTCATTTCGTTTTCCAGATCGTTGAGCAGCGCAATGACCTTAGGATCGCTGCAGCTTCCCTTGAAATCAAGGTAAAACATTACCTCGAAATCGCTTCCGGCAATATTTTTGCTTTCGATCTTGGAAAGGTTCAGTCCGGCGGCGTAGAATTTTGTAAGCATACGGTAAAGCGATCCGGGGATATTCGGGATAGTTACGCAGACGGTGATAGTATCCGCATCGGCAGGGGATATGTATTCCTTTGAAAAGCAGATGAAGCGGGTATAATTCGGATAAGCGTCTGCAATGCGCTGATCTATGATCTCAAGACCGTACAGTTCGGCGCAGCTTTTTGAGCATATGCAGGCGATCTCGGGATCGTTCCGTTCCTTGACAAGCTCTGCGGAAAGAGCAGTATTTGCGTATTCGCGCCTTATAAGTCCGTGCTCCTTGATGAAGCCTGAACATTGGGCAAGGGCTTCCTCCTTGGAATAGACATATTTTATAGTCCGGTGGGAAGCGCCTTTTGCCGCTGCAAGGCAGTGGGTTATCTCAACTCTTACAAGAGAGCAGATATTGAAATTATGCTTGGACATAAGGTCATAGGTCTCGGATATATTACCGATAGTTGAATTTTCCAATGGAAGCAGACCAAAATCAGCTTTTCCGGTCTCCACGGCATTGAAAACGTCCTCAAAAGCGTTATAGAAAACGGCGGGCTTGTCTCCGAAGAGCTTTTTGCAGGCGGCTTCGGAATAAGCTCCCGCGGTACCCTGACAGGCGATGGTCCCCGCGTTCTGCGGCACGAACGGTTTTGGTGAGGAAAGCTTGGTATCGTGTGCCATTTCCATATTCTGAATACATTTGCTTATATCCATTATATTCTGGAAAAGCATAGCGGCGCCGTCCTTCAGATCCTCTGGGGCGTTTGCGCGGACGCGTTCTATGACCTGTTTTTCGCGTCCTCCTTGCATAACGGGGAGATCGTTTTTCTTTTTATATTCTGCAACTGCGCGGCAGACCTCCATACGGTCGGTAAAGAGTTTAAGTATTTCGCTGTCGATAATGTCGATCCGGCTTCTTAGCTCGTTCAGATCCATTTAAATATTCCTCCAAAAAAGTTATACAAAAGAATTATACAATATTTTTTTCATAAAAGCAATAGCTTTTCATGGATTTTTTATTCCAAAATATGCAAAGATTATCTAAAAAGTGATTATTATTTTGCGCGAAGCGCAAAATATAAAGCTGGTCAAGCTGAGCCCAGCTTGCGGATTCCAAAGGCAGAGCCTTTGGT
>CANQZS010000111.1 GCA_947628385.1 uncultured Clostridia bacterium | reverse complement strand
TGGAAATTAATGTAATTAATGTAATCCGTTATATCTTCAACTGCTGTTATAGGCTGACCTGCGGTGATAGTTCCTACAAGAGGTATCTTGGTCGCTCCCTTTCCGGACAGCTTTATAGCTCTGTTGCAGCCGTCCACCTTATCGAGATAGCCCTCTTCAACGAGAGCATTGACATATCTTGCGGCTGTTGATGTGGAACGTATATCAAGATCCGAGCAGATCTCACGTATTGACGGCGCGAAGCCTTCCTCGATCCTTTCCTTGATATACTCGAAAACACGCTTTTCCTTGTCGTTCATCAGAACCATCCTTTCGATCAGTTGAATTTTTCTTCCAGAAGCTTTAATATTCTTCGCGACACTTTATTTACGTCTCCGCAGCCGAGAGTGATGATAAGATCGCCCTCCTCGGCGTGTTCAGCCGCATATCGGGCTGCAAGCTCAAAGTTAGCGTCGTGTTCTTCCTCGTCAAAATAAATGCTGTCCGGTATCTTGTCTGCAAGAGCCTTTGTATGGATGCCGGAAATATTTTTTTCACGTCCTCCCATTATTGCGGTAAGAACGACCTTGTCAGCAATTGAAAGAGCCTTAGCAAAATCGTCAAGCAGCAGCTCGGTCCTTGAGAATGTAAAGGGCTGATGTACCGCCCATACTCTTTTAAATCCGAGAGACGCCGCAGTTTTTAACGTTGCCGAGATCTCAGCGGGGTGATGGGCGTAATCATCAACGACTGTTATTCCCGATACCTCTCCATATTTTTCAAATCTTCTGCCTGCACCATGGAAAGCTTCAAGACCGGCGGAGATGCCGTCCGGAGAAACGCCTGCTTCATATGAAGCTGCCGCAGCGGCGACTGCATTTACGATATTGTGTTCTCCGGGAATATTGACGGCGGTCTTACAGAATGGCTTTCCGTCGTGCATAATGGTAAATTCCGTGCGCATTTTTCCCGTTCTCAGGATATTTTCAGGATACCAGTTATTTTTCTCGGAACGTCCGAATGTGATAATTTTTTTCCCTGAGATACCCTCGGCGGCTTTCATTGAATTTTCGTCGTCGCCGTTTATTATCACAGCGTTTACGGCATTTTCGCAGAATTTGTGGAACGAGCGTATTATATTGTCAAGATCTTTGAAATAGTCGAGATGATCCTCATCTACATTAAGGACGACGGCGGTACTCACTGAAAGATTAAGGAAATGATCCTGAAATTCACAGGCTTCACAGACCATAGTCCCGCTTTTTCCGGCTATACCGCTGCCGTGGATAAGAGGGAGCTTTCCTCCGATAACAGCGCTTATATCCATATCCTGCATTACCATTATCTGTGTTATCATTGAAGTGACCGTTGTTTTTCCGTGTGTTCCGCTTACGCATATGGTATTATCGTGAAGCTCGGTGATCATTCCCAGAAGCTCGCTGCGTTCAAGCACAGGAACGCCGCTTGCTTTTGCGGCTATAAGCTCGGGATTGTCAGAAAGGATCGCGGCTGTATGGACTATAAGGTCTGCGCCGCTGATATTTTCGGCTTTCTGACCGAGAAAGACTTCTATTCCCATATCTCTGACGGCTTTAAGGGTCTCGGTTTCGTTATTGTCAGAGCCGGTAAGGTAAAATCCTTGGGAATGGAGTATCTGTGCAAGGGGATACATTCCGCTTCCGCCAATTCCTATAAAATGGATATGGCGTTTGCCGTTCAAAATTTGTTTATCCAAAATACACACCTCAAATGTTATTGTTTAAGATTTAGTTAAGAAACATCTGCTATAATAATACTCGGTGATATACATATTATTGGTGAAAATTTATTTTTAATACTGAATAAATTACCATTAAACATTCAATAATATGTTTGTAAACCTTATATCACAAATGTCAATTATCAAGGAGGACGTTTCAATGAACATCACAGACATTAAGATCAGGAAAATAATTCCTGATGGCAGACTTCGCGCAGTAATTTCCATCACCATCGACAATATGCTTGCCGTACACGATATTAAGGTCGTGCAGGGTGATGAGAGACTCTTCGTTGCTATGCCGAGCAGAAAGGACGAGAGCGGTATTTTCAGAGATATTGTTCACCCTATCTCTCCGGAAGCACGTAAGCTGGTAGAGGACGAGATCCTCGACGCTTATACACGTCACATTGAGCAGATGCAGGCTGAAGCTGAGGCTGAGGAAGCCGGTCTTTAAGATAAGTTCCGCACGCGCATCAATAGTGAGATGAATTTCCGACAGCTCCGGTCATCGGAGCTGTCATATTTTTATGGCTTATTTTCCGAGAAGTCTGGCAGCTTTGAGTATTGCACACTGGGTCTTGGCGTCGGGAAGCTCGTTATTCATGACCATTTCGACAGCGTCCTCGATCTTTACCTTTATTACGTCGAGGAACTCGTCGTCGTCAAGGTGCTGCTTATCAAAGGAAAGTCCTGTTGCAAGATACATATGAATCTTTTCCGTAAGATATGCAACGGACGGATAACATACGCCGAGGTATTCAAATTTTTCACATACAGCGCCGGTCTCCTCTTTAAGCTCCCTGAGACCTGCCTCGCGGTGATCCTCGCCGAATTCGAGCTTTCCCGCCGGAAGCTCTGTGAGGACTGTCTGGAACGGGTACCTGAACTGTTTTACCATAAGTATTTCGCCGTTATCCGTTACCGGTACTATACATACGCCTCCGGGGTGGATAACGAGCTCGCGGTTCACTATTTCATTATTTTCAAGCTCCGCCTTGTCTTTTTTGACTTTGATGATCTTGCCGTCGAAGATCATTTCCGATCCAACTGTTTTTTCAAAAAGGTGCATAATAAATACCTCCGGTGGAATTTTATAGCGCAGATATAATGATTTTAAAAATTGCTTTGCTTTGGCAGTAATATCTGTCCGCAATGAAGCTGTAAATGTCATATGCCGTATCGGCGATGCAGGACATCTTCAAATACACAACAAATGTTCTTTTAGAATATTATAACATATTAAAATCAATTTAACAAGGGCTTTTTTACAATTTTTCACGTTTTTTATAAAAAAAATATACTAAAACTATTGTAATGAGATGAAAAAGGATTTATAATAATAATTGCGGGCCGATAAATTTATCCGCAAAGATCGCTTGTATTGAAAATAAAGATATTATCACGCATTATCCGAATGGAGGTCTGTTTTTGAAGAGTACACATATGCTGCATAAAACAGGGATAAAGGAATTCCTGTTCAGCAAAAGACTTTATATTTTTGCATTTTTTATACCTATGATAATGCTTCTGGTCTCGTACCTGATGTTCGGATTGTATCCTGTAAAGGATCAGTCTGTGCTTGTGCTTGACCTGAATGGTCAGTATGTATATTATTTTGAAAATCTGAGAGACGCTTTCTGGGGCAATGGAAGCTTCCTTAACAGCTGGAGCAGGAATCTTTCCGGAGAAATAATAGGAATGTATGCGTATTACCTTGCAAGTCCGTTCACTATTATTGTAATGCTCCTGCCAAGGGCGATGATGACGGAATCACTGCTTATAATGCAGATGATGAAGGTAGGAACGGCTTCGGCTGTGTTCTGCTGGTATATGCGAAACTCAAAGCGCACGGCTCCGTATACGGCTCTTATTTTTGCGATATTATACAGCCTGATGTCATATATGGTAGTTCAGCTCATGGATCCGATGTGGCTGGACGGACTTATTTATCTTCCCATAATATGCAGAGGGATAGAAAAGCTCTGCGATGATGGAAAATGGCTGTTTTTCATTATACCGCTCTCGCTTATGTTCGTGGCGAATTTCTATATCGGCTGGATGATCGCTATTTTCTGCTGCTTTTATTTTCTGGCATATTACTTTTTTATTTCTGAAAAAACCTATCCGTTCCGCTTTGCAAATATGTTCCTTTCATTTGTGAAATTTGCCTGCGGAGGAGTTATGGCCGCTGTTTGCGCATCATGGCTGCTGATACCCTTGTATTACAGCCTCAGCCTCGGAAAGTTTGAATTTACCTCTCCGAGCTATGATATGAAAACGCAGTTCGATTTTATAGATTTTTTTGTGAATCTTCTGCCTAACGTTTACGATACGTGCCGTCCGGAGGGATCTCCGGTGGTATACTGCGGAGTACTTACTATCATACTTGTTCCTCTGTATTTTTTAAACAGCAGGATAAAGCTTCGGCAGAAAATAGGCTTCGGAATGCTTGCACTTACCATTATACTTTCAATGTATATGTATACGGTGGATCTTGTATGGCACGGCTTTCAGGTACCTAACTGGCTGCCGTACAGATATTCGTTCACATTCAGCTTCCTTATGCTTGTTATGGCGGCTCAGGCTTTTGAAAGGATAAAGGGCATATCGTACAAGGAGATCGGTCTTGTATTTTTCCTGCTGCTGGGATACGTTTTCTATATTGACAAGCAGGATATTATCGTTACCGCTAACGGAAAGGATATTGAAAAAACACATATCCTTGCAACTATATGGTTCACGGCGGCTATGTCAGGGATCTATGCGCTGCTGCTGTATCTGCATAAGAAATTCTATAAGGTAAAGCCTGTTCCTATATTTATTTCAATGTTTGTGATCGCAGAGCTTACTTTTACGACTACCTATAATATGTATAAGATCGACAAGGACGTCGTATATTCAAAGCACAGTTCATATAACAGATACATCACCCTTGGAAGAAATACGGTGCAAAAGATATATGATATGGACGACGGCATTTACAGGATAGAAAAGGACTTCCACCGTACCGTAAACGACGCTATGGCGTTCGGATCATTCGGGCTTTCACATTCCAGCTCAACGCTCAATGCCGCGCCTATACAATTCCTGCGTAATCTTGGCTTTTCCTACGGAGGTCACTATATCAAATACAAGGGCGCAACATATGTTACGGATTCTATATTCGGAATAAAATACGTAATGGAAAAGGGCGATGCAGCAAAGGAGGTCACCGATGATTTCGGAGTCACTACCATTGAACCTCCGGAGGCAGCGCTGTCCAAGCATTATGACGATCTTGTCCTTGCAAACGGAGACAGCAAGGAGATAATGTATGTTTATAAAAATCCTTATGCTCTTCCCGTTGCGTTCATGGCGGACAGTTCAATTGCAAACCTGACGTTTGAGAGCTGGGAAAATCCTTTTGAAAATCAGAATCTGCTGCTTTCCGCACTTGTTTCCGATGAAAAGCAGGATTTCTTTAAAAGGATCGAAATTGATGATATTGTTCCCGAAAACGCCAAACCGTCAACATATGGCACACATACCAAATATACTACGCGTATTGAGGGAGAAAATTCACATATTGAATTTTTATTTACCGCTCCCACGGAGGATATGATCTATATGTACTTCCCATCAAGCTATGAAAGGGAAGTAAACCTCTGGCTGAATAAGGAATTCCTCGATTATTACTATGAGGGAGGAAAAATGAATATCCAGACGCTCGGAAGATTTGCTGCGGGCGAGGAGATCTCTCTTATCACAACTATAAGAGAGGAAAAGAACGAAGTGCTTTTCAAGGATAATTATATCTATTATCTTGATGAGCAGCAGTTTGCAAACGCTGTTGATGAGCTGAGGAAGCAGCCGCTTGAAATAGACTATTTCAAGGAGGATCATATCAAGGGATCTGTTACTGCTCAGAAAGACGGTATATTGTTTACTACTATTTCATGGGAGCCGGGCTGGACAATATATGTTGACGGAGAAAAAACAGAACCCGTTGAGCTTGTGGACGCTCTTATAGGCGTTCCCGTATCTGCCGGAACACATACTATTGAAATGAGATTTTTCCCCAAGGGAATGGCTCTTGGCATCGTACTGTCCATACTCGGTGTGCTGACGCTTGTTGTTATCGGGATCTTTGAGCATAAAAACCGTATTGAAAAAAGTAAGGCTCCATATGTGGAGAGTGCCGTGATCCGTAAAGAAGCTCCTGAGGATCAAAAGGGATCTTCTGAAAGCGCTGCTGTACCGGAGGAGAATTTTATAGCCGACATTCCTCAGAACAATGCTCCCGACAGCTCAGATAAAGAACAGGCATAAGATATAAAGAGTCCTCAAAGCTGTGATATGCTTTGAGGACTCAGTTTGTCGAAAAAGTGATTACTATTTTGCGCCGTAGGCGCAAAATATAAAGCTGGTCGAGCTGAGCCCAGCTCGCGGGGTCAAGGGGCGGAG
>CANQZS010000110.1 GCA_947628385.1 uncultured Clostridia bacterium | reverse complement strand
CTTCCCCGCGCCGATGTTCTGAGCCGTATAGGAGCTTATTCCGTTTGAAATGCAAGCCATAGCGTTTACGGCAAAGGTGTTCAGCTTTATTGCCGAGGAATATCCCGCCGTTACCGCCGAACCCATATCGTTCACCAGACCCTGTATCATAAGATTTCCCACTGAAACAAAGCTTTGCTGACATATGGTGGGGATAGCTATCCTGCTTATGGTCCTGAGCATATGAGGAGAGAACAGCGGGCTCCTGTGGGTGGTCTTTATCCCCCTGAGCCGGAAAAACAATGTCACCGCAGCAAGCACCGCAGAGGCTCCCTGAGCTATGAACGTTGCCCATGCCACGCCGGCGACTCCCATTTCAAAGACTATCACAAGCAGAAGATCGAGGATAATATTTCCTATTGATGAGGCAATAAGGAATACCAGCGGCGTTTTTGAATCTCCCATAGCCGTAAAAATTCCCGTACAGACGTTGTACAGGAACAGGAAGATAAGTCCCACTATGTATATCTGCAAATATATGACCGAATCGGCAAAAATGTTGTCCTTGGTGTTCAGAGCGGTCATTATCGGCGTGCTGAGGAACAGTCCCGCCACAGTAAGCACCGCCGCGATCACAAGAGTTGTTATTATGGAGGTAGAGACTGCCGTTTTCATTCTCACGAATTCCTTTGCTCCGAAGAGCTGGGATATTACCACGGCACAGCCTGCATTTATGCCGTTCGCTATCTGGATAAAAAGCATGGTTACCGGATAGGACGCTCCAACTGCGGCAAGTGCAAGCTCGCCGTCCGCAGGAGTGCTGCCAATGAAATTCCCCGCAATAACGCTGTCACAGATATTGTACATCTGCTGGAAAATTATGCTTATAAGCATAGGCAGTGTGAACCGCCATATCAAAGACGAGGGCTTTCCCTTCGTCAGATCTGCGACCAATAGCTACATCTCCTTTTACACAGTTAAGGAAGCGCTGATCGGATAAATTTGCATTGAGCAGCGGCTTCCTAATACTATTATAACGTTTCCGGAAAAATATATCAAACATTTTTTGCACAAATTTCTAAATAATAATAGCATTAATTTTTACCAAAATATATTTTTCGGCACTTATCGCAGTCATGGAGCCGCAGGACGCGCTCCGGTCATACGCAGCGGCGACGCAAATTCTCATTTATATTTGTAAAAACTATTGACAAATGCCGCGCAAGCGGATATAATGTAAGTATCACTTGTTGATGCTTTTATTTCCGATAGAGGCGCAGTAAAGATAAGTACCGTTCCAGAGGCCGCCAAGCCGCCCGTATGGTCCGGAAAAGGCAATACTGCCGAAGGGAAGCGTTCCGGCAGACATTTCCCTGATTGCATATTGAATAAGTATGCAATTGTCATCATTCTTATATGATGGAGTGCTATCGACATTTTATGTCAGTATTTCTGTTGTATAACATGATTTATCGGTCGTAAAAAACCGATTTTTTTATTATCTGTACAAAGGAGCAAAATTATGAAAAAATTCAATGTAGGCATTATCGGCGCAACAGGCATGGTGGGACAAAGATTCTCACTGCTTCTGGAAGATCACCCTTGGTTCAACGTAACGGCGATCGCCGCTTCCCCAAGAAGCGCGGGAAAACGCTATGAGGACGCAGTGGGTGCAAAATGGGCAATGACCTCCCCTATTCCGGCAAATATAAAGGACATGATCGTTATGGACGCAACTGCCGATATAGATAAGATCGCTTCAATGGTAGATTTTGTTTTCTGCGCGGTAGATATGAAAAAGGACGAAATAAAGGCTCTTGAGGAACGCTATGCCAAGGCTGAATGTCCCGTAGTTTCAAACAATTCCGCACACAGAGGGACTCCGGACGTTCCGATGGTAGTTCCCGAGATCAATCCGGAGCATATTGAGATCATCAAGGCACAGCGCGAGCGTCTCGGCACAAAGCGCGGATTTATCGCAGTCAAATCCAACTGCTCGCTGCAAAGCTATGTTCCTGCGCTTCACCCGCTCATGGCTGAATTCGGCGTGGAAAAGGCTCTTGTCTGCACATATCAGGCTATCAGCGGCGCGGGAAAGACCTTTGATACTATGCCGGAAATTATTGACAATGTTATCCCCTACATAGGCGGCGAGGAGGAAAAATCCGAGCAGGAGCCTTTAAAGATCTGGGGACATATCGAGGGAAACAGGATCGTAAACGCTTCCGAGCCGTCAATTACGGCACAGTGTCTGAGAGTTCCCGTTTCGGACGGCCATACGGCTGCTGTTTTCGCAAGCTTCAAAAAGAAGCCCACAAAGGAGCAGATGATCGAAGCATGGAAGAATTTCAGCGGCGTTCCGCAGGAATTGCAGCTTCCCTCCGCGCCGAAGCAGTTCCTCCACTACTTTGAGGAGGATAACCGTCCGCAGGCTAAGCTTGACAGAATGATCGAAAACGGCATGGCTGTTTCCATAGGACGTCTCCGTGAGGATACCCAGTACGATTATAAGTTTGTTTGTCTCTCCCACAACACGCTGAGAGGAGCGGCAGGCGGCGCCGTTCTTATGGCAGAGCTTCTTGCGGCGAAAGGATACTTTGACTGAATACAGTTTTAAGAGTTGAGAGTTAAGAGTTGAGATGATCTTCTCCGATATTTTCAACATTCCAAAGGACTTGTTATTTATGGAAAAGCAGAACACAGCCGAATACAAAAGCAAAAAATTTGCTGTAAGAATAGTTAATCTATATAAATATTTGTGCAGTGAAAAAAAGAATTTGTTTTGTCAAAACAAATTCTCAGATGCGGTACAAGTATTGGCGCTAATCTTGCAGAATCAAGAGCAGCAATGAGCAAAAAGGATTTTTTATCAAAAATTTATATTGCATTAAAAGAATGTTCCGAAACAATATATTGGCTTGAATTACTGAAAGAAACCGGATATATAAACGAAACAATGTATATATCCATTAATAATGATTGTATAGAGTTGAAAAAAATGCTTACATCTACTACAAAGACGTTAAGTATAACTCTGTTATCAGATAGTAATAGTTGAATAATGTTATTTTATCTCAACTCTCAACTCTAAACACTTTTATGCAGCGCGGCTTTAAGCTCTTCCATGGTAGTATATCCTTTTACGTCAGGGTCAGAGGATATACGGCGGGCTTCGTCCATTGCCGCAAGAGTCTTTTCACGGTAAGAAGGTATCTCTACTGCGAAAGGCAGTCCGTTATGAAGAATACACTGGTGCAGAAACAAATTCACTGCACCGGACATATCAAGTCCGAGAGTGCTGAAAAGTTCGGACGCTTTCTGCTTGGTTTCCGAATCTATACGGATCTGGGTAGGAACAGTTGACACATTACCATCTCCTTTATGCTTTCTGCTTTTATTATACGCTTTTTGGTTTACAATGTCAAGCATTTGAAGCAGGCAAAATTTAGAATTTATGAAAGGAAGATTGCTATGAAAAAAACAATTTTTACCGGCGCCGGAGTTGCTATAGTCACTCCTATGAACGCCGACGGTTCGATCAATTATGAAGAGTTCGGTAAAATGATAGATTTCCAGATAGAAAATGAAACGGACGCAATAATCGTCTGCGGAACTACCGGCGAATCCTCCACTATGACCGACGAGGAGCACGTTGAATGTATCCGCTATTGTGTTGACAGGGTAAATAAACGCGTTCCGGTCATTGCAGGTACAGGCAGCAACGACACAAGATATGCCGTTGAGCTTTCCAAGGAAGCGGAAAAGCTCGGTGCAGACGCGCTCCTGCTGGTAACTCCCTATTATAACAAGACCTCTCAAAGAGGACTTGCCGCGCATTTTACCGCAATTGCCGACAGCGTTAAAATTCCTGCAATTCTTTACAATGTCCCCTCAAGAACAGGCGTGAATATCTCCCTTGATACATACAAGGCTCTGTGCAGGCACGAAAATATCGCAGCAGCCAAGGAAGCAAGCGGAAATATCTCGGCTATCGCAAAGCTCATTGAGGAATGCGGAGAATATATGGACGTTTACAGCGGAAACGACGATCAGATCGTTCCCATAATGTCCCTTGGCGGAAAGGGCGTTATAAGCGTGCTTTCAAACGTTATTCCAAAGGAAACTCACATGATAACCAAATATTGCCTTGATAATGATTTTGCCGAAGCAGGAAGATTGCAGATAAAATATTTAAAGCTTGCAAATGCACTGTTTATGGACGTTAATCCTATACCGGTCAAGGAAGCCATGGATCTTATGGGCTGGAAAGCCGGAGAATGCCGTCTGCCGCTTCTGAAAATGGAACAGAGCAAGATCGACACACTGGCTGAAATAATGAAAGAGTACGGTCTTATAAAATAAATTACGGAATGGAATGATAAAAATGGTAAATGTAACTGTCTGCGGCGCAAACGGAAAAATGGGTAAAGTCATTGCTTCGGTAATTAAGGACAGGGACGACTGCCGTATAATTTCCGGCATAGACCTTAACACCTCCCCTGCGGAAAGCTTCACCGTTTATTCAAAGCCGCAGGAACTTCCTCAGAAGCCGGACGTTATAATAGACTACTCTCACCCGTCCTGCCTGAACGATCTACTGGAATATTGTCTTTCCACCGGAACTGCGGTGGTGATCGCCACAACAGGCTACAATGACGAGCAGATCGCCGCTATCAAAAAAGCAGCGGAGGAAATTCCCGTATTTTTCACATTCAATATGTCTTTGGGAATAAATCTGCTTTGTAAGCTTGCAAAGAGCGCAGCTGAGGTCCTTGGCGGACAGTTCGATATTGAGATCGTTGAAAAGCATCACAATCAGAAAATAGACGCTCCAAGCGGTACTGCAATAATGCTTGCAAACGCTATAAATGAAACTCTGGACAACAAATACAATTACGTATATGACAGACATTCCCAGAGAAAAAAGCGCGACAGGAACGAGATAGGACTTCATTCCGTCCGCGGCGGAACGATCGTCGGCGAGCATGAGATAATTTTTGCCGGACGCGACGAGGTCATAACGCTTTCACATTCAGCGGCTTCAAAAGAAGTTTTCGCAGTCGGTTCGGTAAATGCCGCAGTTTATCTTGCGGAATGTCCTGCCGGACTTTACGATATGGCATCGCTTTTAAACAGATAAAAGCGATATTATGATAATAAATATCCCCGCTTTCCGGATTTTTTGGAAAACGGGGAATTTTTTGAAATTAAATTTTATCTTGCCTTGCAGTTGGTGTCAAATTCCGGATTGAAAGCATAGAAATTCTTTGAATTAAGATTATCCTGAGCGATCCTCAGACCCTCGCCAAAACGCTGGAAGTGAACGATCTCTCTTTCACGGAGGAATTTTATCGGATCAAGAACGTCCGGATCATCTGTCAGACGGATAATATTGTCATAGGTCGTACGGGCTTTCTGTTCCGCAGCAAGATCTTCTACAAGATCGGTTATAATGTCACCCTTGGACTGAAAATACGCAGCGGTGAACGGAACTCCGGAAGCTGCGACCGGATAAATTCCCGTAGTATGGTCAACGAAATAGGTGTCAAAGCCGCTGGCTTTTATCTGCTCAGGAGTAAGATCCTTGGTAAGCTGATAAAGTATCGCGGAAATTATCTCCATGTGTGCAAGCTCAATTGCACATAGATGATATATGTATATAATTTAACACTATTTTTTTAAATTTTCCAAGTCGCTTATCCTATGATTCGCGACCTTTATCTCCTCATCAAAAACCGCGTCGTGCTGTTCAAGCTTGTAGACGCGTTCAATAAGATTATTATGCTTTTCGACCTTTCTTTCAAGCTGCTCTATCCGGTAATTTGACAGCTTGCTTGAAACCATGATCCCGCCGAAAGAACCGCCCAGAGTTCCCACAAGAGCAATAAGCGCGGTAATTATTTCAGTGTTCATTCATCAACCTCCGGAAGTCCTGCTACACTTGTAAGCATTGAAAGTATCCCCGCAACCACAGCCGAGGAAATGACTATTTTCCAATTGACCTCAGACAAAAGTGCAGAGGTTCCGATAGTCGCAGCGGCTGTCTGTGCAACGGTTTTAATAGCGCGGATCCCCGCAGCTTTCAGCCATTTCAAAAAATTACTTTTCATAAAATTCCCTCCTAAAGCTTAATAACATATTTTTCATTAAGCGAGATCCAGCCGATCCCGCTTTTTAATTTTCCCCAGATGACAGTCCCGACCTTTGCAGTCTCAACAATGGTGTAGATCCCACGATCCGAAATTAT
>CANQZS010000109.1 GCA_947628385.1 uncultured Clostridia bacterium | reverse complement strand
AGATATGATAAGCTCTGTATCGGGGCGCTGTATAAACGGGCGCGGTCTTGCGATAAGCTCTTTCAGCAGCAGATTTCCGAAAAGGAAACATAATATGATCGCAAAAGCAAGCGTAAAGCCTATTCTGCGATATTTTTTTGATAACACAAGAGCTGCGGCAATGACCACCGCAAGGATACCTCCGTCCCCCAGATGTGTCAAAGCAGACATTACCGCATCCAGAAATGAACAGCGCAAATTCTCTTGAATAAAATCGAGCACTGCAAAATCAATTTCCGTCATATTATTTCCTCTTTCTCGAATTAATGCGAAGCTTTTTTATCCTCCGAGATTATAACCGATCCTTGCAGCAATGATACCGACGATCATTGCTGCAACGCCAACGATCGCAGCCGTTCCCATCGTAATAAAATTTCCCATAGCAATAAGCGGAGCGACAAGGAAAAGCATCATTGCATTTAAAACATTTCCGCACGCGTAAAAGCCCTTGACCAAGCAGCCCGATACATCAAGATCCAGATATGAATACAAATATCCGGATTGGAAATTGCATATAAGCGTTGCCGCACCGAGCAGCACCGACGAACATACCGCCGCAAACGGACTTATCGAATCCACATAATCAAGCCTGAGAACTGCATTGATTATCGCAAACAGCGTGACCGGTATAACAAAATCCAGAATGAAAAACAGTATAAGCTTTAATTTGTGCCCTAATCTTTTCGCCTTAGCGCCGGTCGATCTCCTGAAACATTCCTTTGCCTTGGAATCTGAATCCTTATATCCGCTGATGCTCTTGAACCTGTTTCCCGCGCTGATATATTCTTCGGAGGTTTCCGCTCTATTCATGATCGCCAGAGCATGACTATATTCAAATTCTTTTCTATAGATCTCACTGTCGTTATAGATCTGTCGGGAATCCTTATAGTCATATTCCGTAAGCAGGAGCATTATCTCCATCGCACGGTCGATATTTTCCTGCGAAGAGGCGTTTTCCAGCATATATTTTCCCTGACGATAAGCGGAATCGCAAGCCGCTTCTTTAAGCTCGTTCACGTCGGATCCCTTTCCGTACCGCAAAGCATTTTTGAAGCTGACGTTATCTAAATAGCAGATCTCTGATCCTTTAAGCTCTGGAATATTATGGCAATTCACATCTGACATAAGCTTTCCCAGATATGCCTGATAACATTCCGGATCCATATCAAGGATCTTTTCGCAATAATGATCCGCTTTCATCCATTCGCCATCTCTGAGGAATATATCCACTCTTTTCAGGAGCTGTTCCTTGTTTTCAGACGGCTTTGCAGCCTGCTGTACAGTCCTTGACGGTGCCGAACGCTTATTATATGCGAACCACTCTTCAACGAACCTCAACAGCTCCAGATCATAGCCGATCTTAGATATATCCTTGCCCTGCAGCTTCATTATTTCCTCAGGCAGATCGTACGCGTTCATGTCCTTATAGCACGGGATCAGCTTTTTGGACGGATCCTTTTTCGTCATTTTCAGGAATCTGCTCCACTCGTTCTTTACCCATGCCGCATTATAATATTCCGGCTTTGTGCCCACCGCCAGCATGACCTTAGAGCTTTCAAGAGCGGAATAGATATACGGCTCATAATCCTCACCGAGCTTATTTTCAAGCGTGACCTCCGCATAAAACACCTTATAGCCTTCCTTGGTGAACCGGCGGTAGATCTCGTCTGCGATCAGGCTGTCAACTGTACGTTCTCCGTTTTCATCTGTCCTTTTATAGCTGATGAAAATATCGTAAGGAGCTTCATTTCTTGCGATCTTAAGTATAGCCGACTGGATCCTGTCGATCTCGGCAGCTTCGCTTTCATAGATCATGCGCTGCTCGTCATCGGCATATTCCAGAGCGGAACGGTAATCGTCGTCCTGCAGTATAGAGCTTTCCATAGTCCTGTTACAGGTAGGGAGCTTTTTATTTTTATCCGGAGCATTTTCATATATGATGCCATATCTGCAAAGAACGATACCCCAGTATGCTTCCGATTCATTAGGATAGCTTGCCACAAGGTTTTCGTAAATAGCTTCGGCTTTATCGAATTCGCCTTTTATGCGGAGATCGGTCGCATGGTTGAACTGGTTAGCGGCTATATCGTCATTATCTCTCGGCAAAGTCTGCGTCACTCCGCAGTATTCGCATTTAACGGTGCTTTTGCCGAGCTGGACGTTAAGAGCCGCCCCGCAGCATTTACAAAGAAAATCAGCCATAATATAACTCCTTTTTATAAAATCATAAACATTATAACATTTTTTGACACAAAAGTCAATACTGCCATGAAAATAATGGCATTTCCTTGCGCTTCGCGCAAAATTTCTTTAGTGATGCTGACCAATATTAACGAATATTCAAAAAAATCACAATACTCTATTGACATAATATACAATGTATAGTATAATTAATAGTGACAGCTTTCCTGCGAATATGCTGTTAATTCTCCCGAAAGGCTTACCTTTTTATGGTTTTTGAAGGTTTTTCTACCGAAAATAAAAAGCTCGTACAGACTGTTACAACTTCATCGGAAACATTAAATAAGGATATTTTTGAATCCCATGCCGAACGGCTTGCTTCCAGAGGCGGTCACTTTACCGCGGATCAGCTCATACCGGTCTATTTTGCTGCATTTGTAGGCACTCCTATGGAGATCGACGCGCAGAACGAATTCCGCAATATGCTTTTCAAGCTCAGAGATGACCTGATAAGATCCCCTAAGCTGCTGTTCTATATCGAAAATGAAATGAAAGCTCCGTCTCAGGAGGAGCTTTCCATATTCGACGGGATCGACGCCTCCGCAGACAGAGAAAAGCTGCTTTCGGATATTACCGAACGGATCAGTATCCCTTTCGATGAGCTGAGAACTAAGCTCGCTAAGGAAGCTTTGCCCCTGTTCCTTAAAAATATGAACGGCGAAGCTATGCTCGAGACTGCCCGCACACTTATTATCAGAATGAACCGCTGCCTTTGCTCGGATATATACAAAAACGATCATTCCGAAATACCGGTGCTGCTTTATTACGGCGGGATAGCTCCCGACGGCGTTATGTTCCTGCATTTTATGTCACGTCTCGGTCTGGACGTCGTATACGTTTGCAGCAGCAAGGCTCCCTTGCCGACTCTTTCAAGAAATAATCTCGAGGGCAGAATGCAGATATTTGAGCTTTCTGCTTCCACACCCGTTGCCCCATACCCCGATAAGCCCGTAAGAACAAAAATTTCCACTGTCGCTTATAACGCGTACAAGGAGCTTGACACTATCCTTTACAGCGGGAATACAATGTTCCGTGATTTTCAGTTCGAGGATATGCAGTCGGTCACACTCAAAACTACATACGACGAGATAGATATTCTTTGGCACCAGCAGGCTAAGTACCGTACCGGCTTCGACGTTAAGGACGACAAGGCTGTCGTTCCTACGATATTTGCTAAAATAAGCGGCGTTAAGGACGGCGATATGGGCGATTACTGGAACAGCGTGAAAAAAAAGCTCTCCCCATATACAAGACTGATATATAAATCCCCCGGGTATAAAAAATATGGTGAATCTCAGCTCGGCGTCTACAGTCCATACTACAGCGGGAACAAAATATTCACGGATCAGCTAAAGAATTCTCCTGTAAATAAATACGGGTTCCTCTCAGACAGCCTGCAAACACTGATTTTCAGCAAAATGCAGGAAGCCGTGGACAGCGGTTTCCTGAAGCTTCCCGCCAATGAGCTTGTTCCTATGGTAATATATGTGGGAACAAATATCGACCGCGAGATACTTAAGCTTCTGCAAAAATATGACTTCACAAAGGATATTCCCAAGCTTATAGTTATAGACGCCATAGAGGATACTTTCAGCAAGGTGGAATGTATACAGCTTGTACTGTATTCCCTGCTGGGATTTGATATTATTGTTTATACGCCTACGGGCTATAAAAATATTGAGACCTTTGTAAGTGACGCTGCATTTGAAACTCATGTGATGAACGAGTTTCAATACAACGTCCACATTCCCAGATTCAAAATACCGGATTCGGTTCCGGAACCCGACGGCGGAGGTCTGTTCGGAAAATTATTCAGGAAAGGAAGAAAGTAAATGGCATTGCAGTTCACCCCATCATCAGAAAGTCAGGCTCAGACGGAAGCTGCTGTTTCAGAAGCAGCAGCCGGCACTGTTCAGACAGTTGTTGCCGAAGCCGAGCCGCAGCAGTTCTCTATCGTAGAAAAGACCGAGGAGCTGAAACAGGAGCTTATCAAAAACGAGGAGGTAGATAAGCTCGTAAGCACTATCAATATCAACGATGTAAACTCTGTAGTAAAATTCGGAAACGAAGTTGCTATGGAGATCTCCAAAGCGTCAGATCAGGTGCTTAATTCAATGGACGTCAAGAAGATCAACGATTCCGGAGAGCTTTTGCAGCATCTTTCCGCCATAATGGCTCAGTTTGACGCCAAGGAGCTTGCCGATGACGGAAAAAAAGGTCTTTTTTCCAACGTCAAAAAGCAGCTTGATAAGCTCCTTGCAAAGTATCACACAATGGGCGACGAGGTGGATCGCGTATATGTTCAGCTCAAACAGTATGAGACCGAGATCGAAGCCTCAAACGTCAAGCTGGAAACTATGTTCAATGCAAATATCCAGTATTATAAAGATCTTCTGCTTTATATAATGGCAGGCGAACAGGCTTGCACCGAGCTCGATCAATATATTGCCGATTACCGCAAAAAGCTGGAGGAGGAGCCGGATTCCGGAGCTGTGGCAATGGATCTCCAGACTCTTGAACAGACTCGTCAGGTATTTGAGCAGAGAGTCATGGATCTTAAAATTGCCGAAAACGTCGCAATGCAGACTGTTCCCATGCTGAAATCCATGCAGTTCTCAAACCTTAACCTTATCAGAAAGATAAATTCCGCATTTATTATCACCATGCCCGTATTCAAGCAGTCCCTTGCTCAGGCGGTAATGCTGAAACGCCAGCGCGTTCAGGCGGAGGCTATGTCCGCTCTTGACGAAAAGACCAACGAGCTGCTTCTGAAAAATGCCGAGAATACCGTTGCTCAGACGAAATTTACAACTCAGCTCGCTTCCGGAAGCTCTATCAAGGTAGACACGCTTGAGGAAACATGGCGCATAATCGTTGAGGGTATCGACGAAACAAGAAAAATTCAGGACGCCGCCAAGCAACAGCGTCAGGAGGATTCTGCCCGTCTGCTAAAGCTTAAAGAGGACTACCGCGCAAAGATGACCGAATCGTCAAATAATTAACGCAGCAAATTCAAGCATAAAACAAAAGCCCTCAGCAGGAAATTTCCTGCTGAGGGTCGTTTACGCTTTGTATTCTTTCATAAGCAGCTCGTTCTTTTTATCCCACAGCTGCTGGGAAAGATCCACATAATATTTATGAGGATTCTCAAACCGCTTTACCTCGTCCCATATAGTGTCAAGCTGAGCGGAACAATATTCTCTTATATCATCTGTGGACGGACGATCGTAAACGCAGACTCCGTCGTCAAATATCTGCTCCATTAAGCGGACTGCGCTGAAATGCTCCAGAGTTTTGCGCTTATAGGTGTGATCCGGATCGAATATCTCATACGGTCTTGTGTCGTCTATAAGCTCTCCCCTGCACGTCAGAACGTCGGCAATGGCTTTGCCGGTGTATGTGTCAAAAAGCCTCCATACCTCTTTGAAATCCGGATTGGTTATCTTGACCGTATTTTCCGAAAGCTTGATCTTCGGGATTATCCTGCCGTCCTTTTCAACGGCTGCAAGCTTGTAAACGCCGCCGAATACAGGCTCCGATCTGGAGGTTATCATTCTTTCGCCAACGCCGAAGCTGTCTACCATTGCACCCTGAACGAGAATATCCCTTATGATGTATTCGTCAAGGGAATTTGAGGCAACTATCTTAACGTCCTTGAAGCCCTCGTCGTCCAGCATCTGACGGGCGCGTTTGGAAAGATAGGTTATATCTCCGCTGTCTATGCGGATACCGGCAGGCTTTTCTCCGCGGTCGCGCATTTCCTTAAAAACCGTTATGGCATTGGGAAGTCCCGATCTAAGAACGTTATAGGTATCCACAAGAAGAGTCGTTCCTTTGGGATAGCATTTTGCATAAGCGCGGAACGCTTCAAGCTCGCTGTCAAACATCTGTATCCATGAATGAGCCATAGTTCCCAGAGCGGGAACTCCGTCGTCCCTGTCGGAGATAGTGCAGGCAGTTCCGCAGCAGCCCGCTATATAAGCGGCTCTTGCTCCGT